>PUOJ01000100.1 GCA_003552075.1 Bacteroidales bacterium
GGATACCGCCAGGAGTCGGTCAGCCTTTCCACAGGCATGATGGACAACGGCTGGGCTGTTACCGCCCTCGGCGGCAGACGTACCGGTGAAGGTTTCGTAAGGGGCCTGGACTTTGAGGGCTGGTCATATTTTCTGAATGTCTCCAAGCGGTTGAACAGGAACCATACCCTCTCACTGACTGCCTTCGGGGCGCCCCAGTGGCACAACCAGCGCTGGCCGAGGATGCGCATCCAGACCTATCGCGACCAACCGGATGGCATTCGTTACAACCCCTCGTTGGGTGTGATGAACGGCGAACAGATCAGCGCTTCTTTCAACCAATATCATAAACCGCAGATCTCCCTGAACCACTACTGGTCCATCGATGACCAGACCACATTGTCTACCGCAGCTTATGTCTCCATTTCCTCAGGCGGCGGCCGAAGGATTGTAGGAGAACGCAGTGACTGGCTGGAGTACAATCGCGACACTGGACTGCCCACCGATGCTACTAAGCTTACTCCCAACGGCTTATTGGATTTTGACGCGGTGATGGCCGAGAATGCCCTTTCCGAAACGGGGTCAAAGGCCATCAAGGCAATGGCCGTAAACAGCCACGACTGGTATGGCGTGCTGTCCACCCTGCAGCACGAATACGATGATTACATCACGCTTACCGGTGGACTGGACCTTCGTTATTACAAAGGCTATCATTACCAGGAAATTACCAACCTCCTTGGGGGTAGCCATTTTGAAGATTTCAGCGATATCAACCAGGATCGTTCAGAAAGATTAAAAGAAGGTGATAAGATTAATTATTATAACCTGGGAGAAGTCATGTGGGGAGGCCTCTTTGCCCAGGCCGAATACACCACGGATGAGTATTCTGCTTTCGTCTCAACAACGGGTTCCTTGACAAACTACCGCCGCACGGATTACTTTGATCACGCGGATGATGACCCCATGCAGCAGACCGACTGGGTCGACTTTTTTGCCTGGAGCCTTAAGGGTGGCGCAAATTACAACCTAACAGACAATCACAACGTGTTTGCCAACGCAGGTTATTTTACCCGTGCACCCTTCTTCCGGTGGGCCTTTGTGGGGCATACCAACATCATCAATGAAGATGTACGTCATGAAAGAGTTTTTTCTTCTGAGGTAGGGTATGGATTAAGAACTCCGCTAGCTGCCGCCAACGTCATTCTTTACCGCACCGAGTGGCTGGACAGGGCACTGGTCAGAAACCTCGGACAAGGCGTCATTGCGAACATCACCGGCTTGAACGCATTGCATCAGGGCATTGAAATAGATGCCACCCTGCGCCCCACAGAAAAACTTGAGGTGCGCGCGATGTTCTCCTATGGCGACTGGCAGTGGCAGGATGACCTCACGGCCGAGATCTATGACGACCAGCAGGTCTTCATCGACAGCATCGAAGTGTATGCTGGAGGCCTCATGGTCGGTAACAGTGCTCAAACCACTGCCGCCCTGGGCGTAAGTTATGAAGTCCTTGACAACTTGCGCATCGGATTTGATGCCAATCACTTCGACCGGCTCTTTGCAGATTTTGAGCCGACAGAACGCGGTGATTTTGACACGCGCGGAACAGACTCCTGGCAAATGCCATCCTACCAACTGGTGGACGTGAACATGCGGTATCGCTTTGAAATTGCCGGTCTGAATGCTACGCTCATTGCCAACGTCAACAACGTGTTTGACACGGAAGCCATCCGAGATGCCACGGATGGACGATCGTTTGATCACAATACCGCCCTGGTCTACTATGGCTGGGGGCGGTCATGGACCACTACCCTAAGGGTCAGGTTTTAACAGGCTGATTTATGAACTTTAAGCGATTTGACATCATGAACAATTTAAACAAAATAAGCCTTCTGCTTGCCTTGTCCGCGGCTTTCCTGTTCCAGGCATGCGACCCCAATGAAGACCTTTATGAAAAAATGGACGCGGACATACCACCCCATAGCGAAAATATCGAATACACCCTGACTGCAACAGATTACAATCGTATTGGTGGGGTTGTTGCAGATTACCATGCCTTCAACGATACCCTCCCAGCCATGGACCATGTTCCAGATATCCTTGCCAACCGATATGTAACCCTGAGTTATGGCAGTGCGGCCAATGTGACTTTCAATCACCTGATGCTGCATCCGGACTGGCTGGATGCCGGGTTTGGATATGAGCTGACCGATGAGGATTATGCCTTCCTTGGGATCCCGGCCGGTTACTTTACACCGGAAGTTCCGGCATACCAGTATGTGCCTGACCTCCTTGACAGACATTATCCTGATGCGGAGGAAGAAGACCAGTTGCAAATCATCTACGCATATGAACTGGAAGGCGATGTGGTTACCAATGAGGATACCTATGAGCTGACCGAAGGAGAATGGAGCCTCGTCGAAACACGTGAAAATGTACCTTACGTCGGATACGAGATGACCCCGGAAGACTATGACCACTTTGGTGGCAGCGTAGCTTCCTTCAACAATTTGTCAGAAGATGATCCACCCGAAGTGTTGATTCCTGTCTTCCTCAAAAATAAGTTCCCGATGGCACTTCCGGATGCTGAAAAAGTAATCAAATATCGCTACTTTGATGGCAGCCAGACGGTAGACCAAATCGACAAATTTATCTTTGATGGACTTCGCTGGGAAATGATCCCCTATATCCAGGAAAGAACGGAGCAATACATTTTTGGAGATGCCGGGTGGGCATTTGACCCCACGGTCATCTTTACGCTTGACCGCCAGGACTATCAATACCTGGTAGATATAGACCCCATTGGACACCAGGAGCTCCAGTGGGATGACTTTGGCTACTACTATGGCGCAAGTGTTTTCTATCAGAACTTTGACATCCGCATCATTGGAAGACGATTGGATAAGCTTGAAAACGATGAGTATGCCGATCCTGAACTGGGCGAGATATACGAAAATGAAGGAACAGATGCCGTGATGGATGAGATGATCAGACGAATCAAAGAGGAAGGGATCATCAAACTGCTGCAACACAACTACCCGGATGCGCAACCGCAGCTCGGTGGCCTGGACGTGCATTATTTTGTTCGTTTTGAGACCTTCGCCGACAACTGGGTGCGCCGTTTCCCCGAGGCAGAATACATCGTCACGGAAGCCGGCGATCCTCCGCAGTTTGAGCTGGTAAACTTCATTGAAACCATCGACTAACTCGTTTACCATTGCCCCGTTATGCAGGAGGAGTTCCCGTTTTGGAGCTCCTCCTGTTGTTTCTGCTCCATGGAGAAGAGGCACAGTGAACCAAGGATCTATCTATTTTGTTATTTTTGCGACATTGTTCTTTTAATGGCCAGACATTTTGACCTTTAGACATTTTGACATTTTGACAATATTTTAGCGTATGAAGACCACCGTATTTAAGGAAAAACACGAGGAGATGGGCGCCAAAATGGTGCCTTTTGCAGGATTTTACATGCCCGTGCAGTTCGAAGGCGTGAATGTAGAACACGAAACCGTGCGCAATGCACTGGGAGTTTTTGACGTATCGCACATGGGCGAAATCTGGGTTGAAGGACCCAAGGCCTTCGACCTGGTGCAATGGGTGAGCTCCAACGATGCTGCGGCATTGATCGACGGAAAAGTCCAGTACACCTGCTTCCCGAACGATAAAGGAGGCATTGTGGATGACTTCCTGGTATACCGTTTCAATGCGGAAAAATACCTGTTGGTGGTGAACGCTTCCAATATTGAGAAAGACTGGGAATGGCTTAATAAACAAAATGAAAAGATCGGAGCCAGTCTTCGAAATGCCTCGGATGACATTGCCCAGCTAGCTGTGCAGGGGCCACTCGCCATGAAAGCCATGCAAAAGCTCACGGATGAGAATGTGGAAGAGATGCCCTTCTTTACCTTTAAAGTGATGCATTTTGCCGGGGTGGATGATGTGATCTTTTCCAATACCGGGTATACCGGCTCCGGCGGGTGTGAGATCTATTTCGACAAGAAGGATGGCATGAAAATCTATGATGCCGTGCTGGAGGCAGGCCAGGAGTTTGGCATCAAACCCATCGGCCTGGCTGCACGCGACACGCTGCGACTGGAAGCCGGCCTGTTGCTCTATGGCAATGACATCGACGAGACGACCTCTCCCATCGAAGCAGGCCTTGGATGGGCCACCAAATTCAAGGATGAAAAGGATTTTGTGAATAAAGAAGAACTGCTGAAACAAAAAACCGAAGGGACCACCCGTCGCCTGGCAGGCTTTGAGTTACTCGACAAAGGCATCCCCCGTAAGGGATACCCTATCAAGGATGCGGAAGGCAATACCCTTGGTGAAGTGACATCAGGTACGATGTCTCCCACACTTAAAAAGCCCATCGGCATGGGTTACATCAAAAAGCCCTTCAATAAGGCAGACACGGAAGTCTACATCGAAGTGCGTAAAAAACTTCTCAAAGCCAAAGTGGTGAAGCTGCCATTTTACAAAAAAGATAAATAGGCTAAGGCTAAGGCTGAGGCTAAGATTAAGGCTGAGTGGTAGCTGCAGCAACTGGGCTGCGGAGATGAAGTGTTAAGCAGGGACCTTTCGACATTTAGACATTTCGACCTTTAGACTTTTTTGCCTATGTATAATGAATCTGGCGACTACAGTGTGCGTGTATGTTATTCGCCCCTTTCCTGGCATTTGTTTGCACCCGAAAGGGCTTTGGTGATCGTGGCCGACGTGTTCCGGGCCACCACGGCGATGTGTGCGGCATTCGAAAACCAGGTGAGGGCAATCATTCCACTGGAGACCATCGCCGAAAGCGAGGACTACAAGGCCCGAGGATACATTTGTGCAGGTGAGCGGGATGGAAAGACACTTGATTGTGCAGATTTCGGCAACTCTCCTTATAACTTCATGGATCCAGCCTTGCGTGGAAAGGTGCTGACCATGAATACCACGAATGGCACCCGGGCGATCCGCATGGCTTCGGCAGGCGATAACCTGGTGCTGATCGGTGCATTGACCAATCTTTCTGCCGTTTGTGACCATGCCGTTTCTGCCCAAAAGGACGTAGTCATCTTCTGCGCGGGTTGGAAAGACCGCTTCAGCATGGAAGATACCCTGTTTGCCGGAGCTGCCGTGCAAAAAATCATTGAATCGGGCCAGGGCAGCTTCCATACCACATGCGATTCAGCCATTGCTGCCGTTGATCTCTGGACACTGGCTGCCCCTGATCCCGTGGCATATATCCAGAAAGCCGCACACCGGCATCGCCTTAAAAAACTTGGCCTGGATGACATCATTGAATACAGCCTTACCCCCGACGCCACTTCCGTCGTTCCCATCTATCACAATGACCGCTTAATTAATAAAGACGACATTTAAAATTAATTTGTCTTTAAAATAAAATTATATGTCGTACTTTTACCATATGGCCACCATGCCATGTGGTATTTTTTTCTTAACCTGAACCCTGGTCTTAACCTCCATCCTGCATGAAAGCATTTGCCTGCCCATTCCTGACCTTAATCCTCTGCTTATTCATACAAGTCCCAAACGCCCATCCCTTTGGCTTTCACGCCCACCGGAAAATCAACAGGATGGCCGTATTCACTTTGCCACCAGAGATGGTAGGCCTTTACAAAGCCCACATCGAGTTCCTCGCGGAGCGCTCGATTGACCCCGACCGCCGGGCACATGCCGTGGAGGGAGAAGCACCAAGGCATTACATCGATATTGACCACTTTGGGGACAATCCGTTTGAAGTGATGCCAAGAAATTGGGATGATGCGGTGGAAAAGTTCACAAAAGACACCCTGATGCAATACGGTGTACTCCCCTGGCACATCCACATGATGATGGACAGGCTGACCAGGGCTTTCCGAAATAACGACATGGATGATATCCTCCTGCAGTCGGCGCATATCGGGCACTATATTGCCGATGCCTGCACACCCCTGCATACCACAAAGTATTATAATGGAAGGACACCCGATGAGCGGGGCATTCATGCATTTTACGAGAGCCGCTTACCTGAACTATATGCACATCGGTATGATTACTTCACCGGCCGGGCGTCCTACATTCATGATCCGCTTGAGCGCGCGTGGGAGTTAGTGGAAATCAGCCATCTGAAAGTAGATACCGTATACCTGGTTTTTGACAGTTTGAGGCAGCATATGCCGGATGACCTGTGGTACGCGCACGAAACCCGTGGTCAGGCCATCAACAGGGTATATTCCAGGGACTTTTCCAGGGCGTTTCACGATGGCATGGACGATATGGTTGCACGACAAATGCAGCTGGCTGTTCGGGCGGTGGGTGATTTCTGGTTTACTGCCTGGGTAAATGCCGGCCAGCCTGTACTTGATCCGCTGCACGGAAGAAGCATCAGCCAGCGATTGCGTGACCTCCTGCGCCAGGAAGAAAAAGCCTGGCAAGAGGCAGAAACTGGCGCAGCCCGTTATGACCCAGAATAGCTAATGCAGAGCTACCCTGTATCCTTTTATGTATTTATGACTATACAAAATACAATTAATTAATGCTTTGTGGTTTTGGTTTCTCGCAGAGGTACGCTGATGGCTTCGCAGAGGCTCGCAGAGGTAAAAACTATGGGTGATAATCATGTTCCTGTTTGTCAATTCCCTGGCATGGAGGATTCATTTTGTCTTTTCGTCTTTTTGTCTTTTCGTCTTTTGTTCTTTGAACAAAAAACCTCACGGTGACCAAAAAATCCATATCTTAGTAAGCAATTAAATAATGACCAAATTGCTTTCATAAATCCACTAATGGCTTACATTCAGTTTGATAAAACACAGCTGGTCAACCTGGAATATTCCTTGAACAGGGAGATGGTGAGATCCAACCTATCCGGCGCTTTTTCCTGTACGAGCATCATTGGTTGCAATACGCGCAAATACCATGGTTTACTAATCACCAGGCAACCTCAACTCGACGGGGATCATCACGTGTTGCTTTCGCAGGTCGACGAAACAGTCATCCAACGTGATGCGGAGTTTAACCTGGGTGTGAATAAGTTTGCAGATCATTTTTACCCAAAAGGGCACAAATACATCCGGGACTTTTCTGCAGATCTTCTCCCAGTATTGACTTATCGTGTGGGTGGCGTGCTGCTGACTAAGGAAACCATGTTGGTTTCTGACCCTGACATGGTCCTGATCCGTTACACGCTGGTGGAGGCCCGTTCAGTAACCCGGCTGCGTATTCAGCCCTTCCTTGCATTCCGCAACATGCACGAACTTAGCAAAGCCAATGCCTACCACGACACCAGCTACGAAGAAACCACCCAGGGCATCCGGGTCCGCATGTATGATGGATATCCCTGGATATTCATGCAGTTATCGGAAGAACTTGCAAAGTATAATCACCATCCGAAATGGCATCATGGCATTCATTACTTCCAGGAAGAAGAAAGGGGGTACGATGCAAGCGAAGACCTCCTGGTACCAGGAACCTTTGAAGCAGAGATCCATAAAGGGAAAAGCATCATTTTTTGCGTAAGTGCCTCGGAAGTTCCGGATACTGACCTGCAGCGGCTTTTTGACCTTGAGGTCAGCAAACGCATCCCCCGCGACTCCTTTTTACACAGCTTGCGAAATGCGGCTTCCCAGTTTTTTGTGGTCAGTGAGAATAATGCCACGCTGGTGGCCGGGTTCCCCTGGATCTCCTATAGTGGCCGATACACATGGATCGCGTTGCCCGGACTGTTACAAGCAGCACCCCAAGAAGGCATTTGCCAAGCCATTCTCGATCACATGGTTAGCCAGATGGAAGGACCACTCTTCCCGGAATCTTATGTTAAAGACCAGGTAATATACAATGCGGCTGATACGTCTCTGTGGTTTTTCCACGCGCTTCCATATTGCGGTGCAGGAAAATCAAAACCAGAGATCTGGAATGCATACGGTGAAGTGCTCAGAAGAATACTGGATGCCTATGCCGCAGGCCTTGAAATGGGTGTTGTCATGCATGACAACGGACTGTTATTCATTGATCCTTCTGCGGATGCACTCACCTGGATGAATGCTGTCAGCGATGGTCGCTGCCATACTCCGCGTGCTGGTTATGTAGTGGAAATCAATGCCCTGTGGTACAATGCCCTCCACTATGCATTGGAACTGGCAAATGCTGCTGGTGATGATGCATTTATCTCAAAATGGGAGGCCGCTGCCAGTCGGACAGCTGAGGCCTTTATCTCCACGTTCTGGAATGAAGAAGCTGGCTACCTGGCCGATTATGTGCTGCACGATGTGCCAAACATGCAGATTCGTCCAAACCAGGTGATTGCATCGGGCCTTGCATATACACCATTAAATAAATTTCAGATCAAATCGATTCTGGATTTATCCGCCCATGAATTGCTGACGCCTCGCGGGCTCCGTTCTTTATCCCCGCAAGATCCGCAATACCATGGTCGCTACCAGGGTGATGCCTTTGTCCGGGACGCCGCTTACCACCAGGGAACGGTGTGGCTCTGGCCACTGGGATTTTATGCGCATGCCTGGCATAAGGTATACGGCGCGGATGGCATGGTACCCATCCAAAAGCTATTTCAAGAACTTGAACCCTGCCTTACGGAGGCTGGCGTGGGAACCCTCTCAGAGATATACGAAGGAGACCCGCCGCATCATGCACGCGGGGCCATCTCTTTTGCACCAAGCCTGGGGGAAGTGTTACGAATGCACTCACTCATGGTGGAAGTAAGAAGTAAGTAGTAGGAAGTAAGTAAGAAGGTTGAGGTTGAGGTTGAGGTTGAGGTTAAGGCAGCGCTTGGGTTGCACAGTGGAATATAAACAAATGAAGCGGATGTAGTTATAGGGTTTGTCTTGTCATACAGAATTATATTGCTATGCAAGTACTGATGTTCGGATGGGAGTTTCCGCCACACATTTCCGGTGGATTGGGTACAGCCTGCTACGGGCTGACAAAAGCCATGCTCAGGGCAGAGATGGACCTTCTTTTCGTGGTGCCCAAACTTCATGGGGATGAACCCGGGGAAGGCATGGAACTGATCAATGCTTCCGGGGTAGAAATGCATCCCGATGACGAGGTGTTTCAATCTGCCGACGGCAAAATCAGTCTCTTTGAGATCGACTCTACCCTCCTGCCCTATGCAACTGAAGAAGAATATTTGAAGCTGGCCAACGAACTTGCAAAGGTGCAGCAAGTGAAAAAACTCCAATGGGATGCCAAAACCTATTCCTTTTCGGGCGGGTATGGGAAAAGCCTGATGGAAGAGGTAAAAAGATATGCCATCGTAGCATCTAAGATTGCCAAAACACACGATTTTGACATCATCCACGCCCACGATTGGCTTACCTACCTGGCTGGCATCGAGGCCCGGAAAATAAGTGGCAAGCCTTTGGTTGTGCATATGCACGCCACGGAGTTTGACCGGTCCGGGCAACACGTGAACCCTGCCGTGTTTGAAATCGAGCAAACGGGCATGCAGGCCGCTGACAAGGTAGTGGCTGTGAGCCATCTGACACGGGATACCGTGATAAAGAAATATGGAATCGACCCCGATAAGGTCATCACTGTCCATAATGGCGTAGACCCCCCTGCAGAGAAATCACCGGTAGATACCACAAAGCATTTTCCTGAAAGGATCGTCACCTTCCTGGGAAGGGTTACCTACCAGAAAGGACCGGAATATTTCATAGAGGCGGCGCACAAGGTATTGCAGCGTGATGACAACGTGCGTTTCGTGATGGCGGGAAGCGGAGACATGCTGCCGCGCATGATCCGGCGCGTGGCCGAGTTGGGCATGGGTACCCGCTTTCATTTCACCGGCTTTCTCCGGGGCGCTGATGTAGACAGGATGTACGGAATGAGTGATGCCTATGTGATGCCTTCCGTATCTGAACCATTTGGGATCTCCCCGCTGGAAGCCATGCGTTCAAATGTGCCCGTGATCATCTCCAAGCAATCAGGAGTGGCTGAAGTGCTAAAACATGCACTGAAAGTGGATTACTGGGACGTAGATGGCATGGCAGATGCCATATATGGTACGCTCAATTATCCGGGACTGCGATCCATGTTTAAAAAACACGGGAAAAACGAGGTGGAGGGCATCAAATGGGACCAGGCCGCACATAAGCTGAAAAAAATTTACCACCACATGCTTCATGAATAGCGCGCATTGTCAGGGGCCAGACCTGGCCAGCCCCGTTTTTTTACATTTTAGAAATTTCGACCTTTAGACAAATTTTTCAACCATGAACATTTGCCTTTATTTCCAGGTCCACCAACCCTATCGATTGGCGACCTACAGGTTCTTCGACATTGGTGATCACGACCAATATTTTGATGCCTATGCCAACCGGTTTATCCTCCAGCAAGTTGCTGAAAAATGTTATTTGCCTGCAAATGAGGTGTTGCTGGAGCTAATTGAAAGGTATGGCGATGACTTCAAGGTCGCCTTCAGCATTTCAGGCATGGCGCTGGAGCAATTCAAAGCGTATGAGCCCAAGGTCATTGAGAGCTTTCAGAAATTGGCCAACACCGGGTCGGTGGAATTCCTGGCGGAAACCTGGGCACATTCCCTGGTGTCATTAAAGAGCAAAAAGGAGTTTAAAGCACAGGTTGCACTGCATGAGCAGGCTATCTGGGATCTTTTTGGTCAGAAGACCGTGTCATTCCGCAATACCGAGCTGATCTATTCCAATAAGATTGCACAAATGGTTGATGAAATGGGTTATACCACGATGCTCACGGAAGGTGCCAAGCATATCCTCGGTTGGCGAAGTCCGAATAAGTTGTACAATAGTGCAGTGGTTCCCGGCTTGCGTTTGCTGCTGAAGAACTTCAGACTGTCCGATGACATCGCATTCCGGTTTTCCAACAGGGAATGGAACGAATGGCCCCTGACGGCTGAAAAGTATGTGTCATGGCTGCAGCAGGTTTCCTCCGATGATGATGTGATCAACCTCTTCATGGATTATGAGACCTTTGGCGAGCACCAGTGGAAGGAAACAGGGATTTTTGATTTTCTGAAGGCCTTCCCGGGCCTGGCCATAGAAGAAGCCGGGATGCGCTTTAAGACCCCGGGAATCGTGGCCGCTGAGCTAAAGCCTGAAACGGAACTGGATGTCCCCTACCCCATATCCTGGGCCGATGAAGAGCGGGATCTCACCGCATGGCTGGGCAACGAATTGCAGGATGAAGCCTTTGAAAAACTTTACCAGCTTGAAGAAGACATTGATCGCATCGCAGATGAAAAACTCCTGCACACCTGGCGCCTATTGCAAACCAGCGACCATTTCTATTACATGTGTACCAAGTGGTTTTCAGATGGGGATGTGCATAAGTATTTCAACCCATACAACTCTCCCTACGACGCCTACATTCATTACATGAACGTGTTGTCAGATCTGTCTTTACGTGTGCAAAACATGAATGGATCCGCCACTCCTGGCAAATAATCTTAAATACCGGACTATGTTTATTGAAGCATCAAGAATAAGCAGTTCATGTGATTATAAATAATGTCAAAATGTGAAAATGTCGAAATGTCGAAACGTCCCAATAATTATCCTCCTGTGTGTCAAAAATCCTGTCATGGGCGTTTCATGTATTTATAATTTTTATATTTCGGGCACATGAACCGAGCACTTGCGAGCTCGGCGAAGCCAAACCAGCATTAGATAATCATTCCCCTGTCTGTCAATTCTTTGGCATGGAGGTTTCATAGTAAGATTTTGTGATGATCCTTGCATTATAAGCATAAATTATCCAGTCCAAGCACTTCTCCGTGAGTTTTTTTATCTTTATGGTTAATTGTTGCCACAATCCAACTTATTTTAACCATAAAACGCATTGATTTATGAAAATATTTATATTCACAAAAGTAGCTGGCATTTTTATTATTTTATTGATGCTCAGCTCATCGGTAATAGCCGACGAACTTTTTTCCACAACATTCGGGCATGAAGAGAACTGGGATAATCCGGGAGGAGCCTGGGGTGCATATAATGAAAAAACCTATGCGGAGGGCGACTGGTTCTTTCATAGCACATCGGCGGTTAGAGGCACACCCGGTCACGAGGAAACCTATGATGATTCACCTTATGCTTTTCGTGACCGTGATGTATTTACTCTTTACAACACTGCCAACGTAAGTGAGATGACTGGTTTCAGTCTGCAACTGCGCGACTGGATGGATGGCAGCGGCGAACAACGTGATCTAAAAATCAGTCTGGATGGAGGAGACAGTTGGGAAACCCTCATTACCATCAATAAGGATTGGTTTGATGAATACCAGGTCTACCAGGAGTATGCGTATGTCTTTCCCGATGGACCCAAAAGTTTTGATGCGGAAGAATTTCAGCTTAGGATTACTGGTGGTGGGGATACCAACAATGGCAGGATCAACATCGGACAGTATGTGGCCCAGGCTCTGGATGTAGAACGTACCATTGTCATTCTCACACCTGAGGAAGGAGACACTTTTCATACCTATGATGAGGTGTCATTCAGCTGGGAAGCTGAAAACATTTCTGAGCTGCTCTTTGAACGATTCAGGGAGGGTGAGGATGACCCTTACTACAGTGAAGTGCTTCCAGGAGACCAGGAAGAGATCACCTTCGAGGTGCCCAATGGCGCACATGGCTCTTATTTCTTCCGGGTTTCGGATAATAACGATCCCTCCTTCTTCGAAGAATCGGAACGCTTTGAAATCATTGATGATGTTGACCCCAGCCTGACAGACAAGGAGCCGCAAAGTGGCAGCGAAAACATTGGCCTGGAGCCCACGCTAAAAATGTTTTTTGATGAGGACGTATTTGCCGGTGATGGTCATATCGCGATCTATCGCCACGATGATGACGATCTCGTGTTGGAAATTCCTGCAGACGGAGACCAGGTGACGATGGCAGATGATGAAGTGCACGTACAAATAGACGAAGAGTTGGATCATGAAACCACTTATTATGTGCATGTCGATGATGACGCCATCGTTGATATTGCCGGCAACTATTTTGAGGGGGTCGCTGATCCCCTGATGTGGACCTTCACCACCGAGATCATGGAGGATCCTGATGCAATCATATGCAATGGCGATTTTGAACACTGGACGAACGGATTACCTGATTGCTGGTATGGCGAAAAATCCAATATTGGGGCGGACAAGGTGAACCAGTATGAGGCGGATGTCTATACCCGAAGCTTTTCAGTGCAGCTTGTAAATGATTCGGACAGTCACCGGCGCTTTACCAGCCAACATGTCAACCTAGAAGAAGGCCTCACCTATCAGATCACCTTCTGGATAAAGGGACAAGGCGAAATCCGCACGGGACTGTTCGATGACCGCGAAACCAGCCATGGTTATGCACCATACAATAGCTACATAGATGCCGACCCGGACAGCTGGAAAGAACACGCTCAACTGGTTTCTGCCGTTAATACAAGCGATATTGGCGAGTTTATCTTTTCTGTAAGAAATACTTCCGATGAACATATCCTGCTCGACAACGTGCGCGTCGAAGTTTATGAAGATGAACCTGGGGAGATGGAAAATATTGCCGCATTGCGTGCAGGCGCACTTGACACGCCATATACCCTGACAGGAGAAGCGATCCTCACGTATCAGATGGATTACCGGAACCAGAAATTCATCCAGGATGAAACAGCCGCCATCCTCATTGACGATGATGATGGAGTCATTACCACCATATATGAAAGATATGACGGTATCACTGGCATCACCGGCATGCTGACCGAACACAACAACATGCTGCAGTTTGTACCCATGGATGATCCGGGTGAAGCAATCTCTACAGGTCTGGAGTTAACACCGGAACATCGCCAGCTGGCTGACCTTACAGCGGATGATCAGGCCATGCTGGTTGAACTGACCATGGTGACCTTTGAAGATGCCGGCAGCACCTTCGACACCGGAACAAACTACACTATCTACGATCCTAGCGGCAGTGGAGAATTCCGTACGGCTTTTTTTGATGCCGATTACATTGATGATGAGATCCCGCACCAGGAACAGACCGTTGTCGTGCTTGTGCACCAATACCAGGATAATATCCAGGTAACTGCCCGCGACTGGGATGACTTTGAAGTGTGGGTGAGCGTGCCGGAAATTGACGGTGAAGACTTCATTGTCTATCCCAACCCATTCCACGATCACATCCGTGTTTCAGTTGCGGAAAACCTGGAAATGGTGCAGCTGATCAATGCACAGGGACAGTTGGTACGTGAAGTGCAGGCACCTGAAGGGGATGTGCTCATCCCAGCCAATGAATTGCAGCCAGGCATCTATTTCATCCAGCTGCAGTTTATGGACGGCCGCATCGGCACAAAAAAGATCATGAAGCAATAACCCCTGCCCTGATATCTCTTTTGACCGGAAGCCCGATGGTTTGTTTTAGCCACCGGGCTTCCGTCCTTTCGTCAATATCCTCCTATAATCAAATCTTTGCAGTACAAAAGCCATCATTCCACCCCAAAAAATCCTCATAACCAGACCATTCAAACTTTCGTCCTTTTGTCCTTACGAAAACCATCACTTCACGTCAAAACAATCGCATACCCTGACTTTTCGACCATCCGACTTTTTGCCTTTTCAACCTTCTTCCCATGGGAAGATACCTAATTTACACAAAACCAACGAACAACAATTTCTCACTCCCACTTTGCAACATTTTTTGTAATTTCACGTGCTTTTTTGTTGACTAAAATATTGACTGTTTATGAAAGAAGATAAGATGATCCCGGATTATATCTTTGAAGTGAGCTGGGAAGTGGCGAACAAGATCGGCGGTATTCATACCGTGATCAGTACCAAGGCACCCATCCTGACAGCAGAGCAAAAAGACAATTACATTTGTATTGGTCCGGACGTGTGGAAGGAAATACACCAGAACCCGGAATTTGAGGAAGACCCTGACCTGTTCAGGTCATGGCGTGAGCATGCCGCACAGCAGCAAATCCACGTGCGCCTTGGTCGCTGGCGAGTACCCGGAAATCCGATTGCCATCCTTGTGGACTTTACCCCGCTTTTTGGCAAAAAAGATGACATCTTTTCTGATTACTGGTTGAAGTTTGGCTTAAATTCCTTAAGCGGCCAGTGGGACTATACTGAACCGGCCATGTTTGGCTATGCTGCCGGACAGGTCATTGAAAGCTTTTACGACTTCCACCTTACTGCCCACGACAAGTTAATTGCTCATTTTCATGAGTGGATGGCCGGTACTGGCGTGCTTTACCTTAAAGATCGTGTACCCCAGGCAGGGACGATCTTTACTACCCACGCCACCGTGGTGGGAAGGTCTATCTCGGGACACGGCCAGAACCTTTATCAGCAGCTGGAAAACCTGGACGCTGGTGCAAAAGCCAATGAGTTGGGGGTATTGTCCAAACACAGCCTGGAACAGGTTGCCGCAGCGCAAGCCGATGTGTTTACTACCGTCTCGGAGGGGACTGCCGATGAATGTAAAAAAGTGTTAGGCAAGCAGCCCCAGGTGATCACACCCAATGGAATCAGTCGCGAGATGCTGATTCCGGATGAAGAACTGGGCAAGACCCGCAAGGCAGCCAGAAAACGACTTTTGGACGTGGCCAGGGGCCTGCTCCAGGAAGAGTTGCCCGAAGACAGCTTTCTGATCGGCCACAGCGGCAGGTATGAGTTTCGCAACAAAGGCATCGACATCTTCATCGATGCCCTGGGCAGGTTAAATGCACAGGATTTACAAAAGCCACTGCTCGCCTTCATCATGGTGCCAGGCAACCAGACCGGCTTCAGGAAAGAATTGCCAGCCAGGATCCAAAACCCGGATTTTGAAAAACCCATTGCCGAAGAACACCTGACGCACATGCTGGCAGATCCCGAACACGACGCCATCATGCAGCGCCTGCGTGCGGCTGGATTGATGAACCAGCCGGAGAACAAGGTGAAGGTCATCTTCACCCCTGCCTATTTGAATGGCGATGACGGCATCTTCCAGATGAGCTATTTTGACCTCCTTACCGGCTTTGATGCCACCGCATTCCCCTCCTACTACGAGCCCTGGGGTTATACGCCAATGGAAAGCCTTGTGATGCAAGTGCCCAGCATATCCACCACCCTCTCAGGCTTTGGCAAATGGGTGGAAGATCAGGAAGCGGAGAGCAGCGAAGCCCTTAAACTGATCCCGCGTGGCGATGAGGAAGGCGAAGAACCCGTGGCTGAGATGACGAAAATTCTTGCTCAATGGGCCATGCAGGCCGATAAGGATGGGTTAACCGGAGAAGAGGATCAGGCTGCCCCGCTCTGCCATACACACATGATCCCAGGCCGTATCCAGTCTAAAGAGATTGCACAGACCGTGTTATGGGACCAGCAGATCGGTGCTTACAGGGAAGCCTTTGCCTTGGCACTGGAGAATTCCGGAGCACGTTATCATCAATATAAAGACAAAAAACAACCCATAAGAAGTGTAGCTATGCCCCCTGTTGAAAGTATGAAACCCAAGTGGAAAAAGATAAGTGTCAGCATCAGTGTGCCGGAAAAACTGAACTCACTGCCAGAGATGGCCAAGAACATCTGGTGGTCCTGGAATGACGATGCACGAAGGCTCTTCCAGCGCATTGACCCCGATTTATGGGAATCCTGTGAGAAAAACCCCGTAGAGATGTTGGAGGCCCTGTCGATGGAAGAGTATGAACGCCTCACCGAAGACGAAGCTTTCATGAAAAAATATGCCGAGGTAGAAAAGAAGTTTCGCACTTATATGGAGGAAGGCAAACAGAAAAAGACAAAACAGATCGCCTATTTTTCCATGGAATACGGCCTCAATGAGAATGTCAAGATCTATTCGGGCGGTCTCGGCGTGCTGGCTGGTGACTTCCTTAAGCAAGCCAGCGACGACAATGTAGACATGGTGGGCATCGGACTTCTTTACCGTTACGGATATTTCACACAGAGCTTGTCCGTGCAAGGAGAGCAACTGGACACCTACCACCCGCACGACTTTGCCCGGATGTTTGCCAAACCGGTGCGCGACAAGGATGGCAAGCGGGTGAAGATCAGCATTGGATTCCCAGGACGCACCCTGCACGCCCGCGTATGGCGAATCGATGTGGGGAGGGTCCCCCTTTACCTGCTTGATACCGATATCTCGGAAAACCAGCCGGTGGACCGCTTTGTAACACATCAGCTCTATGGGGGCGATTGGGAAAACCGGTTCAAACAGGAGTTCCTCCTGGGCATCGGCGGCATCCGTTTGCTGGATGCGCTCGGCCTGCAACCGGATGTCTATCACTGCAATGAGGGCCACGCGGCCTTTACCGGATTAGAACGCTTGCGCAAGTATGTCCAGGAAGACAAACTTAGCTTCCATGAAGCCATGGAGGTAGTGCGCGCCAGCAGCCTCTTTACTACGCATACACCAGTTCCGGCCGGACACGACTTTTTCAGCGAAGACATGCTGCGTACCTACATGCCACATTATGCCGACCGGCTTGGCATCAGTTGGGAAACCTTCATGGGCCTGGGTAAGATGAACCCACAAAATCCCGAAGAAAATTATTCCATGAGCGTGCTGGCAGCCAAACTGGCACGGCACGTCAATGGGGTGAGCCTCATCCATGGCAAGGTATCGCGGAACATGTTCAAGGACCTCTACCCCGGCTACTTTCCTGATGAGATCCATATCGGGCACGTCACCAATGGTGTCCACTATGGCAGCTGGACCGCCGGCGATTGGCAGGAGCTCTATCGCAAAACCTTTGGCAAGGACTTCCTCAAAGACATCAGCAGCCCACGTGTATGGGAGAAGATTTACGATGTGCCTGACAAACAAATCTGGGACCTGCGCAATAAAAACAGGAAGAACCTGCTGCAATATCTTGAACGCAGGATGCTCCAAAACCTTTCGCGCCGCCAGGAAACCCCGCGCAAGATCTATCAGCTGATGGATGCCGTGGATGACAAGGCTCTTACCATAGGTTTTGCCCGCCGCTTTGCCACCTACAAACGCGCCCATCTGCTGTTTAATGACCTGGAACGCCTTTCACGTATTGTAAATGATCCTGACAAGCCAGTACAGTTTATTTATGCAGGGAAAGCGCACCCAGCTGATAAAGCCGGACAAGAACTGATCAAGCACATTCTTGAGGTAAGCCGCAGGAAGGAGTTCCTTGGCAAGGTCATCTTCCTGGAAGATTATGACATGGAGCTCGGTCGCGAACTGGTCAAAGGAGTCGATATCTGGCTGAATACGCCTACCCGGCCCCAGGAAGCATCAGGTACCAGCGGACAGAAAGCAACGTTGAATGGCGTAATGAATTTCAGCGTACTGGATGGCTGGTGGGCAGAAGGCTATGTAGAAGAAGCAGGCTGGCAGCTCAAGGAAGAGAAGACCTTTGAAAACCAGGAGTTCCAGAACGAACTGGATGCGGAAATGATCTACAACACCCTGGAAACTGAGATTGCGCCCATGTTCTATGACCGCAACGACAAAGACATGCCTGAAGAATGGATCAGGTGGATCAAAAACAACATCGCCCGCATTGCCCCGCATTATACCAACAAGCGCATGATGGACGATTATTTCAATCAATATTATCATACTTTGTTTGATTCTTCTGCACACTTCCACCAGGATGATTATAAAGCGGCCCGGGCAATGGTTTATTGGAAAAACAAGGTATTGCGTGCCTGGGATACTATTCAGGTTGTAGACAAGAAACTGCTTAGCAACTCTGGCAAGGAGCTTAAGCTTGGTGACCTATTCCTCGCAGAGCTCACCCTTGAGGTGCAGGATCTGAAAGATTCCGATTTTGGCGTGGAGGTGGTCTTTGCCCAGAAATCGCCGGGAGGCGATCGCGAAATAGCATCTGTTTATGAGATGGAACTGGTAAAAAGTGATAAGGGGCAGGTTACGTTTAAATCCGAGGTGCCGGCACAGCGCACCGGGGACTTCAATTACGCCTTCCGTGTGTTTCCCAAGCACCCGGAGCTTGCCCACCGGCAGTATTTCAACCTGATCAAGTGGATTTAATTGGGATTTTGCTGATAAGTTTGTAACTTCATTGCCCAGTCTGTTTACAGGCCGGGCAATGGTTCTATTTCTATATAAAATTGTATCACCAAAACACATGAAATGAAAATTCTGGAAGGAAAAACAGCCCTCATAACGGGCGGATCCCGTGGGATTGGTAAAGCCATTGCCATCGCATTTGCAGAAACAGGTGCAAATGTGGCATTCTCTGACCTGGCGTATGATGACCCAGCAAAAGAATTGGAAAAGGAGCTTGCCGCATTTGGCGTAAAAGCCAAAGGGTATGCTTCGGATGCGAGCAGTTTTGCCGATAGTGCACATCTCGTGAAGGAGGTTGTCGAAGAATTTGGCAGCATCGACATCCTGGTAAATAACGCCGGGATCACCCGTGATACGCTGATGATGCGTATGACGGAAGAGATGTGGGATGACGTACTTCGTATCAACCTGAAGTCTGCATTTAATCTGTGCAAGGCAGCACAACCCTTCATGCTGAAGCAACGCAAGGGCAGCATCATCAACATGAGTTCGGTAGTCGGTATCGGTGGCAATGCCGGACAGGCCAACTATGCGGCATCGAAAGCCGGGATGATCGGATTCACCAAGTCATTGGCACAGGAAATAGGCGCACGCAATGTCCGTGTAAATGCCATCGCTCCTGGGTTTATTGAAACCGAGATGACAGCCAAACTGCCGGAAGACGTCAAGAAGCAATGGGCTGAACAAATCCCCTTAAAACGTGCAGGCAAGCCTGAAGACGTGGCAAACATGGCCATTTTCCTGTCCTCAGAGATGGCCTCATATGTTACCGGACAGGTGTTTACCGTCTGTGGCGGCATGAACAAATAGGCTGCATGAATAATGCAGGACAGGGAAAGTCCAAACAATCATAAACTCATGATGTATTGCCAGCAGCTTAGCGTGGTGCAGTTTAAAAACCTGCCAGATCTCAAGGTGGATCTCTCACCTAAGTTCAATTGTTTTGCCGGCCACAACGGGGCCGGCAAAACAAACCTGCTGGACGCCATTTATTACCTTTCCTTCTGTAAAAGTTTTACCAATGCTGTGGATTCGCAAAACATCGCATTTGATCACGAGTTCTTTGTGATCCAGGGTGATTACAGAGTAAACGGGAGAACCGACAGTTTGTACTGCGGGCTGAAGCGTGGCCAGCGAAAAGTTTTCAAGAGAAACAAAAAGGAGTATGACCGCCTCTCCGACCACATTGGCGCTTACCCCCTGGTTTTACTAAGTCCGGCCGACAGCCGGCTGATCCTGGGTGGCAGCGAAGAGCGACGCAAGTTTGTGGATGGGGTCATCTCCCAATACAATAAGGAATATCTGCATAAGTTGATTGCCTATAACAAAGCCCTGCAGCAACGCAACGCCCTGTTGAAGACATTTGCTGAAAAACGGCGTTTTGACCAGGAAACCCTGGAGGTTTGGGATGAACAGCTAATCGATAATGGACAGTTCATTCACAAGGAACGTGCCGGGTTCTTCACTTCCTTTTTACCTGTCTTTCGTGAATATTATTCCTTTTTAAGCCATCATAACGAGGAAACGGATATCATCTACGATACACAGCTGGACAAGAGGGACCTTCGGTCGCTATTGGAGGAGTCCCGGCAAAAAGACAGGATAGCGCAGCATACCACTGCAGGCATCCACAAGGATGACCTCTCCTTCCTTATCCACAATGAACCAGTAAAGAAGTTCGGCAGCCAGGGACAGCAAAAATCATTCATCATCGCCCTGCGGCTCGCCCAGTTTGTGTTTACGAAAAAGATCAAGGGGCTTAATCCCATGCTGCTCTTTGATGATATTTTTGATAAATTGGACGAATCCAGGGTCACACAGCTGATGAAACTGGTGAGCCGCGAAGATTTCGGGCAGGTCTTTGTAACGGACACGCATCCGGAGCGGCTTGAAAAGCTTTTTGAAAACATTCCATCAGCGTGCAAGCTTTTTGAAATGGAAGCAGGAGGCATATCAAGTACCAGGATCCTGAATTAGTCATCTTAATCTTAATCATCCTTTACATGGCCCAAACCAACACACGTCCGCTGGAAGAGCTCATCCGTGAGGTGCTGAGAAGGCACCGCCTGGATGGAAAAATCACGGAAACGCGCATCATGGCAGCCTGGGAGAAGGTCATGGGCACGCACATTGTCCGGTACACCGACAACGTATCGGTGCGGCAGGGCAAGCTGACCGTCTGGCTCCGGTCGTCAGTGCTGCGCAATGAGCTGGAGTATGCCCGGGAGAAGATCATCCAAAAAATCAATGAAGAACTCGGGGAGCAGATTGTGCGGGACGTCGTTTTCAGGTAATTTCATCTGTGAGCGCTACTTCAAGCCTGCTTTTCCGGATACGCTGCACACTGGCCCTGGCCTGATCCTTATCATGATAATATGCAGCAGTTTCCTCATCCACAAACACCTTGACCTCTTCACCAAAGCAATCCCTCAGCACAAGCACTTTTTGGGCAAAACCATCAGTAAAAACAAGTTCTTCTACCCTATCTACGGGAAATGTATAAGTTTTTCCTGGTTGATAGCAGGGATGTTCCGGTTCCAGTAAATAATACCCTTCAGATGCAAATTTGTCCACCCTGCAAGTGATCTCTTGCCCTTTCCGTAAACCATAATGGTGATAGTATTTCTTGCGCAGCAAGTGCTTGCTTCCTGAAGCATCTTCCAGGATGTAATAACGCTGCCCGTCATCCGGGTTGTGCATGTCGTCTGCGATGGTAAATGTATATGATTTGCCGGGTTCCAGGTCCGGGTGCTTCACTTCTTCACCGGCGACTACCAGAAAAAGTCTTCCTTTTTTAATGCGCTTCACCTTGCATGGGATGTGTGCAGGCGGATGATCCCATAAAGCCGTATCGTAGGTTCTCACTTTCCATGTATTCCGGAAGACATCCCTGACCATAAAAAAGCGTTCATCCTGGTGGATGATGTTTTTTCGTCGGCCTTTGCTTTCCAGCTCAAAATCATAGGTCTCGCCTTCCTTGTAATGCGGGTGCTCCGGTTCAAGAAACATCCTTCCGTTGCAGTTGATCTTGTCTACCCGGCATGAGATGGTTTCTCCTGCCTTAAAACCGTAATCATCATAAAACCTTTGGGGAACCAATATCTTATAGCCATTGGGGTCTTGCATCACAAACCAATCGTCGTCCTGGCCGAGGGATACGACCTTAAGGATACGAAACCTGTACCAGCAACCTTCGGTAAGGCGTGCATTGGGGATATTGATCTTTCGGATGTGCATGGGGGTCAGATGGCTTTTGACAGGATGATATTACCCCCTTTTTCTTTGATGGATTCCTTCATGGAGGCAAAGCCATCCGGGTCGATCGGACGGGTCGCATCTTCTACCAGGATGGTTTCGAAACCTTCTTGGAGCGCATCCAGCACAGTGAAGGCCACGCAAAAATCACCGGCAAGCCCGGTCACATAGACGGTTTTGACCCCTTTACCCCTGAGATAGTCTGCCAATCCGGTACTTTTCTTTTTTCCATTGTCAAAGAAGCCGCTGTAGCTGTCAATTTCCGGGTCAAGACCCTTGCGGAAGATGGCCTCTACGGAGTGCATGTCCAGTTCTTCTGCAAATTCAGCGCCCCTGGTGTCCTGTATACAATGATCGGGCCAGAGGATCTGATCCAGTCCGCCAAGGATGGTTTGATCAAAGGGCTTTTTATCCTTGTGCGCGGAAGCAAAGCTCCCGTGGTCTGCGGGATGCCAGTCCTGGGTAGCCACAACCAGGGGAAAGGCTTGCTGTATCCTGTTGATCACCGGGATCACCTGGTCGCCATCTGGCACCTGCAAAGCACCACCGGGCAAAAAGTCGTACTGGACATCTACAATAATTAATGCGTGCATAGGTTAAAAGTTTGTCAAAATATCGAAGGGTCGAAAGTTTAGATAAAATCCTGCAATTTTTGTACCATGTCGTCCCTTAGTGTCATCAGCCGGTCTGAGATCCCCACCTTATAGATGTGCGGGAAGTCAAACCTTTTGTGTTCATCAGGTAATTTTTGCAGACGTGCCGCGGCAAATTCCCGCAGCCTGAAAGGGTTTGTCTCGCCGTTGCCGGTGGCCTCTCCTTCTTTCATGTGGGTGATGAAGATCTCTTCATGCTCCTTGCCTTCGAGTCTCAGGCTTTTTTCTTTCTGATAGGGATGGGTCATTCCTTTGGGTTGCTGTTCATCATCCAGTGCGATGCAGTCTGCGTAGAAACACCCATGCCTGTCAAGAAACCTGCACACCTTTTTCTTTCCGGGCAGGGTGGTCTTCTGCACATTTTCAGAGATTTTCAGTCTCGGGGCGGCACCGGCGTAAGATAGCTTAAAAACCCCATCAATGGCGCCATCCGGACGGCCGATGACCATACTGGTCCCCACGCCGAAAACATCGATGGGGGCTTGCTGGTCCAGCAGGCTTTTGATGACATGTTCGTCCAGCTGATTGGAGACAACGATCTGCACATTATTCAGGCCATGGTCATCAAGCATCTTGCGCGCTTTCTTTGAGAGGTATGCGAGGTCGCCGCTATCCAGGCGGATGCCTTTCAGCCAGAATCCTTCTTTATCCAATTCCCGGGCCACTTTGATCGCATTTGGGATGCCGCTCTTCAGCGTGTTGTATGTGTCAACCAATAGCACACAGTTTTCAGGGAAGATCCTGGCGTAGGCCCGGAATGCCTCCAACTCGTTGCTGTAACTTTCAATGAAACTATGTGCCATGGTGCCGGCCGGGGTGATGTCGTGTTCCATGGCCGCCAGCATGTTGGAGGTGGTGTCGAAACCACCAATGATGGCAGCCCTGGAGGCCTGAATGCCTCCGAGTCCTTGTGCACGGCGCAATCCGAAATCGCTGAGCTTGCGCTTGCCTGCCGAGAACCTGATCCTGCTGGCCTTGGTGGCAATAAGTGACTGAAAGTTCAATACGTTCAGCAACAATGTTTCTATGAGCTGAACCTCATGCAGCCCACCGTCCACACGCAGGATCGGCGCAACAGGGAAGACGATCTCTCCTTCACGCATGCCGGTAATGTTCCCGCGAAATGAAAACGACTTCAAATATTCCAGGTAATCAGCATGAAAGCCCTTTTGGTGGAGAAAGTCAATGTCAGCCTCACCAAAACGCAGCCCTTGAATTTGTTCCAGAAGCCCATGGAGCCCGGTAAAGATAACATATCCACCCCTGAAAGGGTTCTTCCTGAAAAAATAATCGAAGGAAGCGGGCTGTGTATGTCGATCCTCAAGAAAATAGGCCTGCCCCATCGTAAGCTGATACATGTCAGTATAAAGCGGGGAGAGCATTCGGTTTTTATGCATTGCAGCGTTTGTTTTCAGGATGGTCAGTTGTTGGTTGCATCCACTTTTCTATGCTTTAACCACAAATACCTGTGATGTTTCGTATTTGACTACTTTAATGGCATCACCCTTGTCCACAAATCCGGTAAGGGCTGTGGCATCGAAGATATCATCATCGATTTCGACCTTTCCGCTGGGCCTGAGCATGGTAAAGGCGACACCTGTTTTTCCCACCAGGGTAGACATGGTGGCATCTGCTGAGGTGTAGCCTGAGCTTTTTTCCTGGACGGCATCCAGGGCCAGCTCACCGAAACGCGTGGTGGTGAAGAGTTTATCGCCAATGTAAAATGATCCGCTCAGGGATAAGAAGGTGGAAATAATGACGATCAAAAAGGCCATCAGGATCTCTGAGAGTGCCACACCGGTGAAGTCGAATCCTTCATTTCCCACCATGGCGAGTGCCAGGCCGGTGACCATAGATAATACACCCAGGATGCCGGTGACTCCAAATCCGGGTATGGCAAAGAGTTCGATGGCTACCAGTAGCAATCCGACAATAAACAGGATGATTTCGTAATGACTTGCAAGTCCTTCGATATAGAGCGGTGCAAAATAGAGCAGTGCGGCGGTGGCTGCTGCCAGGATGGGAAATCCCACACCAGGTGTTTGCAGTTCAAAATAGATGCC
>PUOJ01000153.1 GCA_003552075.1 Bacteroidales bacterium
CACGGATCCACACACGCACAGCGCGGCCAGACACACACCATACACCGACCCACACACGCACTACCCGCCCAGACGCATACACTCTGCGCCCACACACGCCCCACACGCCCACTCACACGTAACGTACTGACACACTCAGGCACCACACGGATACCCACATGGCCAAAAGACCTCCATCACCCCC
Organism: Bacteroidales bacterium; assembly: GCA_003552075.1. GTDB lineage: Bacteria > Bacteroidota > Bacteroidia > Bacteroidales > UBA7960 > PUPG01. Next base: position 185 of record PUOJ01000153.1, read on the forward strand.
CACGAACCCCGTCAGGGGTTCAACACGAATAACCGCGCATGCAATGCGCGGCCATACGAGGTAACACACGGATCCGCACACGCACAGCGCGGCCATACGAGGTAACACACGGATCCACACACGCACAGCGCGGCCACACGCGGCAATACACGGATCCGCAAACGCACAGCGCGGCCAGACACACCATACACCGACCCACACACGCACTACCCGCCCAGACACATGCCCCGCACGCCCACACACGCCCCACACGGCCACTCACACGTAACGTGCTGACAATCGCACACCACACACGGATACTCTCACACCATACGCAGACCCCAGCATACAATGCGCATATACTTCATGGATTTGCGTATTTTTGTGATGGCCTAACCCCAACTCATAACCCATAGACCCATGAAAAAAATCACCGCTCACCTTATTATCACCGCCTTCCTCCTGCTAACCGGCGGTCACGCGACGGCGCGCGAGTACCGTATCAACAGCCTGGACCTCACCGCAGAGCTTGCCCCTGACGGCAGCATGCAAGTGCATGAAGAGCGGGAGTTTCTTTTTGAAGGGTCTTTTTCAGAGGTTTTCCGCACCTTCCCGCTTGACGGGCAGGCCAGCTTTGATGATTTTGAGGTGTGGGTCGACGGCCGTCCATTGCCTTTTGCCGACACCAGGGAGCCGGGCACGGCCATGCTCGATCCCCACGACGACTACCAGGAGCTGCGTATCTTTATCGACGCCGAGGACACCAGCAAGCTGATCGGCATAAGCTTCGTGGCAACCGGTGCCATCGAACGCTACGAAGATGCTGCCCTGCTTTATTATCAGTTGCTTTCTGATGAGTGGGCAGTGCCGACAAATGACATCCAGGCGCGGATCATCCCCCCGGAGCCGCTCGCTGACGATCAACCACGGCACTGGATACACGGCTCACTGGATGCTGTCTCCACCATGGAGGAAGAAGGCGTGGTAACGCTTTCACTCGATCAGCTTTCCGGAAACCAGTTCCTGGAGATCAGGGCCTTGTATCCCGAAAGTGTGTTTACCGAAATGCCGCAGACATCCGGTGCGATCACGGAAGACGTGCTGGAAGAGGTGGCAGTCCTGGTGGAAGAGGCCAACAGGATGAGGGAGGAGGCCTTGCAACGCGAAATAGAGGAAAAGGAACGGGCTGAACGCCAGGCTGAACGGCATCAGCGGGGCAGGCAGATCGCGATTCCCCTGGCCTTGCTGGTGGTGGTCCTATGGACCTGGCTCTTTCGTCGTTACCGGAACAAGCCCGTGATGGGGGAGAAACCGGGCGCCTTCTCCGTCCTTCCCGACAAGGAAAGACCCGCGATGGTCAACTACCTTATGAATGGCACCTTTGTAAATAGTCACGCATTGATATCCACGATATTTGACCTTGCTTATCGGGACTTCATTACTATAAAAGAAAGCGAAAAAAAGGAAAAGCCCCTCTTTGGCAAGCCCAGGCCCAGGCTCTATTTTGTACTCAACAAGGAAAAAATGGAGCAGGCTGCATCAGAGCTGCTTCCCTATGAGAAAAAGCTGATCCGTTTCCTCTTTGAAGACCTTGCTGAGACGCCCGGCGAGGTCAGCCTGGAGCGGATGAAAAAGAAGCAAACGCGTACGCACAGGTTTTTCAGTTCGTGGACCAAGACGGTAAAACGGGAGGGCAAGCGGAAAGAATGGTTTGACAAACGCAGCATAAAAGGACAGCAGCTGGGCATCTTTTTTGGCGCCTTGCTGATGATCGGCTTCCTGATGTTGGCCGTCTTCCTTTACGGACCGTGGCTCCTGATCCCCGCCGGCGCTTCCCTGCTGGCCCTGCTTGGGTCCATTGCCATTGCACACCGCACGGAGGCAGGCGAAAAGGCTTATCAGCAATGGAAATACCTGCGAAACTATCTGAAAAGGCACGATTTTGAATCGGATATGCGGGAGATGGATGCCTTTAAGGTAAATGCCTACCTGATTTACGGGATGGCCATGGGGCTAGGACCCAAGTATTTCAAACGCCTCACCAAAGGCGTTGAGTCGCACGGCTACCAGCCTTACCTGCCCTGGATCATCCTGCATCAGCATAGTCTGGGCAGTTTTGGCGACACCGTCAACCAGGTGATCACCACCACGAGCACTACGATGAGCTCAGCCAGCGGGATGGGCGGTGGTGGCACTGCGGGCGGCGGTGGAGGCGCGGCATCCGGCGGGGGAGGAGCCAGGTAGGGGTCCGAAATTGCAAGCTTTCGACTCTTGGGCATTTTTCCTTACCTGCTCCCAGGACCACATCCTTGAAGCACAAAGGCCACCAAACCGCCCCAAACCCATCGCATCCCCCGACAGTTGGACATTTAGACGTTTTGACCTTTCGACATTTTGTCTTTGCCTGCTCCCAGGACCACATCCTTGCAGCACAACGGTCACCAATCCGCCCCAAAATCATCGCATCCTGGGACCTTTCGACCTTTCGACATTTTGACCTTTCGACATTTCGTCTTTTCGTCCTTTCGTCCTTTCGTCCTTAATAAGTCTTTGTCATCGTGGCGGGCACAGCGATGATGAAGTCGGCCAGGCCGTGATGCGCCTCCTGAAGCTCGTCGACGGCTTCCTGTTCGACGGTGCTGATGGTGAGCACCTCAGGATTGATTTCGCTGTATTCGTACAGGTACCAAACGATGCCTTCGTCATTATTGGAATGATAGGCGCCGTTGAAATGAATGAAAATGCCGTTTTCTGGCAAATTCAGGAGAATAAAATGGGCCATGGTCGCGTCCTTGATGGCCTGGGCCTTGGGAAAGTTCTCGGTGCCGTGGGCTGGCAGACCTTCCATCTCAAGCATTGCCTTATATCCCGGCAGGTCTGGGTCATAGGGAACCGGCAGCGGGGCGATCCAGGTCAGTGCCTCCTCACTCAGTGCCTCCAGGGCCTCGAAGCCGCCGCGGTGTACCATCGCGGCATACCTGCGCGGAATGTTCGTGGCAATGAAGTCGAGGCCGTTTTCCCTGGCCAGCTCGACCAGTGGCCGGTAATCCGTGTCATAGTTGTTCCAGAGCCGGGCTTCAGAGGTGAAATGCCTTTCCATGATGAGTCCGCCGAAATATTCATCGAGGATCACCTGGTTGTCGGCCTCAAACATCTCTGCGCCAAGCACAAGGTCTGATCCTACGTGTGCGTGCAGGTCGGTGCTGAGCTCCAGCTGAAGCCAGTGAGCAATGGGGTTGTTGTGCAGTTCGCCAAACAGCACGATCTCGCTTGATGCGGCTGCGTTCCGCAGCTCTTCATAGCTTGCCGGTTGGCCTTCCCGGTCAAAAAGCTGATAGGCGGGCTTGTCGCTTCCGGCGAAAGCCGCCAGAAACAGCATCTGAATAACAATAAAGAGGATAAGCTTTTGCATTTTTCTGCGTGTTGAATGTTTAAATCGTGAGGGTAAATGTTTTCCTGAATACTCCCGATGCTCCTGATCTTCGGGATGCTGGAAAAACGTAAAAGGGAAAGGCTTTGTTCAGTTTTATTTCAACTTGAAAAGCCACGTCCTTTGGGCGTGGCAATGTGCTGGTGGGGCTTTGCCCGCAAACTTGTGCGGGTAAAAATCCGGTGTGCGAAGCAAAATCCAGGGTTAAAGCCATCCACCCTGATGGGGGATAGCCTGATTTTAGCTCATTTTATTCGCCGGAAGGCTCATTTTTCAAACCGTTTCCGGAAAAGGCAAGTGGCAGGAGGTCGCGCACCTGGTCGATGACCGTGATGCTACCTGCTTCGGTGGTCAGCAGGATCTTCATCGGGGCTTCCTGTGCCAGCTCGTATTCAAGCAACACCTGCCGGCAGGCGCCGCAGGGCGATACGGGTTTGTCGATCTTCATGCGGTTGGACCGGGCGCTTACCGCCATCACCTTCATCGGCATGCCCGGAAACATTGCCGATGCGGCAAAGGCAGCTACCCGCTCGGCACAAAGCCCGCTTGGATATGCCCCGTTTTCCTGGTTGGATCCCTTGACCACCTCCCCGTTCTCAAGCAACACCGCTGCACCTACATAAAATGCTGAATAGGGCGCATAAGCCTGATCGCACATTTGACGCGACAAAGCAACGAGCTCCTGCTCCTGCTTGCTTAGCACTTCCATATCCTCCACCTCATAATATCTGATGTGCACTTCTTTTTTTATCATGGTTATTGGCTGTTGACTTTTAGCTGTTGACTGTTGACATTTGTGTCGGCCCCGCTGGCATGGCTCGTTTCAAAACAGTGCCGTCAAAAATAACAACTCAGCAACATTTTCTTGCTTAGTTATACGCAAAAAGTGTTAAAAGGTTTGGAAATGTGCCCGCGCAAAAGAAATCTGCCCCATTCTGTTGTGTTCAGATGGAATTTTTCTTATATTTGTTATTCATGCGAAAAAAAATCAGGTTTTTAATCCTGTGGCATGGTTTAATCGATTGTTTAACCCTTAAATTATGATATTATGAGTGCTTCTAGCGGAAAAGTATTGTTTGGATTTGTATTTGGAGCGGCTGTCGGCGTGGCTGCCGGGCTGCTTTTTGCCCCGACATCAGGCAAGGAAACCAGGCAGAAGTTGAATGAGATGGGTAAGGAATACTCGGACGACCTGGGTAAACAGTTCAACGAAAAGTTTGATGAGCTGAAAGGCTACATCAAGGAAAAGACGGATGACGCCAAAGAACGGGTGAAGAAGGCCATGCCCGAAGAGAACAAATAACCGGTAACCTCATTTTCATGGACGGCAAAGAACTGTTTTCGCAAATTGCCAGTTTGAAAGACAACATCAAGAGGTACCTGGAGACTAAGTCGTCTTACTACGGTATACTGATATTCGAGAAGGTAGTAAGAGGACTTAGTCTTCTTATGGCCAGTGCCTTTACCTTGTTGGCAGGACTACTGGCTTTGCTTTTCCTGTCGGGAGCTGCCACCATCTACCTGGGCCAGGTCCTAGACTCCATCCTGCATGGCATGTTGATCGTGGCCGGCATATACATGCTTTTGGTCATCATCCTGCTGTCGGCCAAAAAGCGCATCTTTGGCCGCATGGCCATCCGGATCGTCAAAAAGTTTTTTATCGACCCGGAGGAAAACAAATGAAGACCCCAGGTACCGGCAAACGGCATTGACGCAAACATCCCACAGCAATCAATTACCTTCGGGTCAACCGCAGATCCCATAATCCAACACCTGCCCTTATGTTTGAAGCTATCAGAAATATCAAGACAATGGATGACATCCGGGTCGAAAAGGCGCGATTGCGCTATGAGGCGCTAATCGCCGAAAAAAACCTGGATGAAAGCCTGGGGGGGCTGGAAAAACTCTCCGACATCATGGGCAACGTCAAACGTGGCTACGCCGCAGCTCAACAAGCCTATCAAATGTTTGCCCGGATCTCATCCTGGTTTAACCGGATGTTCTCAGGCTTTAAAAAGAAAGCCTCCACCGACCGCAGGGAGTATGCTCCCACCGAAGAGGAAACTGTTACGTTTTAATCTGCCCTGCGGTGAATACCCCCCAACTTAAGGTGAAGACTTTAGTTTAACTTGGAAAACCACCGCCTTTGACGGTGGTAATGTTCTTTTTTGCTTTGCATTTACAATTTTTTGCTCATTTACTGCATAAGCGGCTGGTTGGAGCGGCTTGTGCGACGGAGAAGGCTTTGCCTTCTGGCTTAACAGTCCACCTTCTTAGAAGGTGGTGGTTGAATGTGACTCAAAAACCCAGGTCCTTTGGGCATGGTGATTTGCTTGCAGGGCTTTGACCGCCCGCCTGTGCGGCAGAAAAAATTCGCGTTGCGAAGCAAAAATCGGGGTAAAAGCCACCTCATTAGGTGGTGGATGAATGTGACTTGAAAAACCAGCGTCATTTGGGCGTGGTGTTGTTTTCACTTCCCGACCTTGAAGTGTGAGGAGCTGACCGTTGCAACATGTCTTTTCTGTTTTGTGCGTTGCAGCACCCACTTTTTATTCGATGATTTTTAATAGATTTTGTTGCTGCTGATTTAGCTTCAACAATTTTGTTTTTTGCCGGCCAGACCTTGGCGGGGTATACGTTATCTGCTGTATTTCATTTGTTTGTTCCAGTGATTTCGCTGCTGAAATATCGACACCGACAGAACCACTTCGATTTCTGTTTCCTCGGAGAAATACGCTGCTTAGATAGCTTGCAGCACCCAAAAAAACAACACAAAAAAACCTGATCGCCTAATATTCAGAGAGTTGAAAAACAAGCGTCGTCGACGCGCACAAAACAGGAAAAACACAAAAAACGCAAAGCAGCATAGCACCGCAGGTTCATTCTTATTGCGCGGCAAAGCGAATATGCAGCTGTACGATCTCCGGGCGGTTGCCAACACGCACAGGCGGCCCCCAGGTGCCCACACCGTTCGACACATAGGCGTGCATCCCGTTCACGTTTCCATAGCCATGACTGATGGTGTACATTGCCTGCGTGATGAAGTTGAGCGGCCATAGCTGCCCGTGATGCGTATGCCCCGACAACTGCAGATCCACACCAAGCTCCGCCGCCTTTTCCAGGTAAAAAGGCTGATGATCCAGAAGAATCACAGGCAGGCGCCGGTCTACCCCCTCCAGGATGTCACGCAACGGCTTTCTTGCCACTCCACTGAACCTTCTTTTGTCCCGATCTTCGCGGCCTACCACATAAAAGGCATCCTCAACCCTTACCGCATCATCCCGGATCATCCGGATGCCGTGATCGCTTAGGTACGCATAGGCATCCTTTGCCCCGCCAATGTGCTCGTGGTTGCCCATTACGCCGTAAACACCCAGTGGCGCATGTAAATCGCGCAAGGTTTGTCCGATGTTTTGCCGCAACACCGGCTCCAGGTCTTCGTCAAGCATGTCACCGGCAAGGAAGATGATGTCCGGCTCCAGTGCCGCGACCCGGTCTACAATACGCCGAAACTGCCCGTTGCCGATAATCGTACCGAGATGGATGTCGGACAACAGCACCGCATTCAGCCCCTCATAGCCGGGCGCCTGCTTGTGACCAATGTCGATGTGTACTTCGCGGATCACCGGATGGCGGGTGTTCAGGTGCCCGAAAAGAAGCAACAGCGAAACCAACACCACCGATCCCGCAAATAGGTATTGTCTGACACGGGGTAGGTTGTCGGTGATAAAGGCCGGAAAAAAAGGAAATACATGATGAATCAGGCGCAAGAGGTCGAAAAACACTACCAGAAGGAAAAAATAAAGCATGGCAGCCAGCCAGAAAGACCCCGTCCATACCAGGACGTCGCTGACGGTGCTCAGGTAAATGTTTTCCAGGATGCGTCCCACTACATAGGTGGCAGCCAGGAGCCAGAAAAGCCACATGAAGACACTCCTGCCTGCCCCCTCCTGCGGCAACGACTGCATGCCTCGGGTGAAAATGTAATAGTTGACCAGCGCATAGATGGTCAGCACGATGGAAAAAAATATGATAAAAGCCATTCTACGTTGCATTTATGGTGATGATTTTATTTCGACTCGGCGAATCACCCGTGTCTTTGCATTTGTGTAAACTGGTGTTGCGTTGTCACTTCCTCATATGTTCTGAATCCCAATACTGACAAGGCTTGTGGAATGTTTTATGTTGTTTTTGGTTTCAGAAATATTATGTCGTTTTTGATTTATAAATCACTGATTATTCACACTTAATTTCTTAATATCAAAACAACGCAACACGAATGAGCTGTTTTTTCTTATTCAGCTTATTGGCGACCTGATTTGTGTGTTTGTCACCAGGACAGCTTTTGGTTTTTGCCCACAGGCATTTGGCATTTGGCTAATAGCTTGTGGCTTTTTTGCCTTTGAGCGCTGATGCCTTATAAGCTGGAGAGCTGTTGTCAGGGCTTCCGAAAACGAGCTTATGACGCGGCGGTAACGTACTGATGACAAACAACGGCTTGCTATTCAAACAATCTTTTCAGGAAAAATGTTTTTATAAGGACGGCATGTGCGAGATTTTCAGCGCGCCGGAATGTTTCAGCGTGCTGAAGTCCTGCTGCTGAAAAATGGCTGCTGTTAAAATCTTGCTATGTGTCGATCTGTTGCAGCGTGCCGGCATCTTGCAGCGTGATCAAATCCTGCTGTATGCTTAAAAATTGCCGTGTGCCGAATGTTGGCTGCGTGCATAAACATTATCGTGTATCAAAATTTAAACCATGGAACTGAAAGATAAAATTGCATTGATTACCGGCGCCACGTCGGGTATCGGACAAGTGACAGCCATCGACATCGCCGGGAGAGGCGCTAAGCTGGTGTTGCCTGTCCGGGACACCGAAAAAGGAGAGGCACTGAAAAAGGAAATTGCTGAGAAGACCGGCAACACTTCCGTGGAAATCATTCCGTGCAGGCTTGACTCCCTGGACTCCATCCGGGATTGCGTCAAGGCGTTCAGGCAAAAGCACGACCGCCTGCACCTGTTGATCAACAACGCCGGCACGTGGGAGACCAAACGCAAGGAGTCGGTTGACGGCATCGAAATGAACTTTGCCGTGAACCACCTCGCGCCCTTCCTGCTGACCTACCTGTTGCTGGACATCATCAAGGCGAGTGCACCGGCTCGCATCGTCAGTGTCTCGAGCACCGCCCATAAGCAGGCCACGATGAACTTTAACGACCTGGAAGGCAAAAAGCGCTGGTCAAGCATGCGCTCTTACGCCCAGGGAAAGCTGGCCAACATCTTCTTTACCCGAAAGCTTGCGGAAGAACTCAAAGGGACCGGCGTCACCGCCAATTGCCTGCACCCGGGCGTAGTAAGAACCCGCCTGTTTGACAAGATGCCCACCCTGTTTCAGCGCATTTTTGGCCTCGTCATGATCCCACCGGAAAAAGGAGCAGAAACATCCATATACCTGGCCACCTCACCGGAGGTGGAAGGGGTGACTGGCGGCTATTTCGCAAAGAAAAAACCAGCCAAAACCACCCGCCACGCCCAGGACATGGAAGTTGCCGAAAAACTTTGGCAGGTCAGTAAGGATTACTGTGGAGTGGATTAAGGCTTTGCCCGTGGGAAGTTAAATGGCTTGGCTCTGGCGGGGCCTTGTTTGGTTACAGGTTTATTGTGTGATGGGATTGCCGGGGCGTTTGTAAGTATCCGTTTCTTGTCTGAAGTTTAAGGACTTGACCGTGGACTTGAAGATAAAAGTAAGAAGGCTGTTGGCTGTTAGCTGTTGGCTATTGGCAAGAAAGCCAAAAGCTAAAAGCCAAGAGCCAAATGCTAAAAACTGAAAGCCAAAAGCAGCCTTGCTCACAACATAAACACCAGACAACCAATTAGTTGAAAAACACAAACACATGAAAGCAAACAACCTCAAAGGCCAAAGCAGCCCATACCTTCTTCAACACTTGCATAATCCCGTGAACTGGTATCCCTGGGGTGATAGCGCCCTGGAGAAGGCACGTCGTGAAAATAAGCCCCTGCTGGTAAGCATTGGCTACTCGGCTTGTCACTGGTGCCATGTGATGGAACGGGAGAGCTTCATGGATGAAGAGGTGGCTTACCTGATGAACAAACATTTTGTGTGTATCAAGGTCGACCGTGAAGAAAGACCAGACATCGACCACCTTTACATGAATGCGGTGCAGATGGTCTCCGGACATGGTGGCTGGCCGCTCAACTGCTTTGCTTTGCCCGACGGCAAGCCCTTCTGGGGCGGCACCTATTTCCCGAAGGAACAGTGGATGAACATCCTTTCACGCATTGCTGCGCTGTATGACGAAAACCATGAGGATGTCCGCAAACAAGCAGATAACCTTACGCAAGGAGTGGCCAAAAGCAGCCTGGTGGTGGCCGGGGAAGACAAAGCCGAATTCTCGCGCCAATCCGTGCTGGCGATGGCAGAAAACCTCATGCAATACATGGATGACAAGGAAGGCGGCACAAAAGGGGCACCCAAGTTTCCTCTGCCCAACAACCACCTGTTCCTGATGCACGTCGCTCAACAGGAAGAGAAACAGGACATGCTCAAACAGGCGGTCATCAGCCTGGACAAGATGGCAATGGGTGGCATCTATGACCAGATCGGCGGTGGTTTTGCCCGTTATGCTACGGACATCCATTGGAAAGTGCCCCACTTTGAAAAGATGCTTTATGACAATGGCCAGCTGGTTTCCCTCTATGCCAATGCCTTTAAGGTTACCGGCAACCCATTGTACCGGGAAGTGGTGTATGAGACCACTGCTTTTGTGGAAAGGGAGCTGACTTCTCCCGATGGGGTGTTTTATGCTGCACTGGATGCTGACAGTCAGGGCGAAGAAGGGAAATATTATGTGTGGAGGGCAGCGGAGATCGACGAGGTGCTTGGTGATGACGCGGAGGTGGTGAAGGCCTTCTACCAGGTGGGCGGAAAGGGCTTGTGGGAGGATGGCAAGAACATCCTTCTGAGGGAAGAGGATCCTGAGGCATTTGCCCTCCGCCAGGGAATATCGCCGGATGATTTTCGTACCACGCTGGAAAGGGCAAAGGCCCGTTTGCTGGAAGCCCGTCAAAAACGGGTGGCCCCGGGGCTTGACAATAAGGTACTGACCTCCTGGAACGCACTGATGATACAGGGACTGGCTGATGCAGCTGCGGCCTTCGATGACAGGGACTTGCTGAACAAGGCGAGACGCGCTGCTGACTTCCTCCTGGCTCATGCCATGGAAGCGCATGGTGCGCTATATCGCACAACTGGTGGGGAAAACCAAAAAATTGATGGCTTCCTGGAAGACTATGCCCTTTTCGCACAGGCGCTGATCAGGCTCTATGAGGTGTCCGGACAAAAGCATTATGTCCTGCAGGCAAAGAAGCTGGCCGCCTTTGTGCTGGAACACTTCAGCACCGCTGAAAGCAGCCTTTTTGTGTTTTCCTCAGACCAGTCGGAAGCCCTGGCCGCCCCATATTACGAGTTGTTCGACAATGTGATCCCCGCATCCAATAGCGTCATGGCCCGCGTGCTATTCTACCTGGCCCATCTGTTTGAAGAACCTGCCTGGGGTCAACGTAGCTCCCAAATGCTTCGCGACATGCTGGACAAGCTCGACAAATACAGCAGTAGCTTTACCAATTGGGGCATCCTGCTGATGCACCATACCAGGCCATTTCACACCGTTGTGATCACAGGTCCGGATGCCACTGCGAAAGCAAGGGAGCTCCATGCGCGGTTTTTGCCCGATGCCATCGTGGCTGTCGCCGACACAGAACAAGCGGCTGCAGAACTTCCTTTGTTTGCCAATCGCTTTGAGCAGGATAAAACCATGTTCCACGTCTGCACCATGGGCCACTGCAAGATGCCCGTTGAAAACCCCACGGAAGCCTTGCAGCAGATAAACGGTGCCATGCCATCAGATTGACGCAAAGGGGAAAATTATTTCCCATACCATCAGGTTGACATCCAGGGAAAAGCTATTGCCCATGCCATCAGATTGACGCACACGAAAAAACGATTGCTCATGAATGTTTTATCTCTGCAAGCCGCCAGAAATCCGTTGTTCACCTTTGCGAAAGTTGGAGGCACATCAAGCTGATTGGCAGCACCTTATCTGCACCATGGGGCCACTGCAAGATGCCCGTTGAAAACCCCACGGAAGCCTTGCAGCAGATAAACGGTGCCATGCCATCAGATTGACGCAAAGGGAAAAATTATTTCCCATACCATCAGGTTGACATCCAGGGAAAAGCTATTGCCCATGCCATCAGATTGACGCACACGAAAAAACGATTGCTCATGAATGTTTTATCTCTGCAAGCCGCCTAGAAACCCGCTGCCCACCTTTCCGAAAGCTAGAGGCGCAGCAATCAGACTGTCAGCACCTTATGACATGACACATTCATGAACCGTGCCTTGCCAGCGGATTTACCAAGTGGACAATGATTATGTCATGGCGAGTCCCTGTGACAAAGCTGTCCGGTCAAATGCTGATGACCTTGAGGGCTGCGGGCCCGCAGCCTGATCAGTTGCATACAGACAATTTATCCTGGTTGACTATGCCAAAATCCAATGATGAATTCTCACTGTAAAGCGAATAACAAAAAGGCCTGATCATCTTCGCCGGCTGAGACGCTTCATAAAACATACCGCCCCCCTTTTTTCGTTCCAACACCTGAGGCTCAAATAACTCCACCTTATATTTGCATCCCTGCAAGCCCGTAATTCTGCCGGCCACGTTTTTCCTGGCCAAAACATACTTCCAACGCCTGTCCCTGGCGCGCACCTGGTGGTAAAGGTCAATAACCACAAGCTGTCCCACAAAAAAGATCTTTCTGTAAAACGTGCATTTATGCACCACCTTCAGGTTGGAATAGGTCGGCAGGATTTCTTTGTAAAACATCTTTTTGTATGTGCAAGTTGGCTCTGTCCCAAAAGGGCATTTTTTGCACAATGATTTGTTAAAATAAACCCTCATTTGTTTATGTTTTGTGAATACGGCAAAATGTCAAAAAACAAGGATCGATTTAGCTGGCCGCCCTCCGGCGCCTGCTGCCCGACGCATGACTCCTTTTAGTTTAACTTGGAAACCCACCGCCTTTGACGGGGGTAATGTTCTTTTTTGCTTTGCATTTACAATTTTTTGCTCATTTAATGCATAAGCGGCTGGTTGGAGCGGCTTGTGCGACGGAGAAGGCTTTGCCTTCTGGCTTAACAGTCCACCTTCTAAGAAGGTGGTGGTTGAATTAGCACCCCAGCGCCCATGAACCAGTTTCCCACCACCCGGCTCCCCAAACTTCCTTTGCTTACTGCCCCAGCTCACAGCGGCCTGTTGCCCGGCGCCCAGCATTCAGCGCCTTTTGTTTAACACCCCAGCGCCCATTAACCAGTTTCCCACCACCCGGCTCCCCAAACTCCTCCTGCTTATTACTCCAGCGCCTACATGCAAACCCAATTTTCCCACTGATAAAACACACACAGAAGCAATTAAAACATAAAAAGTATTTGTTTGGGCTACAAAAATAATAATATAAAATTAAAAACAAATAAAAAAATGACAAAAAAGACAAAAAAACATACAAGATCTAAATCGGTTCCGGTTTGTGGCTGGATGTTTGACGTGACATACCTGAACTTTTGTGTATTTTCGTAAATAAAAAAGTGAAGATCGTATTCATCTTATGTGACACCTTCCGCGAAGAGAATGTGGGAGCAGTCGCCCGTGCCGTCAAGACCATGGGCATGCACGCCCTGTATCTTGTGCGGCCGCTGTGTGACCACCTGGGCAAACGCGCCCGTGCCACGGCCCACGGTTCCGCCGACATTCTGGAAAAAGCCCGGTTATTTGACTCTTTGGAAGAGGTCAGGGATGAGACTCCCTTGCTCATCGGATCTGCCGCCAAGAAACGGAATGTCAGAGAGGACAGACATCCGGTGGAACAGCTGCCTGGGATCTTGCGTGACAAGACCGGACTGGTCGAAAAGGCAGGCATTGTCTTTGGCGGGGAGGAGTCCGGCCTGGCAAACAGGGACCTTGACCTTTGTGACCTACTGACCACCATTCCGATGCACAGGCCCTATCCGTCCCTTAACCTGGCTCAGGCCGTGATGGTGTATGCCGCCCATTTGTCGCAGCTTACCCTCGACCTGGCCGAAAAAAAGCAGCCTAACCCAACAGATAATGAGCTGCGCATCGTCAGGGAAAAAGCATTGCAGGTCTTGGAAGATGTTGGCATCCCTCCGGATCACATCATCCACCGGCGCATCATGGAGCGCCTGATGCTCATGGGACATGACGACATGCACCTCTTTCACTCCTTCTGCAAGTTCTACCTGAAAAAATATCACGGCAGGGTGAAGTAGCCAAACCCGACAACCCCGAAGGGGTTGAACATGAATAACCCCGAATGGAGTTCGGGGACACGCACACCACCCATAACCACGTACCCCGCCCGGAGCCACGGATACCCCCCAACCACCGCACCTGGCCTACATATACCATCCGACGACAGAGCCCCCGCTGACTCCAGGCAGGCATACATATACTATCCAGAGCCACGGATACCCCCCGGCGGTCCCATCCGGGAATATGTATCCCAGAGCCACGGACACCCGTCGGCCACTCACCCGGACATAAGGACATCACCTGGGGGCCACATATACCAACCGGAGCCCACAGATGCACCGTCATACTCAAAAACCAGAAGGGGTTCAATATTCGGTCGATGTCAGTTTGCGGACGAGGCTGTTGTACACCGTTTTCACCCGTGAGCCGAAGAGCAATGCGGAGGCAAGACACACCAGGGAGAAGGCAAACACGGTGAACGGCACGCCGATGTATTCTGCGAGTGCACCGACGAGCAGGCTTCCCAAGGGTGTGATTCCCATGAAAGTCAGACTGTAAAGTGAAACGACCCGCCCCCTTTTGTCTTCATCGGCAATGCTTTGTATCAGGGTGTTTGTGCTGTTGAAGTGCACGATCATCCCAAAGCCGGTGATCACCAGGGCAATCATGGAAAGAATGGTTGTCGTGGACAGGGCAAAGACGGCCAGTCCGAGCGAAAACATCAGCGCCGCCTTGAAGGTGATGCCCGGGATGCTTTTGGTGTTTTTCCTGGAAGCGAGAAAGAAGGCGCCTGTAAGGGCACCTGCCCCCAAAGCTCCGGTAAGGATCCCGAGCATCTGACTGTCGCCGTCGAGCACTTCGGCCGCGAAAAGCGGCATCTGCGCCTGAAATGGCAGTCCGAACAGGCTGCTCAGTGCTACCAGCGTGATCAGGTATCGGATGGTGCGGAAGTTCCATGCGTAGCTGACCCCTTCCCGGAGCTGGGAGAGGATGGAACCGGCGCGTGACCTTATTTGCGTCTTTTGGATGCGCATCGCCATCAAGGCAAATATCACGGCAAGGAAGGAAACGCCATTGATGAAGAAGCACCAGCCCTCGCCAACCCAGACGATCAGGACGCCCCCAATGGGTGGACCCACAAAGCGTGCCAGGTTATAGAGCGAAGAGTTGAGGGCAATGGCGTTGGCCAGGTCTTCGCGCCGGGTGATGATGTCGGGCACGAAAGACTGCCTGAATGGCGTGTCAAAGGCCAGCACCACCCCGTTGACCAGGGCCAGTCCGATGATCATGCTCACGGTGATCACCTCTTTAAGCGTGAGCACTGCCAAAACAAAGGCAATGACCATCGACAGGGCCTGGGTGGCGATGATGATCTTGCGCCTGCTCCATCGGTCGGCGAGCACACCGGCAAAAGGTGTGATGAAAAGTGAGGGGATCTGAAGGGCAAAGGCTATGGTTCCCAGCAGGAGCGCTGAGCCCGTTAGGCGATAAGCCAGCCACCCCATGGCGATGTTCTGTACCCAAAGGCCAATCAGGGAAATGCTTTGCCCCAGGTAATAATACCGGTAATTGCGATACGACAAAGCCCGGAAAATGGTCCTTACCGTATCAAATCGCACCGGAAGCCCTCGGAATGGATACATCTTTGCCGCTTGTTTTTGGCAAAGATACGAATAACCCCACAGCATGCGGCTCCCAAAACCCCCAAGTCCCCCAACACTTACTCCGCCATGTCCTCCAACCCGAACAACCCGAACCCCGCCAGGGGTTCAACACGAATAACCCCGTATGAAATACGGGGAGCAGCCCCACCGCCCCCCCATCCCACACCTTCATAAAAACGTCACTCGCACCCAGGGCCTCCCCACGACTAACAAGCCCCCCGCCATGGCTGCGCTCTCCCGACCCCCTGCCAGGGCTCCAACCCGAACAACCCCGCCATGACTGCGGCCTCCCGAACCCCGCCAGGGCTCCAACCCGAATAACCCCGCCATGACTGCGGCCTCCCGAACCCCGCCAGGGCTCCAACCCGAACAACCCCGCCAGGATTGTGACCTCCCGAACCCCGCCAGGGGTTCAACACGAATAACCCCGTATGAAATACGGGGAGCAGCCCCATCGCCCCCAATCCCACACCTTCATAAAAACGTCACTCGTACCCAGGGCCTCCCCACGACTAACCCCGCATGAAATGCGGGGACACTACGCCCCCCTTAAGTCCCACCTTCAGAAAAACCTCACTCGTGCCTCAGGGCTTCCACCGGATTGTTTTTAAACGCCAGATGTGTCTGTATGCTGATGATCACGGCACCCGAGACCAGGATGAGGACCCCGGGCAGGATGAACCACAGCGGGTTGATGCTTACTGTAAAAGCAAAGCCGCTCATCCAGCGGTCCATCGCCAGCCAGGCAATAGGCCAGGCGATCAGCATGGACAGCACAGCCAGGATAACCGACTCCCGGTTGTACTTCCAAAGCAGCTGCCTGATGGAGGCACCCAGCACGATGCGGATCCCCATCTCCTTGACCCTGCGTTCTGCAGCAAAAGCCGCCAGTCCGTATACGCCAAGCAGCGAGATCACGAAAGCCAGGATGGCACCTGTGGAAAGCAGCGATGTGGCTCGCCGTTCCTGTTGGTAGAGCAAGGCAATGGTTTCATCCAGGAAGCGGATGTTGGGCGTATAGTTCGGGTCAAACTCCTGCAGGGCATCTGTAATGTCTCCCATCAGCGGGGCGAACTCGCCCGGGGCAGCCTTCAGGTAGATGTGCGGAAATCCCATCTGGGCGTAGTTCAACACCAGGGGCTCAATAGGCTGGTGCAGGGACTTCATGTGGAAATCACTGATCACGCCGATAAGTGGGCCCTGGATATTGACTACATCAAGCTGTTTGCCCAGGGGGTCTTCAAACCCCAGTGCACGCACAGCGGTTTCATTCAGGATCAGTGCGCTCTGGACGTCCATCTCGGAGCCGGCGTGGAAATTACGGCCATCGACCAGGTCAACGCCCATCACATCCAGGAAGCCGTGGTCTACGGTGACGACATCGGCAAGCACACCGCTGTCGTACTCCGTACCAAGTTCACTGATGAGGCTCACGTTGGTGGTACCCCCATAGATGAAGTTTGCGCCACCGGTGGATACTACGCGCGGAATGGACTCAAGTCGTGCACGCACCGATTGGAAAGATTGCCACAGTCCACCGGAAAGGTTTTCCAGGATGATCACCTCTTCCTGGTCGAAACCGAGGTCCCTGTTTTGGATGTAATGAAGCTGGCGGGTCATCACCACCAGCGAGCTGATCACGAAGATGGTGATGGTGAACTGGAAGACGACCAGCGCTTGCCGGAACCTCTGACCGGCTTTTCCGCGCACCACTTCCCCTTTGAGCGTGCGCACCGGGTTGAAGGATGACAGGTAAAAGGCCGGGTAAAGGCCTGAGAGAAGTCCTGTGACTGCAAGGATCATCAGGATGACCAGCAGCCCTCCGGTGCTTAACAGGGTCGAAAGGTTTAGCGGGATGCCCAGGATCTGCGAAAACCAGACCGAAAAAATTTCAGCCAGGACGATGGCTACAACAAGTGCCAACAGCACGGTCAGGAAGGATTCGGTCATGATCTGCCGGATCAGGTTGCCCCGGCTCGCCCCCGACACCTTGCGTACGCCGATCTCCTTGGCCCGCAACATGCTGCGGGCGGTGGCCAGGTTTACGTAATTGATGATGGCCACGAAAAGGATGAACACCGAGAGCAGGGAAAAAACCAATACGGATTGCCAGCTACCGCCTTCTTTCATCTCCCATATCAGGTTGGAACGTAGGTGAATGTCGCCGATGTTCATCAGCCTGTGCGCCACGTGAAAGGTCATCCCTTCATAGCGGGGGTTGGTTTGAACGTGGTCGGCAAGGGTTTCGTCCATGTACTGCTGAATGCCCGCGATATCGGCACCGGGAGTGACTTTCAGGTAGGTGAAAAAGTTCAGGCCGCCCTCCTTGATCATGTCGGGCAGGTTGTCGTGGTGCGATACGGCATTGAATTCCAGGTGGGTGTTGTCGGGCAGGTCTTTGAAGATGCCCGTGATCTGATAGTTCTGATCCTGGATGTGGATGACCTCGTAGAGCACGTCCAGGGGCTCTTCGGCCAGCCTCGCAGCCGTAGACTCGCTGATCACGATGCTTGCCGGCTCGCTGAGCACCTCTTCAGGCTGCCCGGTGAGCAACTCCAGGCCGAAGAAAGAGAAAAAGTTTTCATCCGCAAACTTGATGCCGGGCAAAACGGTGCTTTCGTCCCGGAAGATGATCTCCGGGCTGCTATAGTATGAGCTAAAGCGCACCATGTCCTCCACACCGGGATGCTCCCTTCGGGTCCATTCGCCTATCGGAAACATGGCGGTGGGAATCTCCTGGGGCTCGCCCGGGCCCAGGACGGCCTGGCTGTGCACCCGGTATATGCGGTCGTGGTCTGTAATGAACGTGTCGTAGCTTAGCTCGTGCAGCACAAAGATCCAGATCAGCAAGGTGATGCCGAGACCGAGCGCCAGTCCCAGGATGTTGACCACGGCGTTGGTTTTCTGCTTCTGCAGACTCCGCAGGAGGGATTTGATGTGGTAGGTGATCATGGCTATAGATTTTACTTAAAGACAAAATGACGAAATGAAATCTAACCCCTACTCGGCCCTCAGACTATTTACCGGGTCAATACGCGCGGCGCGAAGGCTATGGAAGCTCACTGTGAGAAATGCCACGATGATGGCAGTCACGGCTGCAGTGATCAGTGGCGTGAAGGACATGTCCATGGCGTAGGTAAACTGGTCGAGCCACCGGCTCATCAGCCACCAGGTGACAGGTGTGGCCAGCACGACTGCGACCAGGATCAGGCGCAGGTATTCCTTGTACAGCATCGCCACGATGCCGCTAAGCGAGGAGCCCAGCACCTTGCGCACGCCGATTTCCTTTCTGCGCTGGTTGATCATGTAGGATGACAGACCAAAAAGGCCTATAAAGGAGATCACGATGATGACTGCAGCGAAGAAGCCAAACAGACTGCTTTGCCGTTCTTCGGTTTCAAAAGCCTCCATGAAACCCGCTTGCAGGCCGGCCACTTCCGGCATCAGCGCCTGGTCAAAGGCCCGGGTTTGCTCTTCAATGAACGCATGCACTTCCTCTTCTGCACCAGCATCATAATTGATGATTACATATCGGAACTGTGCCGGGTTTTCCGGCATGATCATCATCATCGGCTCGATTTGATGGTCCAGGGAGAGGAAATGATAGTCGCTGATGACGCCGATCACCCGGAGGATGGTTTGTGGGATTCCTTCATCGTCATAATGCATGAAGATCTGTTTGCCCAGGGGGTCGTCTTGCCAGCCATATTTTCTGGCTGCTGTTTCGTTGATGATGGCAGCCTGGCTGTGGTCCGTGCGCATGTCGCGGTCGAAGCCGCGGCCTGTCATCATCTTGATATCCAGATTTTCTATAAACTGGTGGTCGATATAGTTCACGGCGATCACCGTTTCCTGCGGCCCCTCTTCAGACTCCACCCGCACGGCATTCATATTGTGCCCCTTGCCGGGAACGGAAAAGGCCTTGGATGTAGCGGTCACCCGTGGGTGTTGCTGGATGCGCTGTTCCAGCGTTTCAATCTGTCCGCGGGATGCGCTGCCCTGTAGGCTGACCACCGCCGTGTTGTCCGGCTCAAAGCCCAGGGACTTGCTTCGCAGGAAGCCCAGCTGATCCTGCACGGTAAGGGTGCCGCCCACCAGGATGATGGAGATGGTAAACTGGAATACCACCAGGATCTTTCGCATCGTGCCGGAATGTCCACGTTGGTCGCCGTGTCCCTTTACGATGATGGCGGGCTGCATACGGCTCAGAAACAAGGCTGGATAGATGCCTGCTGCCAGCCCGGTGAGGGCGGTGATCAGCAAGATCTGGACCAGGATGCCCGGCCGGATCAGGTCTGACAGGACAAAGCCATTGTTGGTCAATGCGTTAAAGGCTGGAAGCAACAGTTCCACGATGAGCAATGAAACGAAGAGGGCGATGATGGCAATCAGCAGCGACTCCGACAGAAACTGCAACATCAGTTGTCCGCGGCTGGCACCTGCCGTCTTGCGGATGCCGATCTCACGGGCCCGGGTGGCTGCTTTTGCCGTGGCCAGGTTGGTGTAGTTGATGGCTGCGATGATTACCAAAAACAAGGCAACCATAGAGAAAATCAGCAGGATGGTTTTGCTGCCGCTTTCCGGACTCAGCATCACAGGATTGAAATGGGTGTCGCGCAACGGGGTGGATACAAATTCCGCACTTGCGCCCATCATGTCTCCCATGGGGGTCACATACTTGTCCAACAGCTCCGGCATGCGCTCCGCCACACGTGCCATGTCGCCCGGCTCGTGCAGCTTCACATAGGTATGGGTGATGTTGATGTTCCAGAATAGTTCAGGGTCTATGACATACACCATCTCCCTGTCCTGCGAGGCCATCGACAACAGCGCCTGGTATTTGAAATGCGTGTTATCTGGAAGGTCTTCAATGACCCCGGTGATCATGTAATGATTGCCGCCGACATTAAGATCCAGTCCCACGGGGTTCTCATCCCCAAAATATTTTTCGCTCAGCGAGCGGCTTAACACCATGGTGTTCGGTTCAGCGAGTGCACCGCGGGAGGATCCGTGGATGAAGTCGTGGGTGAACACATCGAATACGGAAGAGTCGGCAAAGGCAACACCCGGCTCCTGAAATTCGTGGTCGCCGACCGCTACCTTTACCTCATCATCTGGAATGAAAAAACGTACAAAGCTTTCCACCTGGCTGAACTCTTCTTCCATGGCAAGCGCCAGTGGAAAGGGCGTGATGGCCATGTGGTAGGTGCTTCCGGCCATGTCGTAAATGCCTTCCATGCGGAAAATGCGCTCATGGTCCTCGTGGTGTGTGTCGTAGGCCAGTTCATGGTTCAGGTAAAGGGTCATGATGATGGCCCCGGAGATGCCAACCGCAAGGCACAGAATGCTGATGATGCTTGATAGCAGCGTGTTGCGCAGGTTGCGCCAGGCGATGGTGATGTAGTTGCGGAACATAATAAGTAGGTGTTTTTAATTCATGACGAAAAGACGAAAAGACAAAAGGACAAAATGTCTAAAAGTCAAAAAGTCGAAAGGTCCAAAAGTCGCGGTATGCGGTGTGACTTCCTGCCAACCCGGCAATACATCGCTTTAACCCGGGTCATCATAAACCCCCAGGTTAACTTGAAACCTACTGCGCAGCCGCGGCAGTCAGCACAAACTCCGTGCTTTTATCCTCAGTGACGATCTGTCCGTCGAATAGCCTGATGATGCGTTGTGCATAGGATGCATCGCGCTGAGAGTGTGTCACCATGATGATGGTGGTGCCGTTTTTGTTGAGCTCCTCGAGCAGGTGCATCACTTCGTCGCCGTGGGTCGAGTCCAGGTTTCCCGTGGGCTCGTCGGCAAGGATGATGTGCGGTTTGGCCACAACGGCGCGGCAAACGGCCACGCGCTGCTGCTGACCGCCAGAAAGTTGCAAGGGGAAGTGGTTGCGTCGGTGCATGATCTGCATCTGCTCCAACACCTCTTCTACGCGCTGTTTTCTCTCGGAGGCACTGTATCCCAGGTATATCAGGGGCAGCTCCACGTTTTCAAACACGCTTAGCTCATCGATCAGGTTAAAGTTCTGGAACACAAAGCCGATATTACGTTTGCGCAGGTTGGCGCGCTGCTTCTCCGTATAATTGGCCACTTGCTCGTCCAGGAAATGATATTGTCCGCCGCTTGGGTTGTCAAGCAGGCCCAGGATATTCAGAAGCGTCGACTTGCCGCATCCTGAAGGCCCCATTACGGCCACAAATTCTCCTTCTCTGATCTCAAAGGAGACCTGGTTCAAGGCTGTGGTTTCCACCTCCTCGGTGCGAAACACTTTCGATAATTCTACTGTTTTGATCATGACGATAGGTTTTAAGTGAATGGAAGCTGATTTTGAATTGCAAATTATATTTTTTCTTTATGATGGCCAACTGAACCCTGCCACCTTAGATTGTTTTTTTAATGACCATGGATGTTGTCCTATAAACATACGGTCTGCCTTCAATAAGTACCTTCTGGCGCCTCGGGTAACTTCGGACAGCCCAGGGGCTCTCCCTGCTAACGGCCCATCCCGAATCACAAACTCCCGGGGCTTCGCCAGCGCTGCGCCTCAAACGGCTTACCGGAATATCAACCTGTCCCTGCCTCCATAGGCATCATAGGAAGAGACGATCACCTGCTCACCGGGCTCCAGGCCTTCCATCACCTCATAGTGGTGGATATTCTGCCTTCCGACACGGATCGGTCTCCTTGTGGCCTGCGACCCCGAAGAATCCAGCACATAGATCCAGTTTCCGCCGGTGGTCTGGTAGAACCCTCCCCTGGGAATGATCAGTGCGTCGGCTACGCCGCTGAACTCGAGCCTGAGCTGGATGGTTTGGCCCCTGCGTACGCCCGCAGGCTCGTCTCCGTTAAACTGGAGATCCACCTCAAAGGCACCACCGGTGATGTCGCTGTATATCTTGTCAATCTCCAGGTCATAGGTCGTGCCGCCATACTCGAACGATGCTGGCTGCCCCACGTAAGTGCGGTTCACATACCGCTCGTCGATGCGGGCACGAAGCTTGTAGCCGTCGAGCACGTCGATCTGTCCGAGGTTTTCACCGGCACTCTTCGTCTCTCCGCGTTCTGCGTGGAAAGAGGAGAGCTGACCACTGATCGGCGCCCGGATGATCAGATTGTCCAGGGTCTCATGCAGCATGTGGATGTTGCCCTGCACCCTGTCGATGGACTCGTTGATCGCATCCATCTGCTTGGCTACGTATAACGAATCGTGCTCCAGCGTGCGCAACCCGAGCTCATAGTTCCGCCTGGCAAAATGGTAGTCGCGGTAAGCATTCTCATATTCTTCTTCTGATATCACATTCTTTTTGTGGAACTGTTTCTTGCGCATGTAATCTTTTTTGGCAATATCGAGACGGTATTCCAGGTCGACGAGCTGACGCTGCAGGTTGAACAGGTTACGCTCCAGTCCCAGCCGGGTGTTCTGATAGCGGTCGAGCACTTCGAGCGCCACGTTTTCCTGCTGCATGTAGTTCATCTCAATTTGCGCGTTCGACAAGCGGAGGATCTTATCCCCTTCTTCTATCTGTGCACCGTCGCGCTGGTAGATCTCTTCCACGCGTCCACCGAACACGGCATCGATGTGGATGGTTGTTTTCGGTCGCACCATGCCGTCTACCGGGATAAATTCCTGGAAGTGTCCCTGCTGTACAGTGGCGATGGTCATCTTGTCCTTGTCGACATATAACCTGCTGCTGCTGTCGCGCAAAAAAAGCAGGTAAACGATAAACAGGCCAAACAGCGATGCGGCAGCTATCGTGCCTATCTTTTTAACGGTCCATTTCTTCTTTTCAATTTTCCTGTCCATGGAAATATGGTTTTTAAGAGTTTGCCCAAAAAGCAACGAAATTTGTGCCAATACACGCATATTCCTGAAAAACAAATTCTTGCAAATTTTTCACAAACCAGCGCTTTGCCAAAGTGTTCGTTATCGTTCAGCATGTGTACCACAGCGTACGATTGAGAGTTTAGGATATAGGTTAAGATTAAAGTTGAGGTTGAGGATCGTCATTCCGAACGAAGTGAGGGATCTCATGGGATAACCGTTCAACTCCGACCATTTTAATCCCCATCAAAAGCGCAAAACCAGAACCCCAGAACCGAGTAAACCCATAATCCAGCAATACACCGCTTTAACTCCAAATCATCGCAGACACCTGGGGCAACCTCAAACCCATTTTGGTTCAATTTTTGTTGCTCCCATAAAAAGTTTTTTCTTAAATTCGTGGAGAAAATTTTAACACCTATCGTCATGAAGAGAACATTAATTTACACGCTTTTAGCGGTTTTACTGGTGGCTGCAGGCTGTCAGCGAAGGGTCACACGTGTTGACACTGATACGGCAATCGACCTCAGCGGTCGTTGGAACGACACGGATTCACGCCTGGTGGCTGAAGAAATGATTGATGATGCACTGATGCGTCCCTGGCTGGAGCGCTTTACCCAGGAAAATGACCGTGCACCCGTAGTCATCGTCGGTGATGTCCGCAATCGCAGCCATGAGCACATCGATGCAGAAACCTTCATTCGCAACATGGAGCGGGAATTTCTCAACAGCGGCATGGTCCGGCTGGTGCAGGACGCCGAATTCCGCGAGCAGATCCGGGAAGAACGAGCCGACCAGCATGAATTCGCCAACCCCGAAACCGTCGCCCAGTGGCAAATGGAAACCGGCGCGGATTTTATGCTTACCGGCACGATGAACTCCATCGTCGACCAGCACGGCCGCGACAGGGTAGTCTATTACCAGGTGAACCTGGATCTCACCCACATGGAAACCAATGAAAGGGTGTGGATCGGGGAAAAACAGATCCGCAAGACCATCCGGAATTAAGGGTCATTGGCAGCCAAAGGGTTGACAGACAGTAGGTACGTTTATTGGTACGCGAGGTTGAGCGTGGAAAGGCTTTTAGCTTTTGGCTTTTGGCTTTCCTGCCAATAGCTAATAGCCAAGAGCCAATAGCTAACTGCCAAAACCAGTCCTGGTGAAAGATCAAAAACGTCAGAAAACCAGCAAGATGAGAACATGAACAAATGAATTGAGCACTTGCGAGCCCGGCGAAGCCAATGGCCCATGTTGTAAATCCCGACCATTCGGGAACAGG
>PUOJ01000107.1 GCA_003552075.1 Bacteroidales bacterium
ACCGCCTGGTGATCACCATTGGACTGGAAACCATCACCTATAACCCGGATAACGTGGCGGTCATCATTGCTGCAGGGGAGGCCAAGGCCCAGGTGGTTCGCGACTCCCTCGAAAAAGAAATGTCGAACCTCTACCCGGCTTCAGTACTGGCAAAACTGCCTAAAGGGCGTTTCTTCGTCACACATGGTGCCGCTTCGAAGCTTACCGATCTCGTGGACCGTTACTACAAGAAGAAACCCTGGACAGAGGAGAAAACAGAACGAGCGGTTATTGAGCTTTGTAAAAATGAAGAGAAGTTTGGCCACCGGCTGCTCCCTGATGATTTGCAGCGCGACAGGTTTGCCAGGCTTATTCCCGAAAATGGGACAGAGGCGGTGGAAAAGGTTTGTGAAAACATTGCAGAGAAGATCTTTAAAGGCTTGCGGGAGGAAAACAACGAGGTGTTTTTGCATACCGGGCCGCATCATGACGATATCATGCTCGGCATCCTTCCCTTCATTACCAAACACATTAGCAATCCCACAAACGATTTCCGGTTTGCAGTGCTCACAAGTGGCTTTACAGCCGTTACCAACAGGTTTGTGGTATCATTGCTGGATGAGACCAAGAGGCTGCTGGACAAGGACCTGATCCAGATGGTTCACTATGCAGACTTTTTTGATGTGGGTTACAAGAGGAAAAGCGACAAGGATGTGTATCACTATCTCAACAATGTGGCCTCAGAAAACCGGGATGAAAGGCGCCGTGGCATCTGCCACCGCATCGTCCGGGCCCTGGTTGAAATATATGGTGTTAAACATATTGATCAGTTGCGTGACGTCTTGAATGAGGTCAGCGTGATCCTAAAAAACAGTTATGACGGGGAAAAGAATCCGCCCAAGGTACAGCAGCTCAAGGGCATGATCCGGGAATTTGAGGAAGAGCTGGTTTGGGCCCATTATGGCATCCAGGTGAAAAACGTTGAGCACCTGAGACTGGGCTTTTATAAGGGGGATATTTTCACTGAACAGCCGAAGCTGGAGCGCGACGTGGAGCCGGTGCTGCGCATGCTCAGGGAGGTAAAGCCTACCGTGCTGAGTTTGACCTTTGACCCGGAGGGCAGTGGCCCGGATACCCATTATAAAGTGCTTCAGGCCATTGCCGAAGCCCTGCGGCAGTGGAAAAAGGAAGAAGACCTTTCATCCCTGCGCATCTGGGGCTACCGCAATGTCTGGTATCGCTTTCATCCCGCCGAAGCCAACATCATCTTTCCCGTTTCCCTCAATGCGATGGCTGAGATGAATGACGCTTTTACCAATTGCTATATAAGCCAGGTCGATGCCTCATTTCCCAGCTACGAACTCAATGGCAAATTCAGTGAACTGGCACAAAAGATCTGGGTAGAGCAGTTAAAGGACGTGCAGCTCCTGATGGGCAAAAACTATTTTTACCTGAACGAAGATCCACGCATACGGGCTGCCCATGGCCTGCTTTATCTCCGGGAGATGACCGTGGACGAGTTCCTCGATACGGCCAGGGAGCTGAAGGAATCCATGGAAGGCATGGTGGTATAGTAGCCGGAATGACCTGCACGGCCAAAACCTGCACGTTAAAATTTCAAGCCATGGATAAACCAGGATATTGTCCATGCTGACTTCAAACTGCGGATAGCCCGGGTGGTGTTTCTGCTAGATGCAAATTCACACACACGCTCACCACCTGCTGCAGCTGCTTTTCAATACTAGCCCAGGTGTACTTCAATCCTTAAAAGATCATCGGGGAAGTTCTTCACATCAATCCATTCCTGGTCGAATTCCTCGCCATTGATGCTTACCCGTTCCACCTGGTTATTGACTCCCCTGGCATTGTGGATGGTAACCTGCAGCGTTTTGCCCATATATTTACGGGTTATCGCAGCCTTTTTCCATTCCCCGGGGATATTGGGCGCAAGCTTGATGCCTTTGAGCGATGTCCGTATGCCCATGATATGATCGATCCCAATGCGGTACATCCAGACCGAGGAACCCGTCAGCCAGGAATGCGATGCCTGGCCTTCATATTCGTGGTCCCGGGAGGTCACGTATTCAGAATAGACGTATGGTTCCGTCTCATACTGATCTATGCCCACACTGGCAGAGGAATTCAAGGGCAGCATTTTCTTATAGATCCTGTAGGCATCTTCGGGCTGGTCATTCATGATCGAAGCAAGCACAAACCAGGCAGACGCGTGGTTAAACACCGCACCGTTTTCCTTTTTGCCGGGAACGCATCTTGATATCAACCCAATGTCATCCTCCACTTCGACGAAGGATGGCCAGCATATCTGCATGCCGGTTTTGTTTTCCATGTGCTTCAGGCACTGACTCAGCGCACTGTCGGCACGTGCTTTGGAAGCGGCCCCGGAGAGCACCGCCCATGATTGTGCGTTCAGGAATATTTTACCTTGCCTGCAGCTATCAGATCCTACCACTTTCCCGTTGTCGCGAAACGCCCTGACGTACCACTTGCCATCCCAGGCAATTTTGTTCACCACGGAGACAATGTGTGCATAAGCCTTTCCCCATCTTTCCCTGACTTCAGTGTCTTTCTTAAGTTCAATCAGTTCGAAAGACTTGTCGAGGATATAACAGAGGAAGAATGCACCCCAGATGGTTTCACCCTTTCCTTTAGGTCCAATGTGATCAAGGGTGTCGTTCCAGTCTCCCTTGCGGATCTTTGGCAAGCCCCGTTCGGTGCAATCAGCAATGGCAAAGTCCAATGCACGTACAAGATGCTCATATACGGTGGCATCACCGCCATCGTGAAAGCTGACCACCTCATCCAGTATGCTGAAATCATGGGTTTCATTAAGGTATTCGACAATGCCAAAGGGGATCCAAAGGGGTGTATCAGAATGATGTGTCCGCTCCCCGTGTCCGGTCAGCTCATAGAAGTTGTGCAGTGTAGACCCGTCAGCAAACTGATATTGCAACGCGTTAAGCATTCTTCGCTTTACACGCTCAGGCTCAACAATCACTCTTCCGAGAATATCCTGGAACTGGTCGCGCATGCCTGTGCCAAAAAGCAAGCCGCCGTGATAATATCCCGAATTGCGGGCCATGTCAAAAGTAACGGCACTCTGGTATTGATTCCATATGTTGAGCATCAGGTTAAAGTCCTCGTCAGGCGTGTCAACCTGTACATGCCCAAGGTAGTTATCCCAATATTTCCGAAGCTCATTAAATTTTGACTGGACAAACGCATCCTTTTTATACGCTTTGAGATGAAGCAGCTCGTAAGGTTTGTCTTCATCTTTTGCTGCAAGCCCCATGACTACAGAGAAGTTGCGCTTTTCTCCTGCCTCCACGGTGGTTTCCGATTGCAAGGCCACCACGGGGTCGCCTGCGGTGATCTCCGTATTTCGCATCCTGCTTTCTTCAATGGCTGCCGGGTTGGCTTCTGAACGCCATTTCCCGATAAACTTGTCGAGGCTGCCATCAAAGCCTTTTACCGGAAGACTCATGGAGAAATACACCTTGTATTTCCAATCGATGTTGGGCTGTTCAACGCTTGCCCCCTTTTTGTTAAGCACCCAGTAACGCCTGGTGGCCTCCAGGCATTCTTCCTCAGGATTAAACCGAATGTCAGTGAAATGCTTGTCGTTGGGTTGGTTGATGATGTCATTCAGCGCATTGCCCATGACCAGCTCCTGGAAGGCATACACCTCGATATGGCGTTTTTTTCCAGTGACATCCCGGAGCTTTACCTGCCAGACTTCACAGTTGTCCGTCCTGGGGACGAAATAGGTCAACTCCGACCTGATACCCGCATACTCAGTGGTGATGACGGTATACCCCTGCCCGACGCGAGCCTCATAATGATCATAAACCCGGTCGATGGTGGGTGCCCAGCTGAGCGACCAATAGGCACCTGTATCCTTATCTTTCAGTATAACATAGCGACCCGGCCTGTCCCATGGAAGACAGTTATATCGCATCCTTGAAATGCGGTTGTCGCGGGGTGTGTCCAGGAAAGAAAAGCCTCCCCCCGTGTGAGACAGCAACCCGGCATATTGATCATTCCACATGTAATTGAACCAGGGCCGGGGCGTGTCTGGCCTGGTAATCACAAACTCCCTTTTCTCCTCGTCAAAATAGCCGTAATCGTTTTTAATCATTGCGCAATATTTTTATGTAGTGAATAATGTCTCTATTCTTGCCAACAGCCATCAGCCAATAGCCAACAGCCTGCTTACTTCCTTCCTTTCTAGATGAAACCATCATCACTTGCCCTTACCAAGTGATCAGATAAGTGGCAATCTTACCCGGCTCCAGCATCACCTGGAAGCTATGGGGATCATCCAACCCGATCGCTTCAGGTGATGTTTCTTCCAGTGTGACGGACTGCACACCCGCTAATTTCGTCAGAAACCTTACCTTTCCTTGCTGTTTTTCATCCGTTGGATTGTATAATCTCAGGACAAGTTCATTCCCCCCAGGATTTTCCGGTTTCTTTAGCGTGCTGAATACCAGGGACTCAGGACTTATTTTCATCAGCTGGGCCTCGTGGCCAAGCTTGCCTTCCAGTTTTCCGCTTTGAACCAGTCTCGGCGGATAATTGAACAGGAATGCTTCCTTAAACACGTCGCCCGCTTGCCAATTGCCCTGGTGTGGGAACAATGCCAGACGATAGTTCGAAATGCCGAGCATTTGTGCACCTTTTTCGTGTGCGTAATCCTGCGGTGCGGCTGGGTTTATTTTATATTCAAATGTGCGGAACAATGTAATGGCCAGGGTTTTTTGCTCATCTTCCAGGACTTCGTATTCCTTCAACCCATCTACCAGTGCTGCAATGCCCTTTTCCCCATCACTCACATCCACAAAATGATGCATGGGAAAGTCATACATGGGCTGCTCAACCCAGTCTGCCGTATCTGGCCTCTCCAGGCTCCTGGCTGGCACGTCAAACTGTCCCTCACCATGCGAATAGGCTGCCTGTAAACGGGTAGGCACCAGTAAGCGAAGCCGGTGGCTTTCTGCATGGTTGTCTGCATCGATGCTCAGCGTGAGGTGTTTGTGTGAAGCGCCCAGGCCCACACGCATCACGATGGTGTTCATCGCGGTATCATCCCTGCCCTCTAGTCGTGCCTGCAGGTTCTTTGGCAGCTCCAAACGGTGTGTAACAGTGATCTCATTGTATACCTCACCAGTAAAGCTACTGCTTACACTTGCCCTGCTCCCTTTGGTGCTTACGACAGGCCCCTTTTTATCAAGAACCCACGCATGCCCTGCTTCGCCGTGATCTTCAAAAAACGCCACACCTTCATACAAAGCCTCTTGCTTTTTGTCATATACATCCAGCGAACCATCCGCTTGGACTTCCACCTTTAGGAATGCATTCTCCAAAACCGGGCTTTTATCATCCTGTGCAGCCTGCGTTTCTATGCTGTTTTTATTCTTTTGGGATGGTACCACCTGCAATGATTTCATGCCGAATGCGGGTATTTGTTCAAGTTGCAGATGCACATGATAGCGTACCATGTCCAGGTGCATGGGCCTGTTGATCATCTGTTCCAGGATGGGTTGAATCGCTTGCCTGGAAATGATGTCTTTCGCCAGCTTGTTTTTCCCTGCATCCATGACGTCAAAATCTCCGGTGTCGATGTCTGCGGGAATATCAATAAACGCTTCAATCACACTGTCAGCATCATGGTTGATAGGGTTGACGGCAGTAATGAAGATCTCTTTCTCAGCGTCCGTATCAAAAACAGCGGTGTTTAAGTTGGGCAAAAGGCTTTTCAAGGCCCGTTCAAAAACGCCTTTGGATATCTCCGTGGCATGCTTGTAACGCATCATCATATCCTCGTGGATGCGATCGAGCGAACAGCCCCCGATGGAATCGTGTGCTGAATTCTGTACGATGAGCTCCCACGCGCTTTCCGTGTATTGATCGTTGATGTTGCGCCCAAGCATCCCGGAAAACAGGTGAAAAGGTTCTGCATAGTATTGCAGCCATCGCTCTGCATCAAAATTGGCTTGCTTGAGGTACATGCGGGCAGAGGTGGTGTAGCCAAAGAGGTTGCCGCAGCGCAAATTGTTTTGGGCATTGCGTCTTTCTCCTTTAACCAGCTTGAGATCAGAAGGGTTTGCACTTTCCTTGACGAGCCTTGCATATTCTTCAAGAGTAGAATGGCGGACATCCAGGTGGGGCATCTTCCGCTTGATGTCGCGGATGATATCCGTGGTCTGGCGGTTAGGGCCGGAAGAGTCGTGGCCTTCCATCCAGATGACATGCGGCGTGGTAAAATCGCCGGCCTGGTCGTTGATAATCTTTTCAACCTGGGGTTTAATGGTCTCAGGATAATAAGAGGTGTGAGGTGAAATGATGAAATAGTCTTCGTCATGCTGCCATTTGTCTGCAAAATGGAATAGCGTGGCACCCTTGTCTCCCCAACGGTGCTCGAGGTCACCTGTATCCTGGTTGTGTACGGCTGGCCGGTATATGTAAAAGTAGAAGTTGTACCGGGGCATGGTGCTAAAACGCGATGACAGCATCCTGGTTCCATCAGCACCTTCCCACATGAACTCTGCTTTCGGGCTGTCGATGGCATTGATTCCCCGGTAAAACATGATCAGGTCGATGTTGAATTGCTTGTAAATCTGTGGAAGCTGCGAAATCTGCCCCCAGCTGAATGGAGAATAGCCTATTTTGGAAAC
>PUOJ01000034.1 GCA_003552075.1 Bacteroidales bacterium
AGACTCCATCTAAAATGATCAATTATAAAGATTGACAATCTTCTGATTTACGTTTTGACAATGCGGATCCGGGCATCTACAGCCACCACGTATTTTTCATTACCCAGCAAGGGGTTCAGATCCATTTCAAAGATCTCGGGGGCAGCCTCTACCAGGGAGGATAACCTGACCAGCACTTCTGCGAACGCATCCAGGTCAATACCCTCTTTGCCACGGACTCCTTCGAGGATGTCATAACTTTTCAGGCTGTCTATCATATTGAGCGCTTCTTCAACATTGATGGGATATAAACGGGTGGCGACATCCTTCAGTACCTCAATGAAAATACCACCCATCCCGCAGAGGATCATGTGTCCGAACTTGTCTTCCTTTTTCACACCCGCAAACAGCTCAATGCCATCCAACATGGGCTGCATCAGCACGCCTGTGGTATCCTGGATCTGCATCATGCGCTTGAATTCACTGACCACGCTTTCCTGATCTTTAACGCCAAGCACCACGCCACCGACATCAGATTTATGCACCGGCCCCACCACTTTCATCACCAGGGGATAGCCCATCCGTCCGGCTGCTTTTACCGCAGCCTCTTCGGTCTCCACAACGGTCTCCGTGACACGGGAAATGCCCGCGGCATCCAGGACGGTCTGCACCTGCCTGGGGTTCATATATCCATCGTCGGCTGCATCAACGACCCGCCTGATCTTTGCCCGGTCCACTTTGGGCATCACGATGTCTTCACGTGAGGGTGGCGGCGTATGGTATACACGACTGAGCGCCTGACCAAGTACCACTTCATCTGGAAAGTTCACGTGTCCCTTTTCCAGGAAAGCATCCACCTCATCCCTGGCCGTCAAAATGCTTGGCAGGACCGGATATATGGGTTTTTTGCAGGTGCGCATCTTTTGATCCAGCACATCATACACATCATATACCGGAAACAATCCGGGGGTACCAAATATCACCACGATGCCATCAATGTTGTCAAAGTACTTATCGGTATAATCCAGGATAATGCCAAGCTGCTCTGCTGTTCCGGTGGCCAGAAAGTCTATCGGGTTGGCCACAGATGAACCGGGGAACAACTCTTCAAGCAGGTCGCTGGCTTTAGGCGATTCTATGGCTGGCACTTCAAGGCCACCCTCGCTGAGGGCATCCGTGAGCATCACGGCGGGTCCACCCGCATGGGTTATCACAGCCAGGTTTTGCCCCTTTAGTTTTGGGTAAGAGAAAACGGAGGCCACAGCGATCAGGTCCTCGCGGCCGTAACAACGTACAATGCCAGCCTTGCGGAAAAGCGCATCCACGGCCACATCAGGACTTGCAAGGGCGCCCGTATGCGAGGATGCCGCACGGCTACCTGCTTCAGAACTACCTGCCTTCACAGCCGCTATGCGACATCCCTTGCGAATCAGTGATGCGGCATGCGTAAGCAACATATGCGGCTTTTTGATGTCTTCAATATATAACAACTTGATGCGCGAACTGTGCTCCGGGTCAAAAGATTCGTCCCAGTACTTGACAACTTCTTCCACGCCCATCTGGGCACTGTTTCCTACAGAAAACACATTGGCAAAACTTAAGCCCTTTGGAATGCCAGCCTCCATGATGAAGCAGGCTGTGGCGCCCGAGCCGGAAACAAAATCACACCCCTGGCTGTCAAGCTTCGGAATGGGGTAAGTAAACACACTGTGATGATTTGGTGTCAGCACACCAACACAATTGGGTCCTATGAGCGCACCATTCACCTCATCCACAATGTCTACAAGCTTCTTTTCCAACCCGGCACCCACCTCACTCTCTTCACTAAACCCCGCAGACAGCACGATGAAAGCCCGCGTCCCCTTCTGATTGGCAAGAACCTCCACCGTATCAGGCACAAATTGCGCAGCAATGGCGATAATGGCCAGATCGGTCTCCGGCAGATCCGCTA
Source organism: Bacteroidales bacterium (assembly GCA_003552075.1). Taxonomy (GTDB): domain Bacteria; phylum Bacteroidota; class Bacteroidia; order Bacteroidales; family UBA7960; genus PUPG01. The sequence continues at coordinate 1,931 of PUOJ01000034.1, forward strand.
CGTCTGCATAGCTTTTAATGCCCTGAACCTCGCTCTCTTTCAGATTGGTTACATATAGGTCACCGGCAAATTTGCCGTCAATCAGGTTTTTTAATACTTTCCCTCCGGGTTTGGCCGTATTGTTCGAACCACCAACCACCACGATGCTTTTGGGATTGATTAATGCCTTGTTTATCATTGCGCTTCTGTTTAATCGGTGATGAGCCTTCGTTGGTCTAATACTAACTCGACCTGCTCAATGAAGATTTGTTAAGATGATATTCGGATAAACTTGCTTTTGCGAAAAAACGTTTCGAAATTAGGCAATAAAATGGACATTTGTAGAAGGCACAGTGGAAAAATGCATATTTTAGCCCGGAAGTTTTATACAGGCCCATCACCTGTGCCTTACGCCAACCCCTGACTGTGTATCATAACGACTTCAGCATGAGAAAAAAAGAGCGCTTCGACTATGTGCTGCAATATTTTGCCGAACACGAACCGGCACCCGAGACGGAACTGATGTATGCCAACCCATATCAGCTGCTGGTGGCAGTCATCCTGTCCGCACAATGCACCGATAAAAGGGTCAATATGATCACCCCGCCCTTTTTTGCGCGCTTTCCCGATCCGGAAAGCCTGGCTGATGCATCCCAGGAGGAGGTCTATGCCTATATCAAAAGCTGCTCATATCCCAACAACAAAAGCAAAAACCTGCTTGGCATGGCCAGGGTGCTCATCAACGACTTCCAGGGGCAGGTTCCGGAAGAGGTCAGCGACCTTATCAAGCTACCCGGCGTGGGGCGCAAAACGGCCAACGTGATCGTCTCTGTAATATACAATAAGCCGGCCCTGGCCGTAGACACCCACGTTTTTCGGGTCGCGCGCCGTATTGGCTTGACTACCAACGCCAAAACTCCGCTGGCGGCCGAAAGACAGCTTGTAAAACACATTCCACAGCACCAACTGGCCATTGCCCACCACTGGCTCATTCTGCACGGAAGATATGTGTGCCTGGCCCGCAAACCAAAATGTGCCATCTGCCCCCTGACAGAAGCCTGTAAGTTTTTCCAGGCGAACAAAAACAAAAAATGAAACCTCCATGCCAAAGAATTGACAGACAAGGGGGGTATTGCATGGCGAGCTCCATCTGGCAAAATATAAAAATTATTTTCAGATAAACCCCTGCCATGCCGCAGAAGTCGCCGTTTGTATTATCTTTGCAAGGTAAGTTTGTTTTGGTTAAAGCTTTACTGTTACTGGCATGCGGAGTTTTCTGGTCTTAGGGATACACTTTACCATTTTAATGTTGGTTTTTTTTCTGCTGGTGCCAGGCACACATACCATCGGAAAGGTCACAGGCCCGTCACAAGAATGCCCCTACAGCACATCCTGGGTTGACTCAGTCTTTCATTCCCTTAGCCTGGAGGAGCGGATTGCCCAGCTGTTGATGATCCGGGTGCATACCGACAGGGATGAAGCCTATTATGATAGCATCGTGCACCTGGTGAAAGATTATAACCTGGGTGGTGCCGCCTTTTTCCGCGGTTATCCTACAGCGCAGGTGCTGGTCACCAACCGGATGCAAAGCCAGGCCAAAACACCAATGCTCATTGCCATGGACGCTGAATGGGGACCAGCCATGCGGCTTGACAGCATAGATGCTTTTCCCAGGCAAATGGCCCTGGGCGCCATCCAGGACAACGACCTGGTTTATAAGATGGGAAAAGAAATCGGCAGACAGTTAAACCGCCTTGGGGTTCATATCAACTTTGCTCCAGTGGTGGATGTAAACAATAACGCAGAGAATCCAGTAATCAATTTCCGTGCTTTTGGCGAAGATCCGCAGGAGGTGGCACAGAAAGGGCTTGCATACATGCACGGATTGCAGGATGCAGGCATCATTGCCTGTGCCAAACATTTCCCGGGGCATGGCGACACCGATGCCGACTCACACCACACCCTCCCGCTGCTGCAACAACCCTTTGAAGAAATTGATGCTGTTCACCTCTACCCTTTCCGCAAACTGATGGCACAGGGGTTAAAATCAATAATGATTGCCCACCTGGAGATGCCTTCCCTGGAACCTGAGCCTGAGCTGGCATCTACCCTTTCCCACAACATTGTAACCAAATTGCTTCAGGGGGAAATGGGTTTTGACGGGTTGGTGATTACCGATGCACTTGACATGCGTGGTGTAAGCGACTATTTTGAGCCGGGCGAATTGGAGCTGCGCGCATTAATGGCTGGTAATGACATCCTCCTCCTGCCCGAAAACGTACCCGCAGCCATCGGGACAATTAAAAATGCCATCCAGGACGGCACCATCCACGAAGATCTGGTGAACAGGGCTTGTCGTAAGATATTATATTACAAAGAAAAGGCAGGCCTTCACAATTTCAGGTTTACCTCGCCGGAAAACATTGTTGAAGACCTGAATAGCCCGAAAAACCAGGTGCTAAACAAGTCGCTTGTGGAGGCATCCCTGACGCTGGTACGCAATGAGGGCCAACTTTTGCCCGTCAAAAGCCTGAGTGAAAAAAAGATTGCAGCACTGGCCATTGGTGCAACGCCAGACAATGCATTTCATCAGCGGTTAAAAAAATACGCCCCTGTATCGACCTACGGCATAGACAAATACCATAGCCCCCTGCATGCTGCGCAAAAAATGGAAAAGCTGGGAGCCTACGACCTGGTGATCCTTTCCGTGCATGACAACAGCTTTTTCTTTTCCAGAGACTATGGCATCAATGGCAAGACCATCGGTCTTATCAACTCAATTGCCAGGCGCCAGGAGGTCATCCTGAGCTTATTTGCCAACCCGTACAGCCTCGCTTTCTTTGAAGATAAAATTTTAGATACAGAAGCAATACTTGTGGCTTATCAGGAAGGCAACTTATTTGAATTTGCTGCTGCTGAGGCCATCTTTGGCGGTCTCCAGGTCACGGGCACGTTGCCGGTCACTTCCGGGGCCCATTTTGCAAACGCTGCCGGTATCATTACCCCGGAGCCATCGCGTATTCGCTTTGGATATGCAGAAGAAGCAGGTATTCAAAGCCGTTTACTCGCACGGATCGACTCCATGGCCGTGGAGGGCATACGCAACAAAGCCTATCCGGGATGCCAGATCGCCATTGTCAGGGATGGCATCATGATCTATCATAAAGCATTTGGCCATCATACCTATGACAGCCTTGCCCCTGTAATGCCCACCGATGTGTATGACCTGGCCTCCATCACCAAAATCGCAGCCACCACCCCGGCCATCATGAAACTCTACGAACAGGGGCGCATCAGTCTGGATAACGGCATAAGCAACTATGTGCCATGGATCAAAGGCTCCGAAATCCAGGAAATCAGTATAAGAGATATATTGGCTCACCAGGGCCGGCTGCAAGCCTGGATTCCTTTTTTCCTTGAGACCATGGATGAAGATGGCAGCCGCCTGGAGGGAATATATGATCACCAGCACTCAGAAAAGTTTGACTTGCAGGTCGCTGATGGCATGTTTATGCACAACAACTACCGTGATTCCATATTCCGACAGGTGATGGATGCCGGGCTGCTGGAAGAGCCCGGTTACCTTTACAGTGACCTGGGTTTTATCCTGCTTGCTGAACTGGTATGGCATGTTACCGGTCAACGCCTGGATGACTTTGTGAAACACACCTTTTATGACCCGATGGGACTAACTACCATCACTTACAGGCCACTTAAACGGATAGCTGCCGCACATATCGTACCTTCAGCACACGACACCTTGTGGCGACAACAGGTAGTTCACGGGCATGTGCATGATCCTGCTGCTGCCATGCTTGGGGGTGTAGCTGGTCATGCAGGGTTATTTTCCAACGCAGGCGATCTGGCCAAATTGATGTACATGATCCTGAATGACGGCCATTATGGTGGAGATCACTTTCTTGACAGGAGCACCATCGGGTATTTTACCACCGCCCACTTTGCCAATGATGACAACAGGAGAGGCTTGGGTTTTGATAAGCCTGCAATAGATTCCGGCACCAGGGGGCCGGCAGCCGAAAGCGCATCGCCAATGAGCTTTGGCCACAGCGGATTCACAGGAACATACGTATGGGCAGACCCCATGGAAGATCTTGTCTTTGTTTTCCTTTCAAACAGGACTTTCCCGGATGAAACCAACAGAACGCTCATCGAAAAAAATATCCGCACCAATATGATGCAGGAAATCTATCAGGCCATTCACTATACGAGGATTCTTGAACATTTCTCTTCTGCCCGTGATTAATTGCTAAACTATACAGATATGAAGAAAAACACACTCTTTTGGATCATTGCGATTATCATCACACTGCTGAGCTCTGTCTATACACGCATTACAGGCCCTACCAAGCCCGAACGCGGCCAGGTGGAAATAGCAGATGAAAACATCCGTTTCAGGCTGATCAGAACATGGGATCAACCCAGCGATGCCCCGGTTAGGATCAAGGTAGAAAACATGGACATCGACGGATATTTTCGTTACAAACGCTACCCCAGCTTTGACCAATGGGATACGCTGCGCCTTGACCGGGATGATAATCATTTAACAGCCTATATCCCTGAACAGCCAGCCGCCGGAAAAGTGATGTACCAAGTCGTACTTGAAAAAGGAGACGACAAAGCCACCCTGACAGAAGA
>PUOJ01000189.1 GCA_003552075.1 Bacteroidales bacterium
GGAGCGTATCCCCCCCGCAACAAGCGCATGCGCGATCTCATTTGTGCGTGCATGCACCTGGATCAGGACGCAGCCAAGCGCGTGCTTGCATGGTCCGCAGCCGACCTGCTCGCCTCCATCCCACCGGCCACACTCGCTGCCCTCCACACTCTTGCGCTGGGCTCCCACCCCTTCATCACACAGATGCACTTCAACGCCAAGTCCAACACCACCATGGACAAGCTTTATAACAGCCCACGTCGGGGTATAACAGCCCACGATGGGGGGTGGGTCGATGCCCGGGAAATAGGGATAGCCGTGGCCCACCTGCTGTTGTAGATACGCGCGTTGGCGTGAGAATGACGGGCGGACCCCTCCTTGCGTCCGCACGCGTCTGGAGCTTCCTGAGTAGCGTTGCTTAACCTAAGATTAAGACTGCCTCCCTCGCCTCCAGCCCGGGAGCTGATACTCCTCACTCTCCATCTAGTGGTCCGAGTAGTGTGATAACTACGCAGCCACTGCGTAACGATAATCGTTACATTCCTCCCCCCCTGTTCTACGCCCGTCTCTGGGTGCATAGATACTTCAATAACTTGTCAGGAGTTTTTAATCCCATGGGTCCTTGTGTGTGGGTGATCAGCCGCACATCTGGCTCCGAAAAGACATGTAGAAATGGCACGGGCAGCTGTCCCGGTCATTCACGCAGCTCGTAAAGTACTTAGTGCAGCTGGGTGCATAGGTAAGGCTGCGAGGTTGCTTACCCGGTGAGCGTGTAGCTAGCACGGTCACAGTGCTTACCCTAGGGGGGCTTCCCGGTATTTTCATAAGCACTTATGACCAGAGGGGTTACATTGCCCTCTGGTTCCCATGTGCTGTGGTCATCACTGTAGCCCTCATACTTGATAAGGTATTATCGTACAGCTTTGAATCGTTTGGGCTGCTTCTTGCCAGCCCGCACGCTAACCTGAATGTCCCTGTGGTTCAGAATTCTCTCCACAGTGAACCATTCTCCTCCCTCCAGCTCGATGGGTGGAGGGGGTGGCTGGTACTTGCCATCCGACACGTACAGTTTCAACAAGGATACGTGAAACACGTTGTGGATGCGCATGTGCTCCGGCAAGTGAAGTTTCACTGCCGTCGGACCAGGATTCTCCGGATGCACGCTCTCAAACTCGCGCGTACGGTGACGGTCGCAAGTATCAATGATTTTGAACGGCCCTAGCCACTTGGGTAGGAACTTGGGAGAGCCTGGGTGCCGCAGCTGTATGTTCTTTGCATTTAGCATGACCTTATCACCGACCTTGAAGTGTGTGGGGTGCCGTTTCTTGTCCGCACATAACTTTTGTCTATTCTGGGCATTCTGCAGCGCTTCCCTTGCCTTGACGAGGTCATCCCGTATCTGGTTGGCAAGTTTCCAAGCGGCAGGCACTTTTGATTCCTTGCACACGTTCATAGGGGTCGTGGGGTCTTCAGCTATGTTGAGGCGGAAGGGAGTAGTCTTTATACTCTCCTGATACGAGTTATTAATTGCAAACTCGGCCGCAGCTAAGTGGTTGTCCCAGTCTTTGTGACTTGGGCCCACATAGTGTCTCACCATGTCTTCCAGAGTCCTGTTCGTACGTTCCGTTTGTCCATCCGTTTGTGGGTGGAAGGCAGTTGACTTCCTTTGAGAGGTCCCAAGGATCCTCCAGAATTCAGTCATGAACTTGCCAGTGAAACGTGGGTCGCGGTCGCTCACGATGCTCTCAGGTATGCCATGGTATTTCCATACATGGTCCATGAACAGCCTAGCCGTCTCTTCGCCCGTCACATGTACAGTGGTAGGTATCAAGTGCACCATCTTTGTTAACTTATCCACCACCACAAGGATGGCAGTGTAACCCCGTTCGGTCTCTGGTAGGCACATGATGAAATCCATGGTAACCACCTGCCACTTGCGTGTGGGGATGAGGAGAGGTTGCAGCAGACCCCCTGGTTTCTGGTTAGAGCTTTTGTTCCTTTGACACGATGGACAGCGGCTAACGTGCTTGATAACATCGTTGCGCAGGGAACTCCACCAGAAATCCTTTTGCACCAACTTGATAGTCTTTGCGATGCCTGGGTGTCCTGAGTATGGTGCATCGTGCAGCTCGCGGATGATAGCCTGTTTGTGAAGGCATAAGGACTCCGGGACAACTAGTTGGCCCTCTTGTGTCCACCACATCCCATCAGTCAGAGTATAGTTTGCGGTCCCAGCAGCGCTTTGGAATCGCGGGTCCTCCTTGTAAGCTTCCCGTATCACCTCGTGTATGTCTGCCAATTCAGCGTCCTGAATAGGCGAACCAGCGCGCGGTGGCTGAGGCACAGTCTCTTTGGTAAGGGGTTCCTCCCCCGCACCCTCAGAATCTGGGCTCTCAGATTCAGGAGCAACCCGTGAAGTGCGACGACTGTTCCGCTTGTTCGATAGTGGATGCTGTGGAGGCAAGGGGTTGACAGGAGCCGGTGTACTGGGTTCAGTTGCTTTTGTTTTGTCAGCCTGCCTACGTGTGGTAACGTATAGGAGTAGCACTGCAAGGGAGGACACTGCCTGGGGCTTTCGGCTTAGAGCGTCAGCTGCTGAGTTGCCTTTTCCAGATTTGTACACCCATTTGAAGTTGAACCGTTGCAGGTACTCGGACCAGCGCACTTGGCGTCTGGAAAGGTTAGGCTGAGTAGGCAAGTGAACGAGGGGGTTGTGGTCTGTGACCACAGTAAAATCGGACCCCTCCAAGTAGCACCGCCAAATGTTCAAGGCGTGTACGACTGCCAGTAGTTCCTGCTCTCCTGTTGTGTAATTAACTTCAGCAGGGATGAGGCGCCTGCTCTCATAAGCTAGGGGCCGGTCCTCTTGTAACAGCACACCGCCGAGGCCCTCAATAGATGCATCGGTGACTACCGTGAACGGCTGCTGGAAGTTAGGTAGTGCCAGGGTTGGTGCGTTTGTCAAGGCGTGTTTCACCTGATCGAAAGCGCACTGACACTGTGCGTCCCATTTGAATGGTACGTCTTTGCCTGTCAATCTAGTGAGAGGTGCCACCATTTGTGAGAACTTCTCAATGAATCGCCTGAAGTATGTTGCTAGGCCCACGAAAGATCGTATGTCGTGGACCGACTGGGGTGTTGGCCACTGTTCGATGACAGCGGTCTTGCCAGAGTCTACCTTCACACCGTCCTTGCCCACGATGTGGCCTAGGAACTTCACCTCTGACCTCTCAAACTCGCACTTGGATAGCTTTATCTGGAACTTGTGTGAGCGTAAGAGGTCCAGCACCTGCCGCACGTGTGCCAAGTGCTCTGCCTCATTTTTACTGAAGATAAGAATGTCGTCGATGTGTACAACCACAAACTTATTCAGGTAAGGCCTGAGCATGTTGTTCATCGCAGCCTGAAAGGTTGCCGGAGCATTTGTAAGGCCAAAGCTGAGAACTTTGAACTGATAGTGTCCAAAGGGTGTGCGGAAGGCTGTTTTAGCGACATCTTCGTCGGTGATTCTAATTTGGTGATACCCTGATTGTAGGTCTAAGCTGGTGAATAGTTGTGCACCGCTCAAGGCGTCAAGTAGCTGATCAATCCGTGGGAGTGGGTACTTGTTCTTGACCGTGACCTTGTTGAGTGCTCGATAATCGATGCACATGCGCAGGGAACCATCCTTCTTGCCCACAAACAAGACTGAAGCACCGAAGGGTGAGGAGCTGGGCTCAATCAAGCCGTGCTTGAGGAGCTCAGTCACCTGGTTTTCCACTTCTAGGAGTTCCTTGGGGCTCAGCCGAAACATGAGTCTAAAAGGTGGCTTGGCACCCGGCTCAAGAGGTATCGTGTGCCCTGTGTCACGAACTGGCGGCAGCTTGGAGATGGGTGCAAATACATCCTCAAACTCCTTTATGAGTGTCTGTAATGGGGGAGAAGCCTGCACTGATTCGGCAGCCCCCGAGTCTGCCACTTTTACCATGAATAACCGTGCACCCTTGCGCACGCTACGCTTAACTGAAATGTGATTCAGGAGTAGCGAGTGTATATTTGCAGGATGGGTCACCGGTTGGTCTGCAGATTTTGAGTCGGGGTGCAGTCGGTGCTGTTGGCCTTTCTTCTTGACTGTGCAGGTATTGGATGCGAAATCGATGTTTGTTCCAACTGCAGTGAGCCAGGTGCCCCCAAGTATGATGTCAAACTGCTGCTGCATATCGATGATGAAGCAAGTAACTCGCGTGCCGTGGCCTTGAATTTTGATGTGGGGAGTGCACTGGCTAGTGGCATGCTCCACCGAATTGTTGGCCATTTGCACGGCTGTGTCAACGAGTTGTACACTGATTCCAATCTCTTTGGCGAACGTAGAGTCCATGAAGCAGTGAGTGGCACCTGTGTCCACCAGGAAAGAACAGGGTGCGCCGCTGGCTGCCCCTGAGAAAGTCATTCTGGGTGTCGATGCACCGTTCAGACTGACTACCTGGGCGGAACGTGGATTGTGCCCTTTGTCAGAGAAGAATGAGTAGCCGGGCAAGTCGCTCGGGTGCTCACTCATATGGCTGAGCAAAGGGTGCCATTGCTTTAGGAAACGGCTGCACGAGGTCTGTACTAACACGCAGATCGATGTCGGCAGTGCTGATTTAGACTTGCTGGCTGTGTAATGCCGAAGAGCTGGATGCAGGAATTTTGATTTTGGAACAGCAAGCTGAATATCGTGTCCGCCGATATCAGTGGAGAGGAAGCTGCCCAAAGAGAGATGCTTGGAAGATGAACCATTTGAGTTTACAACAATGAAGCCCTGATGATTGAAAATTGCAGCAGGCGAGAAAATCCCTAAGCCTAAAGGCCACTGCACATCAGGTGGTGTCGGTGCACCCTTCATCATCTGATCATCTGCATCTGTAAGCCCCTGCCCCTCCTCAAAGGTGACATCTCAGAGTTGGTGGCCACTCTTCTTCACCCGCTCATTGAAGGCCATCTTGATGCGGTGGGACTCCTTGGCCGACCACCAGTTGGAGGTCCCCTCGGGCCAGATGGGGTTGCCACTCCGGTCAAAGGTGGCGGCCGCCGTGGCCGCCGGGAGGTGGGCGGGGCACGCACGGGGGGTGCACGGGTCGTGGCCAGCGGGCAGCGTCGCGTCAAAGGCGTTGGCCTTGTAGCCGCCGCCGAAGACGCGCGGCTTCTTTGCCTCGGCCTTGGGGCCACCGCCGCTGCCGCTCGCCTTGATTGCACGGAGTGAAGGGGTGTGTTTGGGCAAGTCAGCACGTGGGCGTTTACCGAGTTTCGTCGCGCGCACTGCCATGTCTGCCGGGCGGGCCAGGTTGGTGTAGAGGACAATGGTGTGGTCCTGCAGCTGGGAGAGAGATGTCCAAAACTTCCCAGTGGTGGGGTTGATACCGCACTGAGCTTTCATCTGTGATGAGAGGCCCTTGAAGAAGAAGTGGAGCAAGTCCTCCTCAGCTGACCGTGGGTTGCCTGCACGCACCACCAATGCATTGAAGTACCGAACGTACTCCACTGCTGGTTGGTTGCTTTGTTGTGACACCGTGTGCAGTTGCAGTCGGGCGCGTGCGTGGCGGTCAGGGTGCGCGAATGCAGACAGCATGGATTGCTTGAACAGGTCCCAAGTGATGGGGTTCCCTGCAGCAGCTGCTGGCATTTCAACTGCAGTCCATGCAGCGAGGGCCCTATCTGTCAGCATGTTTGAGGTGTACTTGGGCCAGTCGGCCACTGGCAGGTTGCTGTCCTGCAGGTACCTCTCAAACCTGAACAGTGCCTCTTCTACATCTCCTGCATCCTTGTTGCCGCTGAAGGTGGCTGGGACAGGCAATCTAGGCAGAATCTGCCGCATGCTCCCGCTCACCGTGTTGCTGGCAATCTCTGCGCTGATGGCCGCCTCCCGCGCAGCGTCGCGGGCCGCCAGCTGCTCCCGCGTGAAGACTTGCGGCTCGGCGGCGGTGGCCTGTGCCACCTGCTGCGGGGAGGGTGGTGCCATCTGCTGCTGCTGCTGCTGCTGCGCGGCGGGCGGTGCCACCTGCTGCAGCTGCGGCACGGCTGCGGCGTTCATTTGCTGCTGCAGTTGCTGTGCGTAGTCCGCGTCAGCAGCTGAGCGGTCCGCCTGCACTGCCTCGCACAGCTTGCTGTGCATGAGCTCCACCTGCTGGCTCAGCTGCGTCACCATGGTGATGAGCTGCTCCGCCTGCTGTGTGTGGTGGGCTGCGTGGAGTGGGGCGTTGGAGAAGGCCATGGTGGTGGCGCGCGCGGTGGCGTTGAGCCCCTCCGCATACTGGAAGTGGTCCGCGGTCTCCTGCAGTGACGCCAGGTGGTGGTTGACGCTGGCCGCCACGCCCCTCAGCTCTGCCACTTGCGCGGCCAGGGCCTGGTGCTCCTGCGCAGTGTGCGCGGCCAGGCGCGCATGCGCGCCCGACACAACGCTTTGGTCCGCCTGCATCTTGCGCTGGAGGGAGCCCGCCAAACGCTCCATCTCCAGGAGGCACTGCTTCAAGCGGGCGTCCTGCGGTGGAGGCAGGTTGCGCGCGATGAAGTGGAGGGAGATGAGTGTGTCCCCGGGGATTTGCTCTTGCACCTTATCCCTCCATGCAA
>PUOJ01000135.1 GCA_003552075.1 Bacteroidales bacterium
TATCGATCAGCACCTTGGTAAGCTTCGCATTGGTATGGGTCCAGATGTCAATGATCTGGTTATATCGCTCGGTATTGGTGATGAAGCCCATGCTGTAGTTGCCCCGTACCTCTTCAACCTGCGTATCGGCCTGGTTGATGAGGATCTGTTTTTCCTCCGGCACAATGATGTCGCCCAGGTTAAAGGAAAGACCACCGCGAAATGCAAGCTCAAAACCAAGGTCCTTGATGTCATCGAGGAATTTGGATGTACGGGAAATGCCTGTCTCCTTCATGATGCCACCAATGACATCACGGAGGGCTTTCTTGGTGAGCAACTTATTGACAAATCCATAGTCTTCCGGGATCACCCTGTTGAAAAGCACACGGCCCACGGTTGTTTCCACGATTTTTTCAACAAGCTTGCCTTTTTCTTTCACTGGCACCCTTACTTTGATCACGGCATGCAGGTCTGCACGACCTTCATTATGCGCAATGATCACTTCTTCCGTGCCATAAAATGTCAGGCCTTCTCCCTTGACGGGATGTGCTTTGGTACTCTTCCTGCCCTTGGTCATATAGTACAGGCCCAGTACCATGTCTTGCGACGGAACCGCAATCGGTGCACCGTTTGCAGGGTTAAGGATGTTGTGAGAGGCCAGCATCAGGAGCTGGGCCTCCAGGATGGCGGCGTTACCCAGCGGCAGGTGAACAGCCATCTGGTCACCGTCAAAGTCAGCGTTAAACGCTGTACAGACCAAGGGGTGTAGCTGGATGGCCTTACCCTCAATCAGCTTTGGCTGAAATGCCTGTATACCAAGCCTGTGTAGCGTAGGAGCCCGGTTCAGCAACACAGGGTGCCCTTTTAACACATTTTCCAGGATATCCCATACTACCGGATCCTTCCTATCCACAATTTTCTTGGCAGACTTTACCGTCTTGACGATGCCTCTTTCCAGCATCTTCCGGATGATAAAGGGCTTAAACAGCTCTGAGGCCATCTCTTTGGGAATACCGCATTCATGCAGACCCAATTCGGGTCCCACCACGATGACTGAACGCGCAGAATAGTCGACGCGTTTTCCGAGCAGGTTTTGGCGAAAACGCCCCTGTTTGCCTTTCAGGCTGTCAGAAAGAGATTTCAACGGCCTGTTTGACTCGGTCTTTACCGCATTGGTCTTCCTCGAATTGTCAAAGAGGGAGTCTACGGCTTCCTGCAACATTCTCTTTTCGTTACGCAGGATGACATCCGGAGCCTTGATCTCCATGAGCCGCTTAAGCCTGTTGTTTCGAATAATCACACGGCGATAGAGGTCGTTGAGGTCACTGGTGGCAAAACGGCCGCCATCCAGTGGCACAAGCGGCCGCAGCTCCGGCGGAATGACCGGCACCACATCCACGATCATCCAATCAGGACGGTTTTCAATTGTTTTTTGTGCATCACGGAAAGCCTCCACCACCTGCAGGCGCTTGAGTGCATCCGCTTTGCGCTGCTGGGAAGTCTCCGTATTTGCTTTGTGCCTCAGATCATAAGAAAGCTGATCAAGATCCAGTTTTGTCAGCAATTCCTTCAGGGCATCCGCACCCATCCTGGCTACGAACTTATTGGGATCATCATCTTCCAGCATCTGGTTTTCCATGGGAATGGATTCCAGGGCGTTAAAATATTCTTCCTCGGTAAGGAAGTCCATGAAGTTGAGCTCGTCAGCCTTGGCACCGGGATTGATCACCACATAACGCTCATAATAGATGATCTGGTCCAGCTTCTTTGATGGCAGGCCCAGCAAATAGCCAATCTTGTTAGGCAAGGTGCGGAAAAACCAGATGTGTGCCACAGGCACCACGAGTTTGATATGCCCCATGCGCTCACGACGCACCTTCTTTTCTGTGACCTCTACCCCACACCGGTCACAAACGATGCCTTTATAACGAATGCGCTTATATTTGCCGCAATGGCACTCCCAGTCCTTCACCGGACCAAAAATCCGCTCGCAAAACAACCCATCACGTTCGGGTTTGTATGTGCGATAGTTTATGGTCTCCGGTTTCAGCACCTCCCCGTGTGACCGCTCCAGGATAGACTCAGGAGAAGCCAGGCTGATAGTGATATTGGAGAAGTTGCTTTTGACATTGGATTCTTTTCTGAAAGCCATATATTCTTATTTGTTAAAGAACGTAGTTGATTTAAATACAGGACTGACGCATTGCGATCAGTCGAAGGTAATATTGAGGCCAAGTCCTCTGAGCTCATGCACCAGCACGTTGAAAGACTCAGGAACGCCAGGAATGGGCATGTTTTCTCCCTTTACGAGAGACTCATATGTTTTGGCCCTTCCAATGACATCATCGGATTTCACCGTAAGGATTTCCTGCAGGACATTGGCAGCGCCAAAGGCTTCCAGGGCCCATACCTCCATCTCTCCAAAGCGCTGGCCACCAAACTGTGCCTTCCCTCCAAGAGGTTGCTGCGTGATCAGCGAATACGGTCCGATGGACCTTGCGTGCATCTTGTCATCCACCATGTGGCCCAACTTGAGCATGTAGATCACACCTACTGTGGCAGGCTGGTCAAAGCGCTCACCGGTGCCTCCGTCATACAGGTGTACCTTTCCATTCTCCGGAAGTCCTGCCTCATTCAGGTATGCGTTGATCTGATCGATGTTTGCACCATCAAAAATAGGCGTGGCAAATGTCATGCCGAGCTTTTCACCTGCCCAGCCCAGCACCGTCTCATAGATCTGGCCAAGGTTCATCCTGGATGGCACACCCAGCGGGTTAAGTACAATGTCGACCGGCGTACCATCCGAAAGGAAAGGCATGTCTTCCTGGCGCACGATACGGGCCACAATGCCTTTGTTACCGTGACGGCCAGCCATCTTGTCCCCTACTTTCAACTTGCGTTTCTTGGCCATGTAAACCTTGGCAAGCTGAACGATGCCGGTTGGTAGCTCATCTCCCACGCTGGCAGTGAATTTACGGCGGTTGTGATTACCCAGAAGATCTTTATACTCAATGGAATAGTTATGCAACAACTCCTTGATCAGCTGGTTTTTCTTCTTGTCCGTAGTCCAGTTGTTGGGATTGATCGTGTTGTAATCCAGGCTGTGCAATATCTTTTGCGTAAACTTGGTTCCCCTGGGTATCACAGACTCTTTCAGGCTGTTTGTTACACCTTGTGAGGTCTTTCCGGACACCAGCACAATCAGCTTGTCGACCAGCTTTGATCTCAGCTCTGCTGCTTTCTGGTTGAACTCTTCATCAAGCTTCTCAATAAATGCTTTCTCTTTCGTTTTGGCCTTGCGGTCCTTGATTACCCTGGAGAACAGCTTTTTATCCACGATGACACCTTTTGTGGCAGGTGGTGCTTTCAGCGATGCATCTTTCACATCCCCGGCCTTGTCACCAAAGATGGCACGCAGCAGTTTTTCTTCAGGTGTCGGATCGGTTTCACCCTTCGGGGTGATCTTACCAATAAGGATATCGCCCTCATTCACTTCTGCACCAATGCGGATCAACCCATTCTCATCAAGATCTTTGATGGCATCGGCACTGACGTTGGGAATGTCGCTGGTGAGCTCTTCCGCACCACGCTTGGTATCGCGTACGTCCAGCGAGAATTCTTCGATGTGAATGGAAGTGAACATGTCGTCATGGACGATCTTTTCAGATACCACGATGGCATCCTCAAAGTTATAACCCTTCCAGGGCATGAAAGCCACTTTCAGGTTTCGTCCAAGGGCAAGCTCCCCATTCTGTGTGGCATACCCTTCGCAAAGCAACTGCCCCTTTTTCACCTGTTGCCCTTTGGTAACAATGGGTTTAAGGCTCAGGCAGGTGTTCTGGTTGGTCTTGGCAAACTTGGTCAGCTCATAGGTCTTGACATCGTCCTCAAAGCTCACCAGTCGTTCTTCTTCGGATCTTGCATAGCGGATCACGATGGAGTCGGCATCCACATATTCCACGGTACCGTCGCCCTCCGCATGCAACAATACCCTGGAGTCGTTGGCTACACGTTGCTCAAGGCCGGTACCTACGATGGGCACTTCCGGCTTGATCAGCGGAACCGCCTGGCGCATCATGTTGCTTCCCATCAAAGCCCTGTTGGCATCGTCGTGCTCAAGGAAGGGGATCAAAGAAGCGGCAATGGAGGCGATCTGATTGGGCCCGACGTCCATCAGGTTGATCTGTTCAGGCTCCACGATCGGATAATCAGCCTGGTAACGCACCTTGATGCGCTCTTCTTCGAAAGAGCCATCTTTCTTCAAGGGCACGTTGGACTGTGAAATAATCTCTGTTTCCTCTTCTTCCGCAGAGAGATACACCGGTCCGTCATCATGCTTTACCTTCCCATCTTCGACCTTAAAATACGGGGTTTCAATAAACCCAAGCTCGTTCACCTTGGCAAACACACACAGGGAGGAAATCAGTCCAATGTTCGGACCTTCCGGCGTTTCAATGGTACAGAGCCTTCCGTAATGCGTAAAGTGCACGTCGCGAACCTCAAAACCAGCGCGCTCACGGGAAAGGCCTCCCGGCCCGAGCGCAGACATCCGCCGCTTATGAGTGATCTCCGCAAGCGGGTTGGTTTGATCCATAAACTGCGACAGCTGGTTGGTGCCAAAGAAGGAGTTGATCACCGACGAGAGCGTTTTCGCATTGATCAGGTCAGTGGGTGCAAACACCTCATTGTCACGCACATTCATGCGTTCACGAATGGTACGTGCCATGCGTGCCAAACCTACACCGAACTGCGCATAAAGCTGTTCGCCTACCGTACGTACACGACGGTTACTGAGGTGGTCGATGTCATCCACATCGGCCTTGGCATTCACCAGCTCGATCAGGTACTTCACGATGCAGATGATGTCTTCCTTGGTAAGCACCTTCACATCCATGGGGGTGTCCAGGTTGAGCTTTCTGTTGATGCGGTAACGACCGACATCACCAAGGTCATAGCGTTTATCCGAGAAAAAGAGCTTTTCGATCATGCTGCGTGCCGTCTCATCATCAGGTGGATCGGCGTTGCGCAACAGGCGGTAGATAAACTCTACCGCTTCCTTCTCGGAGTTGGTGGTATCTTTTTGTAAGGTATTGTATACCAGAATGTAGTCATTGACGTTCAGCCCTTCTTTATGTAATATGATGGTTTTGACGCCAGCATCCTGGATCTGTTCGATGTGCTCATTTTCAAGCACCGTTTCGCGGTCAATGATTACCTCGGTACGTTCGATGGACACCACCTCACCGGTATCCTCGTCAACAAAATCTTCCACCCATGACCTGAGCACCCTGGCTGCCAGCTTGCGCCCGACATATTTTTTCAGGCCTGTCTTGGTCACCTTCACCTCATCGGCGAGGTCAAAGATCTCCAGGATCTCCTTATCCGTTTCAAAGCCGATTGCCCGCAACAGGGTCGTGACAGGCAATTTCTTTTTGCGGTCGATATAGGCGTACATCACGCTGTTGATATCAGTCGCGAACTCAATCCAGGATCCTTTGAACGGGATGATCCTGGCACTGTAAAGTTGGGTCCCATTGGCGTGGACACTGGTGCCGAAGAAGACCCCAGGCGACCGGTGCAGCTGGGATACTACCACCCGCTCGGCACCATTGATCAGGAATGTGCCCCGGGGTGTCATGTAGGGGATGGTGCCCAGGTATACATCCTGGATGATGGTTTCAAAATCCTCATGTTCGGGATCCGTACAATAAAGCTTCAATTTAGCTTTTAAAGGAACACTGTAAGTGAGTCCTCTTTCAATACATTCCTGGATAGAATATTTGGGTGGATCAATAAAATAATCAAGAAACTCCAGGACAAAATTGTTTCTTGCATCGGAGATCGGAAAGTTCTCACTGAACACTTTGAAAAGCCCTTCGTTTTTCCGGTTTTCGGGAGTGGTCTCTAACTGGAAAAAGTCCTGGAAGGACTTTATCTGGATTTCGAGAAAATCGGGATAATCAAAATGGGCAGTAACTGTTCCGAAGTTGACCCTTTCTGCGTGTTTTTGTTTTGCTGCCAAGGTATGAAGGTTTGAAGTTACTAAAAGCTAAAAAAAAGAAGAACAGGATATCATGTAATAAAGATCAGACTTCTACAGCGAATGAGGCATCCGGCAGAAGTCTAATCTTTATGGGTAGCAATTGCAAGCTTACTTTATCTCCACCTCTGCTCCAGCTTCGTCAAGCTGTTTTTTCAGCGACTCGGCTTCGTCCTTTGTAACTCCTTCCTTGATGGGTTTTGGCGCACCGTCTACCAATTCCTTGGATTCTTTTAGTCCGAGGCTGGTCAATTCTTTCACCAACTTCACGACTGCCAGCTTGGAAGAACCGGGAGCCTTGAGGATCACATCAAATTCGGTCTGTTCCTCGGCGGCTTCGCCACCGCCTTCACCACCACCGGCTGCAACAGCAACGGGAGCAGCAGCTGCGGGCTCAATGCCATATTCTTCTTTTAAAATCTCTGCCAACTCATTGACCTCTTTCACGGTCAGGTTAACCAACTTTTCTGCAAAATCTTTCAAATCTGCCATTTTCTTATTGTTTTAATTGGGGTTTTACTTTTCAAAAA
>PUOJ01000026.1 GCA_003552075.1 Bacteroidales bacterium
ACCTCGACGTGGTGGATCAGGACATCACCCAGCAGGTGATCCTCACCCTGGAAACCTACCAGGTGCAGTTCACCGTTGAAGATCAAAACGGCCAGCCCATAACCGATGCAGTGGTCACCCTGGACGGCAACACCAACCCCGCTGGCGACTATATCTTTGAGGACCTTACACCAGGCCAGTATGACTGGACGGTAACAGCCGAAGGCTATTACTCCGAAAGCGGAAACCTCGAAGTGGTCGATCAGGACATCACCCAGCAGGTGATCCTAACCCTGGAGACCTACCAGGTGCAGTTCACCGTTGAAGACCAAAACGGCCAGCCCATAACCGATGCAGTGGTCACCCTGGACGGCAACACCAACTCCGCTGGCGACTATATCTTTGAGGACCTTGCACCAGGCCAGTATGACTGGACGGTAACAGCCGAAGGCTATTACTCCGAAAGCGGAAACCTCGATGTGGTGGATCAGGACATCACCCAGCAGGTGATCCTAACCCTGGAAACCTACCAGGTGCAATTCGCCATCGAAAACCAGGACGGCCAGCCCATAACCGATGCAGTGGTCACCCTGGACGGCAACACCAACCCCGCTGGCGACTATACCTTTGAGGACCTTGCACCAGGCCAGTATGACTGGACGGTAACAGCCGAAGGCTATTACTCCGAAAGCGGAAACCTCGACGTGGTGGATCAGGACATCACCCAGCAGGTGATCCTCACCCTGGAGACCTATCAGGTAACCTTTATTGTAAGAGATGACAATAATGAACATATTGAAGACGCGGTTATCCTGTTTGACGATGTAGAAAACCCACCCGGCGATTATGTGTTTTCGGATATTCTACCTGGTGATTATGACTATCTGGTGACAAAAGACGGCTACGAAAACAATGATGGGCAAATTACATTAATCGACGCTGACCTCACCGTGATGATCAACATGTCACTCGCAACGGGATTATTTGACGAGCCAGACGCTGCTACGAACCTGCATGTTTTCCCCAATCCCACACCCGGCACATTCACCATTGAAGGAACCCTGACTGGTGAAGATCAACAAGCCAAAGTTGAGATTCTCAATGTCTCCGGTGCACTGATGTACATCACGTCGTTGGAAGTAAGGGACGAACACTTTGAAAAAACAATAGACCTCGAAAATTTGGAAAAGGGATTGTATTTCATCAGGCTTTCATCCCGGCATCATGTAATGGTAAGACAACTGGTCATAAATTAAAAAAATGCATAAAATGAATTTGCAAACAACATATAGACTTTTATTACTTGGTTGCTTTTTTCTCCTGGTAGGAATTTCATCATCCTTTGGGCAACGAGCCTACCATTTTGGACCTGACGCACAGGTGAATGTGAACGATTCCGTGGTTATACGCCTTGGCGATTATGTGGGAAACATACAGTGGCAGCAATCTCATGACAAGTACATTTGGGAAGATATTCCTGATGCATATGCCGACACCCTGCTTTTTGTGGCAGACACCACAACTTACTTCAGGGCTGAGGTAATCGCCGGCACCTGCCCCCCGTTTTATTCTGATACCACCCTGGTCTCGGTTTACAAGATAAATGAAAACGTAAAGGTAGCCGAGGACCATGGAATCGTGCTGATTAGCGACTCCACCGAGCTTGCTCAGGGCATATACGTGTATGCTGGTGACATGCCGGAGTCCATTGGGGTGGGCTCGGTGCTGGTAAGCAGCCAGGGGGAAGGTTATATGCGAAAAGTAACAGAAGTCATGTCGCGAAGTGAAGAGGAATGGGTATTACTTACAGAACAGGCTGTTTTGGAAGAAGTGCTCGATGTGGCAGAGATAGGTGATTCAACCCAGGTTTACATGGACGATAGTCCTCGGGCACACTGGGGGGGCAGGGAGGTCCCGGTAGAGGTCACCTACCTGATGCCCGGGGCGCGAATGCTGAAAGACAGGAGCGGAGTAAATCTTGATGGCATTTCATTTGAAGAGGACATTTTCGATGACCATGGAGAGGTTATTGGCCAGGTGTGGGCTAATATCGGTGAGGGAGAGATCTTATTCGAACCGTTGTTTAGGCGATCCCTTAACATAGGGCTTGTTCCTCCAAGGGTCAACAAGTTTGGGCTTGTTGCCGGAGGTTTGATCGAGTATGAGTTGAGTGCCAGCGCAGGAGTCAACATAGAGGTTGACCACGATTTGTCCTACAGGATTATTTCATTTTCCATTGGACCTATCCCCATAGGTCCTGTGCCGATGTTTATCCAATATTCAATATATGGAATTTTAGACACAGGTTTTGAATTAGCCGGTGAGATTAGTTTGGGGTTTCAGTCGGGATTTCATACGTCTGTGGGTGCTGAATATACCCGAAACAACAATCCCGAGTGGGAAAATGTGTGGGAAATAGCTCCTGTAGAACCTGCCGGCATGCAGTTAACAAGCTCCATGCAGGGAAAAGCCCACGCGGAAGTCGGCATTGACAATAAACTGGCCGCACGCATAGGTGGGGTTGCAGGACCTTACTTTACAGCACGTCCATTTTTGCGGGGCGAACTGGAGCTGGAACAGGCAAACATTAACCTTTCATTACACGCCGGGGTAAGAAGTTTTCTTGGTTTTGATGTAAGCTTATTGGGTCGGGAGTTAGCTAGTTTGCAATACACGCTTCCCCCGTTTACCAATATGATTTGGGAGAGCATGGAACCCATAGACGAAGATCTTCCAGTAGCAGCGTTTTATGCCAATCCGATAAGCGGCCAGGCTCCCTTAGAGGTCAGTTTTACTGATCAAAGCACCAATGACCCCACGAGCTGGCAATGGGATTTTGGCGACGGCAATACGTCAACGGCACAGAACCCTGAACATACCTATCAGGAGGAAGGCACCTATACCGTAGAGTTAACTGTTGAGAATAGTTTTGGGTCGGATACGGAAATAAAGACAGATTACATTACAGTGAGTGAACCCGGAAATGGCGATGATACTGAGGTGGTAGACGTTTTGAACCCCGCCACCGGTCAAACCTGGATGGACCGCAACCTGGGTGCCAGCCGTGCAGCTACCAGTAGTACAGATGAACAGGCGTATGGCGATCTTTACCAGTGGGGCCGTGCCGCTGACGGACACCAGAAAAGGAACTCCGGCACAACCTCTACCCTAAGCAACAGTGACACCCCCGGGCATGGGAGTTTTATAACAACAGGCAGTAGCCCCTATGATTGGCGCAGCCCGCAAAACGATAATTTATGGCAGGGGGTAAACGGGATAAACAACCCCTGTCCACAAGGCTACCGCTTGCCTACAGAAGCAGAATTAAACGCTGAGCGTCAAAGCTGGAGCAGTAACGATGCTGACGGGGCTTTTTCCTCTCCACTAAAGTTGCCCTCTGCTGGCCTACGTAGCCGGCTAATTGGTACACTCGAGGGTTCCTATGGTAACTATTGGTCAAGTACCGTGGATGGCATCCACTCCCGCCAATTATTCTTTTTTAACAATGCCTATATGCCAACCATAGAACGCGCAAATGGCCTCTCTGTGCGCTGCATAAAGCATACCGAAATCAACGGTGATGAGCCTTCAGCTGCTTTCAGCGGTACTCCCACAAGTGGTGAGGTACCATTAACAGTTAGTTTTACGGACGAAAGTACTGGCGACCCGGAAAGCTGGAGCTGGGACTTTGGCGATGGCAATACTTCAACAGCACAGAACCCTGAACATACCTATCAGGAGGAAGGCTCCTATACCGTAGAGTTAACTGTTGAGAATAGCTTTGGGTCGGATACGGAAATCAAGACAGAATACATCACAGTGAGTGACTCTGGAAATGGCGACGATACCGAAGTGGTAGATGTTTTGAACCCCGCTACCGGTCAAACCTGGATGGACCGCAACCTGGGGGCTATTAGCACAGGCTCATGGGCTTATGGTGATCACTACCAGTGGGGCAGAGCCGCAGACGGGCATCAGAAAATCAATTCCGCCACAACTTCCACACTAAGCACCAGTGACACCCCGGGGCATGGGGATTTCATTTTGAGCACATTTGAAGCCCATTGGGATTGGCGCAGCCCGCAAAACGATAACCTGTGGCAGGGGGTAAACGGCACTAATAACCCTTGCCCAGCGGGTTACCGGTTGCCCACAGAGGCCGAATGGGAAGATGAACGCCAGAGCTGGAGCAGCAACAATGCGGACGGGGCCTTTGCTTCACCGCTTAAGTTGACCGTTCCCGGCATGCGCGCCTGCAACAATGGTCTAATCTTTGGTGTTGGCTTCCAAGGGCACTATTGGTCAAGTACTGTGATTGGTTTGGAATCCCGATCTCTGAATGTTTACAGCGATGATGCCGAAATAGGCAGCTTCTTCCGTGCGGATGGGTTATCTGTGCGTTGCATTAAGGATGCTGAAGTTGATCCACCTACTGTAACCACCAGTTCAATCAGCAATATAGGTCAAACGACAGCCACGGGTGGAGGTGATGTAACTTCAGATGGTGGTACAACTGTAACTGCAAGGGGAATAGCCTACAGTAACTCTCCCAACCCTACTACGTCCAATAACACAGTTTCATCGGGTAGTGGTCTTGGTTCTTTTTCTGGGAACATGACAGGGCTCAGCCCGAACACTACATACTATGTCAGGGCTTATGCAACCAACAGCGAGGGAACGGCCTATGGTCAACAGGAGCAGTTTTCCACTGAGGGAGATAATGATGAATCCGGTACATTTACCGATCCCCGCGACGGAGAGACATATCAGCTTCTAGAGATCGGTGACCAGATATGGATGGCGGAAAATCTTAGATTTCTGCCCTCTGTGGTTGGCCCAGGGGTCGGCTCAGAATCAAGTTCCCATCATTATGTTTATGGTTTTGATGGAACAGATGTTGCTGCAGCAAAAGCGACTTCCAATTATCAAGATTATGGTGTTTTATATAACTGGCATGCAGCCACGGATGCTTGCCCACCAGGATGGCAATTGCCTGACGAATCTGACTGGATGGAATTAACTGCTTATATAGTTGACCAGGGATATTCAAATGATATGCATAACCCTGATGGCGCTGGCAATGCCCTAAAGTCCTGCCGCCAGGTGAATTCACCATTGGGTGGCGATTGCAGTACTTTTATTCATCCTCGCTGGAGCGCTTCCAGCAGCCATCATGGATTTGATGAGTTTGAATTTTCGGCCTTACCAAGTGGTTTTCGCCGGATCACCCTGGAGTTTGATTATCTCGGTGATTATACTTGGTACTGGTCTGCTAGTACATCTGCATCAAATGAATCCTGGGTTCGGTTAATTTTATATGATTCAGGTGATTTGCGCCGTCTCGGACTCAATAGGGCCTACGGAATCAGTGTTCGATGTATTAAGGATAACTAATATAAACTCCTTGATAATTAAGCCAATGGGATAATTATGAAAAGCCATTTTTCTTCTTTATTTTTCTTAGCTTGCTTTATCTCCGCTACCTCTGCCCAGGATACCATCACAGGATCATTCCCCGCACTGAGCAATCAAGAGGTAAGGCTGGTAGGATTTGAAGGCTTTGACACCTATGGGATTGATCATGCAAAGGCAGATGAAAAAGGATCATTTCAGCTTTCCTATGGAGAAAAAGACTACGGCATGGGTTACCTGGAAGCCGAAGACGGGCAGACTTTCATTGTCATCCTGTCGCCCGGTGAAAACTTGCGCCTGAAAGGCGAACACCTGGCAACTGCTGAAACCGTGGACATAGTTTCTGGAAAGCAAAACCAATTGTTCGAACAATACGCCAGCGAACACCCGCGCCGCGAGCAGGCCCTGAGTGCCTGGGTTTTCCTGGAAAACATTTACCGGCAGGATTCTCTATTTGCCAAACACGACACCCCAAAAGCTGCCATCGATCAGGAAATGCAGCGCATCAGGGAAGAAGATGAGGCCTTTTTAGCTGGGTTAGACCCGGAAACTTACGTAAGCTGGTTTTTGCCTGTGCGCAAGCTGGTCAGCTCGGTTTCGACCATTGCACAATACCGGACAGAAGAAATACCTGAGGCCATCAATACCTTCAGGGAAATGGATTATACCGACAACCGACTTTGGAAAAGCGGGTTGCTCAGGGAAACCATCGAGGCCCATTTCTGGCTGATTGAAAACAGCGGTCGTTCCCTGGACTCAGTCTATGTAGAAATGCATGTTTCTATTGACCACATGATGGAAAACCTGGCAGAAGATGAACAAAAGTTTAATGAGATTACCGATTACCTGTTTAACCTGCTGGAAGAGCGCAGCCTGTTCGGGGCATCGGAATACCTCGCCCTTAAGGTGCTGAATGAGGCAAGCAGCATCACCAATAACAATCTGGCTGCACGGCTGGAAACCTATCGGGCCATGAAGATCGGCAATACCGCACCCGACTTTGCTTTTCCGCCAGGCTTCCTTGCCCCGGGTTATAAGGAAGCAGATCAACCTCAGAAGCTATCCGACCTCGAAAGCCAGTACACCGTGGTGATA
>PUOJ01000110.1 GCA_003552075.1 Bacteroidales bacterium
ATTTAGACCACTGGGAAGAATACCAGAAGGTACGCTACACTGTTACATTGGATATGGTAGAGGGCCATTTCAAGTTCAGGGCGAACGAAGAATGGGATCCGCCTGCCGGTCTTAACCTCGGGATTGATGAAGATGCTGAAGAAGGTGTGCTGATATATGGTGGGTTCCAAAACGACATCCCCATCGATACACCCGGTGAGTACACCATCATCCTTGACCTGAGCGGACCTGTGTATCGTTACGAGATACACCAGGAATAAGTCTCACCAGGATAATTATCCTACTCCAAAGAAGGGCCGGTCTTAAAAAACCTGCCCTTCTTTTTTGTGTGCCGTGCATGATCAATAAATTGGTGGTGAAAGTCCGCTATGGGGGTTTGTGGTCGCCAACCATTAGTCAATGGCAAGGGTGTTCATTGCTGGCATGCCTCTTTGCTGCATGTGCAACCGGCTGATAACCAAACAAAACAGGCAATGCAGGCATGCTGGCATGCCTGTCGGCAAGAAGATCATCACTGCTTCAAAATAATTCTTCCTGCGTGATGATTTGAAAAACCTTGTCCCCCCGCCTTACCAGTTCCGGCACTTTGATGGAACATTTTTCTCCCTGGCGGGCTCTTTCAACCGGGCTGTGATCCACATGGACCTCATCGGGGGTCAGCTCCAGCACCCCGGTAGTGGGGCCCGTGATCATAATCTCTGACCGGGAGGGCAGCTCATTGGCTTCTATGGTGATCTCAGCCACACCCAGCCTTGAGAAATAGTTGGTGACCTTGCCCACATATTGCTTTCTCCGCGTGGATTGCGAGCCATAGCGCTCCGACCATTCGCCCATTGTGCGCCCCAGATAATAACCATCCCAGAAACCACGGTTGAACACGCCGTGCAAACGCTTCATCCAGGCATTGATTTTTTCGCGACTGTAAGTATTGTCATGGACCGCCTGGACCGCCTCCCTGTAGCACTGCGTGACAGTCTTTACATAATCCGGCCCCCGTCCGCGCCCCTCAATCTTGAATACCGACACCCCTGCACGCATGATCTTATCGACAAAGCCAATGGTGCAGAGGTCTTTTGGTGACATGATGTAGGCATGGTCCACCTCCAGCTCATAACCCTCCTCCTTATCCGTTACGAGATAAGAACGGCGGCAAAGCTGCAGGCATTCCCCACGGTTGGCTGAATGGTTCATGTTGTCCAGACTCAGGTAACACTTGCCACTTACTGCCATGCAGAGCGCACCATGTACAAAGACCTCGAGCCTGACAAGGCCACCGGACGGACCACGAATGTCTCCCGCTTCAATCTGCCTGGCGATGCCATGCACCTGCTCCAGGGTCAGCTCCCGGGCCAGTACCATCACATCACCAAACTGCGCATAGAAACGGACGGCTTCCACATTGGTGATATTGCATTGCGTGCTGATGTGAACACGCACACCTTGTTGACGGGCATATTGCATGACCGCGATATCCGAGGCAATGATGGCCGTTACACCGGCCTGTTTTGCACGCCGGATGGTTGTATGCACCTCCTCCAGTTCGTGGTCATATATGATCGTATTGACCGCGAGGTAACTGTTGACCTGATGCGCACGGCATATGCCTGCAATGCGATCCAGGTCATCCAGGCTGAAACGCTTTGCAGAGCGGCTTCGCATGTTCAGCTTTCCCACACCGAAGTACACGGCATCCGCTCCAGCCTGGATGGCGGCCATCAGCGACTCAAAAGAACCGACCGGCGACATGATCTCAATATCCTTCATCGGCAAACCTTTTTTTGTAAAGGTAATTGTTTTC
Organism: Bacteroidales bacterium; assembly: GCA_003552075.1. Taxonomy (GTDB): domain Bacteria; phylum Bacteroidota; class Bacteroidia; order Bacteroidales; family UBA7960; genus PUPG01. The sequence continues at coordinate 1,799 of PUOJ01000110.1, forward strand.
TGTTTTTCCGCCCTGGTAGGCAATTCATCCTGTGCTGCAACAGGAATTTCCTGTATTTTTGCATAGAAAAAATTAGCCTTCCTAAAGGCTGCGGTTATGGTTAAGGAGTTAAAGGGTTTCCGGGTTCAGGCCTTACCCGTAGCCCTTAACACCCATGGCACAGCGGGACTTTTTGTCCTTTTGTCATTTTGTCCTTTTGTCATCTAAACTTTTGACATTATTTTAAGCATGAACACAAAAGTAGCATTCGAAGATCTTGGCATAATAGATTACAAAGAAGCATGGGATTACCAGGAGAAGCTATTCAGCGAGATTGTAGACATCAAGATGGAGAACCGGGCCAATCCTGAGCAGGAAAAGGCCACGCCCAACTATTTGCTGTTTTGCGAACACCCCCATGTGTATACCCTTGGGAAGCACGGATCTGAGGAGAACTTGCTTGCCAACATGCTGGAGTTGCAGAATAAAAAGGCCACTTTTTATAAGATTAACCGCGGGGGGGATATCACCTACCATGGCCCAGGGCAGATCGTTGGTTATCCTATCCTCGACCTGGACAACTTTTCCCCCGACATTCATCAATATGTGTATAATCTGGAAGAGGCCATCATTAAAACCATTGCTGAATATGGCCTGAATGGCCAAAGGTTAAAAGGTGCTTCCGGGGTATGGCTTGAACCCGATAACCCTGTCAGGGCCAGGAAAATATGTGCCATCGGGATCCGTAGCAGCAGGTGGGTGACCATGCACGGCTTTGCGTTTAACGTGCATACCGATTTAAGCTATTTTGACCTGATCAACCCGTGCGGGTTTACCGACAAGCAGGCTACTTCCATGCAGAAGGAGCTGGACAGGTCCGTCGGATTGGCAGATGTAAAGGCAAGGGTTAAGCATTACCTGGGCGATGTCTTCGGCATGCAATTCGATGCAGAATAAGATGTGGCATTGCCAGGGATTTAACCTGTCAGGCTATTTTATCTTGTGCCGCCCTTCTAATTCCTGGATCACATCCTTCCATCCCATTTCTCTGCCAATGAGGAGCACGTTCAGATGGTAAAGCAGATCGGCAGCTTCTTCAACGAAGCGTTGCCGGTCACCTTGTTCTGCTTCCAGTATCAACTCTACGGCTTCTTCACCCAATTTCTTGGCGATGCGCTTATTGCCTGCCTTCAGTAGCCTTGCGGTGTAACTTTCAGAAGTATCAGCCAATTTGCGTTTTTTCAATACCTTTTCCAGCTCCAGGAGGAATCCGGGAGAACCTGCATCATCCCCTGACTCGTCTTTCTTCTCCTTTACAGGGACGTTCTCCTCGCCAAAGCAAGTATCTTCGCCCGTGTGGCAAACCGGCCCGACCGGTGTTACCTTGGCCAGCAGGCAGTCCTGGTCACAGTCGGCCAATAGTTCTTTGACCAGGAGGAAATTACCTGATGTTTCTCCTTTGGTCCAAAGCCGCTTTTTGCTTCTACTGAAAAATGTCAGCTTCCCGCTTTTTATGCTAATATCCAGGGCTTCTTTGTTCATCCAGGCCTGCATTAGCACTGCCTTCGAAACGGCATCCTGCACCACCACAGGCAGCAAGCCCCCGGGCCCGTCAAATTTTAATGATTTGTTAATCTGCGTGTTTGTCATGTTTTCTTATCTGTTTTTATTCCTGTAAACGTATCATAAAGCCAAAATCTCAAACTAATCCCCCCCAACCTAATCTCAATCCCGAATCGCTTTGCTTCCCGAATCGCTTTGCTCTCGGGACTTGCAGCTCGGGACTTCGCTGCCGCTCAGCCTCAATCTTAACCTCAATCTTAACCTCAACCTCAACCTTAAGCAAAAATCACCTCACGGCGATCTTGTGCTTTCTTAAAAAGCTTTTGATTTCTTCGATGCCAATGACCTGATAGTGAAAAATGCCTGCTGCCAAAGCCGCATCCGCCATACCTTCCACAAATACATCGAGAAAATGTGCTGGCAGGCCGGCTCCGCCTGAGGCAATTACGGGAACAGGAACGTTTTCCGCCACTTCCCTGGTGATATCCAGCGAGAAACCATTGCGGCTGCCATCGGCCGTGAAAGAGGTGAGCAGGATCTCTCCTGCGCCCCGGTCACAAACTTCTTTGGCCCAGTCGATGGTTTTCCTCTCCGTTATTCTTGTTCCGGCATGACTGACGACCAGCCACTCCCCATCAATCAGGCGGGCATCAATGGCTACGACCACGCATTGGTCCCCAAAGGCGTCTGACAGCCTGGTAATCAATTCCGGGTCGCGCAGTGAGGCCGTGTTGACCGAAACTTTGTCCGCCCCTTTTGAAAGCAGTTTTTCCACTTCGTGCTCATTGGCGATTCCGCCACCCACAGTAAAGGGTATCGAAACGGCTGCTGCCACATCTTCTACCACCTGTAAAAATGTGCTGCGTTTTTCCAGGGTGGCTGTGATGTCAAGCAATGTCAGCTCATCAGCACCCTCTTCAGAATATCTTGCAGCCAGCTCCACAGGGTCTCCGGCATCCCGGAGGTTGCCAAAGTTCACGCCTTTGACCGTGCGCCCCTCTTTGATGTCCAGACAAGGAATGATTCGTTTAGTAAGCATGGTTTTTTTTGTTTAAATAGTTGAGTTGTTCAAATATTGAATGCTTTGTGGTTTTTGGTTTCTCGCAGAGGCTCGCTGATGGTTTCGCAGAGGCTCGCAGAGGTAAAACCATGGATAATAATCATTCTGCTATGTGTCAAAAATCCTGTTCAAATGGTCGGGATTTACAACATGGGCGTTTCACGTCTCTGTTTATGCCTGCAGCATGCATTTCAGCCGGGAGGTGCATGATTGAACTGGCTAAGGTCTTCCAGAGATATTTCCCCTTCCAGGATGGCTTTACCGGTTACAGCAGCGTAGAGTCCGAATGATTTTAACAAGCTGAGGTCTTTCAGGGACGCCACGCCACCTCCGCCAATGAAGCGTACATCTGGATAGCTTTCTACCAGTGGTTTGTAGAATGCCGGGTCAGGGCCCTGCATGGTACCATCCCTGCTGATGTCCGTGACAGACATGTATCGCCACCCTGCTTCTATGAGGGATTCAACAGCCTCAGCGACATCGAGTCCGGCAAGCTGTTGCCAGCCTTCTACGGCCACCCTGCCCGCTTTGATATCAACGGCCGCTATCAGCGACTCCTGCCCGAAGCGTTCGATGCAACGTCCGGGTACATCCGGACGGGAAAACAAAAACGTTCCTAAATTGACTTTTTGCGCCCCAGCCGACAACACATCACCTATCGACTGAAAGCTACGTATTCCGCCTCCATAATCTATATGCAGTGAGGTGTTCTCCACCATGTTCTCCAGCAGCTTCAAGTGGACAGGTTTGCCCATCCTGGCTCCATCCAGATCTATGAGGTGCAGGTGGGTGATCCCTTTGTCTTCAAATGCTCTGGCAACATCCAGGGGGTTTTTTGAATAGGTTTTCTTCTGGTTGAAAAGTCCTTTTACCAGACGGACGCAAGCGCCGTCCATGATGTCAATGGCTGGTATGGCAATCATAGGTCAATAAAGTTTTGTAAGATTTGCATGCCTGGCTTTCCACTCTTTTCAGGGTGGAACTGTACGCCAAAAAACTGATCCTTGCTGCAGGCTGCCGTAAACGCTTCGCCATACTGGCAAAGGGCTATGGCGCGGCTGCTTTTGGGCATGTAATAACTGTGTACGAAATACACATGGCTCGCCTCGGGTACATTCGCAAACAAAGGTCCTTCAAGTCCATAAAGGCTGTTCCAACCCATATGCGGAACCTTGAAATCACCCGAAAACCGTTTGATTTTGTCAGGGAATAGTCCCATGCCCTGCATGTCGCCTTCTTCCGAGGAGTCAGCCATGAGCTGCATCCCAAGACATATGCCAAGCACCGGCCCTTTGAATGCCTTGATGGCTTGATCCATGTCCTTTTCTTTCAGGATGTTCATGGCAGCCCTGGCATGTCCCACACCCGGAAATATCAATTTATCAGCGTCCTCAAGGTCCTCCGGGAAAGCAGCCAGTCCAGCTTCCAGGCCCAGGCGCCTGAAGGCATGCCGCACGGAAGCAATGTTTCCGGCTTTGTAATCTATGATTTTTATTTGTTGCTTCATTGTTGAAAGATTGTCGAATTGTCAAAATGTCTAAATGTCTCAAAGCAATCCCTTCGTGGAGGGCAAGGTAGCTGAATCATTTCTTGCAACGGCCATTTTCAGGGCACGCGCAAAGGCTTTGAAGACAGCTTCTACTTTATGGTGATCATCCTCCCCGGTAGCTTCCACGTGCAGATTACATGCTGTGGCATCAGCAAAAGACCTGAAAAAGTGCTGAAATAGGGTAGATGGAACATGACCTATTGCTGATGCAGAAAAGGAGACGTCCCATTTAAAGAAACTGCGTCCGCCAAGGTCTATCAACACTTTGGCGCGGCTGTCATCCATGGGTAATTCAAAGCCGTAGCGGTCTATGCCTTTTTTGTTGCCCAGGGCCTTGCGGAATGCCATACCAATGGATATGGCGGTGTCTTCCATGGTATGGTGTGGGTCTACCTCCAGGTCACCCCTGGCATCCACTTCCAGATCCATCATGCCATGTCGGGCAATCTGTTCAAGCATGTGGTCATAAAAGGGGATCCCTGTGGAAATGTTGGCATAACCGTGTCCATCCAACCTGATCCGCACCGTGATGCTGGTTTCTGCGGTGCTGCGCTGAATGGTAGCTTCGCGAACCGGTACCTTGCCGGTTGTATTTGCCTGCATTTCTTCGGCTTCAGGTTGTGTTGTCGCGCGGGCTGCTCCCGCAACACCAGGTTGCAGCACCTTTGCAGATCCAAACGCTTTCCAGGCTTCAATAAGCAGCTGGTTTTCTTCTGCGGTGCCCGTGGTGATACGCAAGCATCCCTGGCATCCGGGCTCTTTGCTGCGATTTCGCACGATGACCCCTGAGTGCGCCAGGTGACGGTACAGCGCATCAGCGTCGGATACCTTGACAAGGAGAAAGTTGGCCACTGATGGATATACCTTGATGGCCGATGGCAGTGAGGGAATGATGCCCGCCAGCTGATCCCTGGAGGCCCTTATGCTTTCTACGTTCATCCGGAATATGGCATGGCTGTCAAGCGCTTTTTCCGCAAGGCGGATGGCCGGAGTGCCCAGGTTATAGGGGAAACTCACTTTTTCCAGCACCCTGATGATGTCCGAAGAAGCATACGCTACGCCAACCCTGGCGCCCGCTAGCCCATAAGCCTTTGAGAAGGTTTGCAGAACCACCAGGTTGGGATATTCTTTCAGCAGTGGTAGCACGCTTTTCTCCGGGCAAAAGTCAATGTAAGCTTCGTCAACCACCACGATGCCATTAAAATGCGCCAGCAGTTCCTGAATGGTTTCCGTATTTTGCGCATTGCCTGTCGGGTTATTTGGATGACAGACAAAGATCAGCCTGGTGTCTGGACCAGCTTTATTTAATGCCTCACGGGCGTTGATGCGAAAATCCCCGTCCAGGTTATGCGGGATCACTTCCAGGTTGTTCACCCTGGCACGGACACCATACATGCCAAAGGTAGGAGGGAAGACCATCACCTGGTCTTGTCCCGGCCGGCTAAAGCACCGCATGAGCATGTCGATGATTTCATCGCTGCCATTGCCAAGAAAGATGCTGCCGGCTTGCACGCCTTTGACAGCGGAAAGTTTCTTCTTGAGCCGGTTAGGTTGCTCACCGGGATAACGGTTCACGTCCATGGGCATGTCGGGCAGGGGCTGTGGCAATTCATTCGCATCCAGGAAGACGGACCCATCACCCTCCAGCTCGTCCCTGGCTGAGGCATAAGGGATCATTGATGCAATATGTTCAGGAATGATTGATTTCAGATTGAAGCGCATGATAGGATGTGTTGATGATTCATTGGTCTGTTTGTATTCGTTGAAGGATGGCATTGGCATGGGCATCCAGCCCTTCTGCCCGTGACAGCTGCAGTACCGAAGGAGCCAGTGCCATCAATCCTTCCCTGCTGATCTCCTGCGTGGTGATGCTTTTCATGAAGGCTGCGGTGGTAATGCCGCTCCAGGCGCTGCTGGCTCCTCCGGTGGGCAGGGTATGGTTGGTGCCGCTTGCATAATCCCCGGCTGATTCAGGGCTGTAATTCCCTATGAACACAGATCCGGCGTTGGTGACCTGCGCAGCAAGGGCAGCAGCATCCTCCGTCGACAGAATAAGGTGTTCCGGTCCGTAAAAGTTGCTGATCTCCAGGGCCTGTGAGCTATCTGTGACACAAATGGCCAGCGCGTGGGTCAGGGCTGAAAGGATGGTATCCTTGCGCGACAGGTTTTCAAGTTGCACCCTGATGGCCTCCATTGTTTGGTTGATCAGGTCCATGCTGGTGGCCAGGAGGATCACCTGGCTGTCATTGCCATGCTCGGCCTGTGACAGCAGGTCGGCTGCCACATATGCGGGATTGGCTGTATGGTCTGCAATGACCAGGACCTCCGATGGGCCTGCCGGCATGTCTATGGCCAGTCCGCGACCAGCCAGTTGCATCTTGGCACTGGTGACCCAGGCGTTGCCCGGCCCGAAAATTTTGTCTACCCTCGGGATGCTCTCCGTACCCATAGCCATGGCAGCAATGGCCTGGGCTCCGCCAACCCTGAAGACACGCGTGTTGAAAAGACCAAGGGTAAATAGCAGTTCGGGTGAGGCCCCTGCTGGCGTGCATACGATAATCTCGTCGCAACCTGCGATTGTGGCAGGTATGGCCGTCATCAATACGGTAGAGAGCAACGGCGCAGTCCCCCCGGGAATATATAACCCCACCCGCTTGATGGCCGTGTATTTGATGCTGCATCTCACGCCGGGCATTGTCTCCATCGAGAAAGGTTTTGGGAGCTGCGCCTCATGAAAGGCCTGAATGTTTTTTATGGCCTGGCTGACGGCATTTCTCAGGTGCTCATCCACATCACTGCCAGCCTGTAAGAGCTCAGATCGGGGTACTTCAAACTCCGGAACCACACGCCCGTCAATCTCAAGGCATATTTCACGCAATGCCTCATCTCCACCATCCTCTACACGCCGGATAATCTGACTTACTTTTTCCTCCCTTCCAGGTGCATCCTCCTGCGGCCTTTTGAGTATTTTATCATATTCTCCGGGCGTAATATGCGGAACAATGGTCATTAATGGTTCCGCTGAGGGTGTCTTTTTTTGTTCATCCATCGGTTTAAGCATGTGTTAATATTTTTCAACTGATTGGTTATATGGCGTTTGTGCTTATAAGCGTACTGCTTTCGGTTATTTACTCTTGGTTTTTTGCATTTGGCTTTCTTGCCAACAGCCAATAGCTAAAAGCCAAAAGCCTACTTAGTCACAAAGCCTCCGTGACAATAATTATTCCCCTGTGCGTCAATTTTCTGGCATGTGGGTTTCATTGAGTCAGCCATCTCAGGTCACCATATTCTCAATGGGCACCACCAGGATGCCTTCGGCCCCCGCAGCTTTCAATTGGTCAATAACATCCCAGAAATCATCTTCGCTGATTACAGAATGCAGTGAATACCAGCCGCTTTCAGCTAGTGGCATCATCGTGGGGCTTTTAATCCCGGGAATCAGGGAAATGATCTGTTCCAGCTTGCTTTCTGGTGCGTTAAGCAGGATGTACTTGTTGTGGGCTGCTTTCTGCACGGAACGGATCCTGAACAACAGCTGATCCAATAGACCCTGTATCTCTTGAGGCAGGCTGGTGCCGGTGATCATGACCGCCTCACTTTGCAATACCGTTTCGACTTCTTTGAGCCCGTTGCTTAACAATGTGCTGCCAGAGCTGACGATTTCAAAAATGGCATCAGCCAGGCCTAAACCTGGGGTGACCTCCACAGACCCGCTTATGGGATGGATCTCTGCTTTTAAGCCGTTTTCCCTGATGAATTTTTCAAGCAAAATGGGGTAGGAGGTCGCGATGCGTTTGCCGTTCAGTGCTTCTTTGCCGGGATAATCCATATCCCTTGGGATGGCTACTGACAAACGGCATCTTGAAAAGCCCAGGTTTTCAATCACCTCCACCTGTTTGTTTTTCTCCAGCACTTCATTAAGTCCCAGGATGCCTGCGTCTGCGACACCATCCTCCACATATTGCGGAATGTCGTCGTCACGCAGAAAAATCAGTTCCAGGGGAAAACCATTTGTCTTGGCCTTCAGCTTATTGTTCCCGTTTTGAATGCGGATGCCGCATTTTTTCAGCAACTTGATTGAGTCCTCGCTAAGTCGGCCACTTTTTTGAATGGCCATCGTCAATTTTTCCATTTGTATTGTTTTTTCCGTTTTTGAATTAAAAAAGGGAGCCTCCTGTTATGGCGGCTCCCTTTTCTTGTGTTGTAAACATGTTCATCGGTTGTTGAACATATCCCATCTGGTCCGCCGCCTGTGGAAGGGATGGTGTGCATGATGGGTATGATGCATTGTGATCATTTTGTATGTGCGTTTTTGATTTTTTGACTGCCCAGGGGCTTCCCGTTTGTTGCCTTTTGTTTCTCAATGCCTTTGCCTGTTTTCCGGCTTTTCAAGGGGTGACTGTCATTGTGCAAAAGCTGTGTTGCCGGCTTAAAAAAAAGCCCCAGTGTTTGCCGGGGCTTTTAATCATTGGGATTATGTTTTATCCATTGCAGCACCGTTCAACACCCTGGGGGTTGAATTACATGATGATGCAAATGATGGACAGTATTATTCATAACGTGCTTTTTGACGGTACAAAAGTAATGTTTTTTTAATAAACGAAAATGATTTGTAATTGTTCAATCCCGGTTGATATGTGTACATCGTGACAGAAAGTCGAAAAGTCCCAAAACCAGCATATGTGCAGATAGTAATTGACGTCCTGTTTGTCAAAACATGAATATGGTTTGCCGCATTCCTGCAGGCTTATTTTTTGATCTGTGCAAGGTCATCAAAGAAATTAGGATAAGATTTATTTACGGCCTCTGCCTGCGCAATGCTTACGGGTCCCTCACCGCTGAGGGCACTTACTGCGGCGGCCATCGCGATCCGGTGATCACCGTGCGAATGCACCCTGGCTGATCCGGGCTTACCACCTTTAATGCACATGGTATCCTCCTCAACCCAGATGTCGACGCCCATATTTGAAAAGACATCGGTAAGTGATGCTGCGCGGTCGCTTTCCTTGCTTTGCAGGCGGTTCACGCCACTGATCCTGCTTGTCCCGCTGCAATGTGCGGCCAGTGCCACCAGGGGAGGGAAGAGGTCCGGACAATCGGTGGCATCAAAGGAAAAGGCTTTCAGTTCACGCTTTGCGGCACGGATTCCACCAGCAGGAAAGGAAAGCGCAGCACCGGATGCCTCAAGTGCTTCCAGCACGCGTTTGTCGCCCTGGGTTGAGTCCGTCCGGAGGTTCTCCACTACCACCTCACCTGCAATCGCTCCTGCTACCAATAAAAAAGCTGCCCCACTCCAATCTCCCTCCACATGAAATGCGCAGGCCTTATAAGCTTGTCCGGAAGGGATAAAAAAGTAACTATAGTCCTCACGGATTACATTTATTCCAAACTTGTGCATCATGTCGATGCTCATGTCGATATAAGGCTTACTTTTCAGGTGGTGGATATGCAGGTGAAGTTCATTTTCAGCAAGAGGAGCGGCAAGCAGGATTCCTGTGAGGACTTGGGAGCCCTGCGAACCATCAATGTGCACGTGGCCGCCCTGTACAGGTCCTTTCAAATAGAGGGGAAGCTTTCCCCGGGTGGTGGTACACTGCACACCAAGGGCTTGCAATGATTTAGCTGTAGCTTCCATTGAGCGGTTCATAAGGCTTCCATGTCCTGTCATGCATACTTCTTCAGCAAAAGTGGAGGCGATGCCTGAAAACATCCTGATGGACAAACCCGACTCCCTGCAGTTTAATGGTGCCCCGGGCGCCCTGATCCCTCCTTGCACATGCAAGCTGTCGCCATCCCATTGAAGAGATGCGCCCAACTTGCGGCAAACATCAATAGCTGCCAATACATCATCCGAATGGCCCGGGCTGATGATGCGGGAATTGCCCTTGGCCATGCTGGCCATGGCAATGGCTCTTTGTGCTACACTCTTGGAGGGAGGAGCCTTGATGTGCCCGCTAACCGGAGAAGGTCTGGTTGTTTCTGTCATTGGTTGGCCCTTATGGGGCATTTGTGTTTTTATCATCAGGTATTCCTGCATAATAATCTTAGCAACGCCCTGACAAGTTAAGCTGATATTTTGAATCTGCCTGTCAAAAGTTCTTCAAATGCTGTCGGGGTCAACTGTTGTTTTGCATCACTCATCGCTTTTTCCGGTTCAGGGTGTACCTCTACCATCAGCCCGTCGAAACGCATAAGCATGGCCCGGCGGGTGATATGGGGAATCAGCTCCCGTTTTCCGGCAATATGGCTTGGATCACATAGCACAGGCAACCCGGGAAGTTGTTTTTTTAGCCACACGGGAATTGCCCACTGTGGCATGTTCCGGTACCGGGTCTTTGCACAGCTTGAAAATCCCCTGTGAATGGCCACGATATCCTTTATCCCGGCAGTACTGATTCTTTCAATGGCCCCCAGCCAGAGGCCAGCGTCCGGGTTGATTGGGTTTTTGATGCATACTTTCACATCAGCTCCCTGCAATGCATTGGCAATTTCCTGCGTGGCAAAAGGATTGGCAGTTGTCCGTGCACCAATCCACAAACAGTCGATGCCGTATTTGAGGGCTTCATACACATGCGTAGTTGTAGCCACTTCTGTGGCCGTCTTGAGCCCTGTTTCTTCCTTCACGCGCTTAAGCCAACGAAGCCCCTTGCTGCCCACACCTTCAAAATTTCCGGGCCGTGTCCGGGGCTTCCAAATGCCAGCCCGAAAAAAATCAGTATGGCCTCCTGCAGCCAACATGCCGGCTGCCCGCATGAGCTGATCCTCCGATTCTGCACTGCAAGGGCCTGCAATAATCAGTTGCTTCTGCATGGCTGCAGGTTGTTTTTGCTCCTGCATAACTCGTTCTTTTAATTCCATGATGGCATCGTTCATTTGATTACTGTTTCTATTTTATTTGATTCCCTGATGAGTTCAATCATTTTATGGTCATCCATCTCTATGAGATGGTCTTTGAACAACTCCAGTTTGTTGATATAGGATTGCAAAACAGCCAAAATATGCTGATTGTTTTGACTGAAAATAGGAGCCCACATCTCGGCGGAGCTTTTTGCAAGCCTTACGGCTGAGGTAAACCCTCCTCCGGCAAGTCGACAAATGTTGCCCTGGTCTTTTTCGCTTTCCTGCACACAAAGTGATAAGGCAAAGGAGGCCAGGTGCGAAAGGTGGGACACATAAGCAGCACTTGCATCATGTGCAGCAGCGTCCATGTAAGTGATGCGCATGTTGAGCACCTGAAACAATTTGTTGGTTCGTGCAACAGCTTCCGCATCACTGTCTTCTTTGTCGCAGATGATCAGGTAATGATTGTCGAACAAGCCGCTGAGGGCGGCATCCGGGCCGGATTTTTCGATTCCAGCCATCGGGTGTGCGGCCACATATGCCTTCCTGTTTGGATGATTGCGCACGCAGGATATGATTTCAGCCTTGGTGGATCCCGTATCCGTGATCACTTTATCGCTCCCCTGCATCATGTCAAGTATCGCTGGCAGAAGCTGCATGATGACATCCACTGGGGTACACAACACCACGATGTCGGATTTTGCAACAGCTTCTTCCAGGGCCAGGCCTTCATCTATGATGCCTTGTTGCAATGCGGTTGTGACATGATCAGCGTTGGCGTCCACGCCGATAAGCTTTTTGGCAAACCCTGTCTTCTTTAAATCAATGGCCATTGATCCGCCGATCAATCCGAGGCCTATGATGCATACTGTTTCTCTGCTAGTCATGTGTTTATATTTTTCAACTAATTGGTTATCTGGCGTTTGTGCTTTCAGGGGGACTGCTGTAGGCATGGCCCGGTTCATTGCTTTTATGCTGTTTGTTTGTGTCATTGATGATAAAAAAAAAGCCCCGCTGTGGCGGGGCTTATGAGTTAAAAACAACATGGTTTATGGCACATAGATCGGTCAGCCCCTTTGGTATTTCACAAAGTAGTAATAGTAGCTGATGTAATATGTGCGGCTCAAATTGGTCATTGTGGTCGCTTTGATTTGCAATAGTAGAAACTTTTTCTGTAAAAAACAACAAACCGCGAAAAAAATTTTTTCAGCATGTGGAATTGGCTGCCTGCTATTCCTCAGGAAAACAGCGTCAGACCTTGTCATTTGCCATGCTCACTTTTTCACGGGGGCATTTTTAAGCACCTCCAGGGTAAGGTCCCAGAACTTCATTACACTGGCGACTTCAATCCGTTCATCAGGAGAATGAGCTCCTTTAATTTCCGGGCCATAGGAAATCATATCCATGCCCGGGTACTTTTCTCCGATGATGCCGCACTCCAGTCCGGCATGAATAACGAGCACTTCAGCCTTCTCATTGAAGAGTTTTTCATAGGCTTTGCTTGTAATGGCAAGGATTTCGGAGCTCATGTCCGGCTCCCACCCGGGGTATCCGTCTCCATGCTTCACACTGGCACCTGCCAGATGGAACACACTGGCGACCATGTCTGCAATGTCACGTTTGGCGGTTTCTACTGAGCTGCGCTGACTCGTTACCACAATAATTTCCTTGTCCGTGGTTTTCACTGATGCCAGGTTTGTGGATGTTTCCACCAGGTTTGGGATGTCTGCCGACCAGGCCATCACGCCATGCGGACAGGCATAGAGTGCATTTAACAGTTGGTTTTGTGTGCCGCTGTCCATCAATGTCGCTGGCATCTCCGCTTCCTGCACCTGCACTTTCATGTCGGGCTCATTGGTTTTCATTGCGGCCTGCATCTCCCCGCCCAGCTCCAGGCACAGATCCCGGAATGCTTTTTTATTCCGCTTGGGTACGGTGACCAGGGCAAAAGCCTCCCTGGCGATGGCATTGTGCAGGTTGCCTCCTTTTAAGTCTGCGAGGCGGACGTCAAACATCCGTTCTGCATTCCACAGGATGCGATTGATTATTTTAATGGCATTGCCCCGTCCGCGATGGATGTCATCACCTGAATGGCCACCTTGCAAGCCGGTAACAGAAAGCTTGTAGGCATCATGGTCTTTTTCCGGTTCCACCTGCTTTTTATCAAAGTTAACCAGGGTCTCTGTCCCACCTGCACATCCGATGAAAAGCTGTCCGTCATCTTCAGAATCCAGATTCAGTAGTATGCGGCTTTCCAGCATGCCCTTCTCCAGGTTAAAGGCTCCGGTAAGTCCGGTTTCTTCATCCACTGTGAATAAGCACTCAATGGGGCCGTGGGCAATATCATCAGCCTCAAGCACAGCGAGCTGGGTGGCCATGCCAATGCCGTCATCTGCTCCAAGTGTCGTTCCCGTGCCTTTAACCCAGCCATCATCGATCCTTGGCTTGATGGGATCGCGGTCAAAGTCATGGTCGACGCCTTCATTTTTCTCACACACCATGTCTACATGGCTTTGCAATACCATGGAGGCACGATCTTCATAACCCGGTGTGGCAGGCTTTCGAATCACCAGGTTGCCTGCCTTATCCTGAATGTAATCCAACTTGTGCTTTTTCGCAAAATCAATCAAAAAAGCCAGAATACGTTCTTCTCTCTTCGAAGGGCGTGGAATCTGACAAATATCCTCAAACAGCTCCCACAACCTTTTGGGATTTAATTCCTCCAGAACTCTTGTCATAGAATGGGTATGTTAATTTTTCAGATGCACGAAGATACAAACTATTTGTGGATGTTTTGCTACTTTTGTTCCTGCACAAAACCATTGTTTAACGATTATATCTTGATTATGGAAGGGATTCTGCTTGTGCTTGGGGTCATGCTGCTTTTTGCACTGATTGCCAACAACCGCTTCAGGATGCTCAGAAAAATGGCAGACCAGGTTTTTGATGCCTATCAGCAGGAAGCAAAAACCAAATATCAAGCACTGCACAGCCTGTTGAATGACGCAGCCGCCAGGACCACCATGCAGTTGAATGAAAATGACAGCAATGCGTTAAATAAATGGCTGCAAGATGTCAGCAATCCCGGATTAACTATTGACCAGCAGGTTGAGTTGGAAAACAACATATCCAAGCTGGAACGGCAACTTGTTGACCTTCCGGCAGAAGATAGGGAGCAGACAAACAATGCTGAGGACAGCGAATCTCTATACAGGCATGCCAGGTACCAGTGCGAGGCATTGAAAAAACAGTATAATGATACGGTGGTACATTATAACAATGCTGTTTTTCTGTTCCCATCAAATGTGTTCGCCCTGATCTTTGGCCACAAAAAACGGACGGCTTTTTGGACTGAATAGAGAAGGCTGTGCTGATCAACAGTTAGAAGACAAATAGGCCTGCGTTTTTCGCGGGACTTGCACCAAAACATTTGCTTATTTTTGTGCTTCATAAAACATCAAATCCATGGCGCCCAGAAAACAAACCCATCCCTTCTGGATCTTTTTGAAAAGTTACGGCATCATCACCTTCGCCCTTTTTGCCAATGCCTTGGCCTGGACGGCTTTTTTGCTGCCATCCGAAATCGTAGGAGGGGGCATTACGGGGCTTTCTGCATTAATCTATTACGCTACAGGCATCCCGGTCGCCATCACGCTCGTCATCATGAACCTTATTTTGTTGAGCATAGGTGTCAAAGCCCTGGGTGTTGGATTTGGGATTAAGACGGTTTACAGTGCTGTGGTGCTGGCTTTCTTCTTTGGCTTGTTACAGCCCCTGATCACGGAGCCCATTGTAGACGACCGCTTTATGTCGGCGATACTTGGCGGAATGCTGGGAGGGGCCTCCGTCGGCCTGGTGTTTACTCAGGGAGGAAGCACAGGAGGTACCGATATCATCGCCATGCTCATTGCAAAATACAGAAATATCAGCCAGGGGCGCATCATCCTCTATCTTGACCTCCTCATTATTTCTTCATCCTACTTGCTTTTCCAGTCACTGGAAGTGATGGTATATGGTTATGTTACCATGGCTGTGGCATCCTACTCCATTGATATGCTGCTCATGGGCCATCGCAGAAGCGTCCAGCTGTTTATCTTTTCACCAAAATATGAAGAAATTGCCGAAAAGATCGCCAACGACATTGGCCGGGGAATTACGCTCTTAAACGGCCAGGGATGGTACAGCCGCGAAGAAAGTGCGGTGCTTGTCGTGGTCGTACGCAGGCATGAGAGTTCCATGGTATTTCGTACCATTAAGGAAGTAGACCCTGAAGCCTTTATTTCTGTGGCCAACGTGATGGGGGTGTATGGGAAGGGATTTGATCCGATAAAGTATTAAGAAGGACAAAAGGACGAAAGGACGAAAGGTCGAAAGGACGAAAGGACAAAAGGACAAAAGGACGAAAAGATAAAATGTCCAAATGTCCAAAAATCAAAAGGTCTAAATGTCTAAGAGTCCGGTTATTCTCATAACCCCAAAACCCTTTAACCAAATCCGGACCTCAACCAAACCTTAACCTTAACCTCAAATTCAACCTTAACCTATTTGCCTCTGGGTTGTGGGTTGCAGCCAGGACATCCGGCTTAGGACATATGACTCGAACATCATCCTCTTATAATTGTTAGAATGGTGTAACGGTTTTCTATTAATCAAAATCAGCGCACTTAAATATGTCTGATCAGTTTTTTAAGCCTGTAGCTTACAAGGTGGAGGGCATGAGTTGTACAAATTGTGCACTTGGGATTCAGCGTGCACTTGAGAAAGAAGGCTTTCATAATGTGCATGCCGACTTTACCAGCGGGGAGGTGCGTTTGGAAGTGGCAGATGAAAGCAGGCTTCCAATGGCTGTTAAGCGGATAGAATCTTTGGGTTATGAAGTGAAGCAGGACGTTGACCACGGGGATAAGCCAAGGAGTGGCCTGGCACCCATTGAAAAGAAGTTCTGGTTTTCGGCCATCTTCACCATTCCGCTCATCCTGCACATGTTCCTGCCTTTTGCGATATTGCACGATGATATTTTTCAGCTCATCATGACCATTCCGGTCTTCACCGTCGGATTTTTCCATTTTGGACGCAGTGCCTGGAACAGTCTTCGATCAGGTGTGACCAACATGGATGTGCTGATCTTTCTTGGCAGCACGGCAGCCTTCGTGTACAGCCTGATTGGCACCATCTATAACCTCGGACACGATTACCTTTTTTATGAAACCTCTGCAAGCATCATTTCCATTGTGTTGCTTGGTAACATGTTGGAGCACAGGTCGGTGAAAAAGACCACTTCGGCCATTGATGATTTGGTTCGCTTGCAAAAGAACACTGCCCGGAAGCTGATTACTGAGATGTATGAGGGGCAGGAAACGATTGAAGAAGTGGATGCTTCGCTGCTGGAAATGGGTGACCGTGTGCTGGTAAACACTGGCGACAAAATTCCTGTGGATGGAGAAATTTATTGGGGCACCGGCAGTGTGGACGAAAGCCTGATATCAGGTGAGAGTGTGCCAGTGGATAAAGAGAAGGGGCACAAGGTGGTAGGTGGGACCCTGCTGCTGTCCGGTACGCTTCGTGTCAAAGCAACGGCTACGGGTAAGGATACGGTGCTCTCGCAGATCATTGAGATGGTGCGGGATGCACAGAAAGATAAGCCCAGGCTGCAGAATCTGGCTGACAAGATCAGCATGATCTTTGTGCCGGCCGTTGTCATCCTGGCGCTGGTCACGCTTACATACTGGTTTTTTGGCACTGAACTGCCTTTTCGCGATTCACTGATGCGAGGCATTGCCGTGCTGGTCATTGCCTGCCCCTGTGCATTGGGACTTGCAATCCCTACTGCCGTAGTCGTTGGCCTTGGACGGTCTGCCAAAAGCGGCATCCTGATCAAGGGAGGCACAGCCGTGGATAAACTTACTGCTGTTGACACCGTAGTTTTTGATAAAACCGGCACATTGACAACGGGCAGCTTCCGTGTGACCCGCCTCGAATGCTTTGGCAAATCAGAGGATAGCGTGCGCAGTGTGTTATATAGCATGGAGAAACACTCAAGCCATCCCATTGCGAAAGCCATCACCTCAGCATTCCAAAAATCTGGCACCATCCGCTTTGACAGGGTGGAAGAGGAAAAAGGCCTGGGTATCACAGCCGTTGACAAAGAGGGTAACCGTTTCGTTGCCGGGTCGTATAATGTGGCATCTCATCTGACCGATGAAGACACACACCAGGTCTACCTGTTGATGAATGACCAGCTGATCGCCTGGCTTGACCTCGAAGATGAGATCAAGGAGGGTGCCGTGGATGTGATTCAGACACTACAAAAGAGGGGGTTAAAAACGGTTCTCCTGAGTGGGGATCGTCAGTTTCGTTGTGATGCAATTGCTAAAACCCTTGGCATTGAAAAGGTTTATGCGGAAAAGTTACCCAATCAAAAGCTTGATGTGATCGAACAGCTCTCACGGGAAGGTTACGTGGCCATGGTTGGTGACGGCATCAATGACGCCCCTGCGTTGGCTAAGGCCCATGTGGGCATCAGCATGAGCGATGCAACGCAAGTGGCTGTAAAATCTGCAGAAGTTGTCTTGTTAAAGGGGGATCTCTCCCTGCTTGAGAAAGCTTTTGGTACCACGCGCACCACACGGCGTACCATCAAGGAAAACCTTTTCTGGGCCTTCTTCTATAATGTGTCTGCCATCCCACTGGCCATGGTTGGATTGTTGACACCCATTGTGGCTGCTTTCGCCATGGCCGCCTCAGATGTGATTGTAGTACTTAACTCGCTGCGACTTAAGACACGCCGTTTAAGATAATATCGCCGTCTCGTTACCCGTTCATCGACATCAGGAACTCTTCGTTATGCTGTGTGTGCCTGATGCGTTCCATCAGGAACTCCATGGCCTCCATCGGGGTCATGTCTGCGATGAATTTTCGCAGCACCCAAACCCGGCTCATGATGTCTTTTGGCAGGAGCAGGTCTTCCCTGCGCGTGCCTGAGGCTACGATGTCGATGGAGGGGAAGATTCGCTTGTTTGACAACCTGCGATCGAGCTGCAGCTCCATGTTTCCTGTGCCTTTGAACTCTTCAAAGATCACCTCGTCCATCTTGGAGCCTGTGTCGATCAGGGCGGTGGCGATGATCGACAGCGATCCGCCATTTTCAATGTTACGGGCGGCACCAAAGAAACGTTTGGGTTTGTGAAGCGCATTGGCATCCACACCACCTGAAAGGACTTTACCTGATGCGGGTGATACTGTATTGAATGCCCTGGCCAGGCGTGTGATGCTGTCCAGTAGAATCACTACGTCGTGACCGCACTCAACCATTCTCTTCGCTTTTTCCTGCACGATGTTGGATACCTTGACATGGCGTTCGGCCGGCTCATCAAAAGTGGATGAGATCACTTCTCCTTTCACGTTTCTGGCCATTTCGGTGACCTCTTCCGGCCGCTCATCGATAAGCAATACAATAAGATACACTTCCGGGTGGTTGGCGGCAATGGCGTTGGCTATTTCCTGCAAAAGGATGGTCTTACCCGTCTTGGGTTGTGCGACGATCAGTCCACGCTGCCCCTTGCCCAACGGTGCAAACATGTCAATGATCCTGGTCGATAAGGTCTCGCCCTGGTGGCCGGTGATCGTGAATTTTTCATCCGGAAAGAGTGGTGTAAGAAAATCAAAAGGCACACGGTCCCTGACTTCGGCAGGTATCCTGCCATTGATCTTTTCCACTTTAATCAATGGAAAATACTTCTCATTTTCTTTTGGCGGCCTGATACCTCCTTCAACGGTGTCACCGGTTTTCAATCCGAAAAGCTTGATCTGGCTTTGTGATACGTATATGTCGTCAGGAGAGTTCAGGTAATTGTAATCTGATGAACGCAGGAAGCCATAGCCATCAGGCATGATTTCAAGGACGCCCTCTGCGGAAATGATGCCGTCAAACTCATACACGGGTTCGCCCGTCCTTCTGTCATACCCCTTAGGCTTCTGATAGGATTCCACATCCTTGTCTTTCGGCTCCTGCTGGCTCACTGCATCGGACTTTTGCACCTCCTGCCCGGCTGCAGTGTCAGCCTGTTGTGTTTTTGCTTCCTTTGACTGCTGCGCCTCGATTGTCTCAGTCTTCTTGCCTCCGCCGAATTCGGTGGCTTCCTTGGAAGCCACCGGTTCAGAAGCAGCATCCGCTTTGGCTGTTTGTTTCTGCTGCTCTTGCTTTTTCTGCTTTTCCCTGGCCTCCTGTGCTGCCTGTTGCTCTTTTTTGCTTGGACGCCCTCTTTTGCGACGCTCTTTGGGTTTCTCCCCAGATGCCTTCTCCTTCTCTTGCGAAGCAGCGGGCTTTTCCTGCCCGGCTTCCCGTTTAACAGCCTGGTCACCAGGGCGAGAGGCACTCTTCTTATCCTGCTGCCGGCCCTCTTGCTCTTTTTGCTGCTGCTTTTTTTCCTGACCGGATGCATCCTGCCTGGATTTTGCGGCTTGTTCTGATGAGGAACCCGCAGGAATGCGCTTGCGCGGACGACCTGGCCGCCGGCGCTCCGACGTCTTTTCCTGTTTTGCCTGAGCTGCCGCAGGCGGATTTAATGCCTGTGCATCCAGAATCTTATATATAAGGTCTTGCTTTTTGTAAGAATCCACTTTTTTGATGTCCAAACCCCTGGCAATCTCTTTGAGGTCGGCGAGCAGTTTACTGTTCAATTCTACAATGTCGTACATGGATGTATTAAATTAATGAGCTGAAATGAAAATTTGATTCATGAAAGAAAGATGGGGACGATGACAATAGAGTGGCCCGGACCTGCTTCCGGTTATCAATTAATGACGAACCACTCCGCAGAAGCTATCTGCTGATGCTGACAGGTGAAATAGTATAAAAACAGGTGTGTCTTCCAAAGAAATAGGTTGAATATGCAGGAATCGGTGCAAATATACACATTTCTGATAAAACAAAAAAATATTTTTATGAGCTGTTTTTCTCACCCACGCCAGCGTCTGGGTGTTGTTGCAGAGATAACCGGAACGGAATGCACAGCATGCAAAATGCAAACAACACATTCCGGCTTTTCAAGAATGATTGTTATCGCTTTTTACGTAATTTTGTATAGGATTATTGCATGCTTCAAAATATTCATCTTATAATAAACAAAAAATAAGACACATGTTACAACGTATTCAAACGGTTTTTCTCTTCCTCGTATTTGTTTTTGCCATTCTGTTTGTGATGTTGCCCCTGGCCAATCTGCAAGACCCCTTCGTTTCACTGCAGCTATCCAGATACCCGGTATTCTTTGATGCTTTCGACGAGCTTACCGGCCGGTGGATGGCCTTGCTGCTGGTCATCCTGTTTTTCGCAGTCATCCTGCTGACTGTAGCTACTTCGTTTTATTACAAGAAAAGGCTTGTGCAAATCAAGCTGGGCAAATACAACATGCTCATTCATGCCGCCATCATCCTGATCAGCTTCTTCATGATCGACAGCATTCGAACCCAACTGGATCACCTGGATCAGTTGAATCAGTATGAGGTCTCTTATGGGCCAGGCATTTTTTTCCCCATCATCTCTTTGCTATTTATCCTCATGGCCAATCGGGCCATCAGAAAGGATGAGAACCTGGTCAGGGCTGCAGACCGGATCAGGTAACGTATTTTTCCGATAATTTTATTCGTGTATTGACAGCCGCATCCATGGTAAGCATTTGTGCTTAAGATGATGTGGCTGCCATATTATATATTCCTGAGTGCATTGCATTCACTCGAGACAGGAACGTATTGTGTAAAAAAAAATAAACAATTGACAGAAAAACTAAAAAAAAGTGTATTTTTAGGGGATTTTTTCATCGATCTGCATGGTTTTCTAATGCAAGTTGATATACAACACATTGCAGGATTCCCTTTCGATAAAGAGATAGAAACGGCGGTAAATTAATCTTTTAACAAAAACCTAACCAACACAATTATGAAGACATTATTATTGTTTTTCCGATTCAGTGCGATTGCAATGATCGGAGCAGCAGTGCTTTTTTTGCATGTGAAATGCAGCGATGACAACGACATTGAGCCTGGTTTAATGGGCGAGCTATCCGTTTTCCCGCAACAAATTCTGGTGAACACAAGTACTGAGATCCGCGCAACAATCAGGATACCATCCGGTCTTGATATGGGTGATACCCTTAGGCTGTTCGATACTACCGGAGGGGGTTCCACAGAGGTTGGCTACCTGGTTGACAGCGGGAACCTGCAACAGGACGGTGATGAGATCAAAGGCGATGGGATATACAGTGGCTTGTTTACCATTTTTGAATCAGACGCCGGTGAACTGACATATCTTGCCAGAGGGCAAAAAGCAGATGGAGATGAGATTGCATCCATAGAAGCTACGATTGTTGTCTTTGATGATTTGCCCACGGGCAGCATGAACAATGTGCTTACCACGCAAAACAACATCGCAGGCCAACTAAACAGTTTTCTAGGAGGGAGCCAGGCGAATACGGAGCAGGCGGTCAGTCAACTGGCACAATGGCTGGAGACACAGCCAGGAGTTGAAAACGTAAATCATACCGGCCCCACTTCCGTAGAAATTGTTTATGACTCGGGCATTCGTGGCGGAGCCATCATTAGCAAGCAGGACGAACATGGTACCACGATTACCCGCGGGGGAGGCACCACAAGTCCTGATGAATTCAGCCAAAGACGCAGCCAAACGCCTGTTGTTCCATTGGAAAAGCAAACTCGTGGCATCAGTGTTGATGAAAGCACTTTAAAGTCAACTTTCGACGCCAATGCGATAGGAAACAGGAATGTTTTTATCTATGCCCCATTTGAATGGGAGTTTGCCCCCTGGAATGAAAGACAGCATATTATCAATATTCTCGACAGTGTGGCATGCGGCGAATTTTCTGTGACTTCCTATGTAAATCAGCAAGCTACTGTTGAACGGCTTTATGAAATGGTCAATTATGGCAGTGTGGTCATTGCCACACATGGTGCTGATGGCAATCTGATCATGACAGGCGAAGTGGTGGATACCACCGCGACGGTTTATAAGAGCTATGTGCCACTCATGCAGG
>PUOJ01000024.1 GCA_003552075.1 Bacteroidales bacterium
CGCCCATTAAGCCGGTTCGTCTCATAAAGAATGTACTCACCTTGCAGGTTCCCAGTCAGTTTTTTTATGAGTGGCTGGAGGAACATTACATTGACTTGCTCAAAAAGACCATCAAAAAGGAGTTGGGACAGGATGGCAGGCTGGAATACAGCATCATCATGGACAACACCAAGTCCAAACAGCACAAAGAGCCTTTCACCGTGCATGCGCCTACCCTGAACAAAAAAGCCCTGAAGAATCCACCCATCAACATTCCGATTGACCTCAACAAGGATTCGGTGGAAGCCAGGACGGTGCCCAATCCGTTTGTGATCCCCGGGTTAAAAAAGCTGAACATCCATCCACAGCTGATCGACTCCTACAATTTTGAAAATTTCATCCAGGGAGATTGCAATCGCCTGGCGCGAAGTGCGGGACTGGCTGTCGGTCAGAATCCGGGAAAAACCTCCTTTAACCCACTGCTTATATACAGTGGCAATGGCCTGGGTAAAACACACCTGGCCCATGCCATCGGCATCGAAGTAAAAAGCCATTATCCCGAAAAGACTGTGCTCTATGTGACCGCCGAACAGTTTACAAACCAGTTTATCGACTCGATCCGGAATAACAACCAAAACGACTTTATCCATTTTTACCAGATGATCGATGTGCTGATAGTAGACGACATCCATTGCCTGGCTGGCAAACCCAAGACGCAGGATGTATTTTTCCACCTGTTTAACTACCTCCATCAGAGTGGCAAGCAGATTGTCATCACCAGTGATCAGCCACCGGTGGAGATGAGTGGCATAGAACCCCGTTTGTTATCCAGGTTTAAGTGGGGTTTGTCAGCGGACCTGCAGCTTCCTGATTTCGAAACACGCATGGCCATCCTGCAGAAGAAGATCCTCAATGACGGCGTGGAAATGCCTACGGATGTACTTGAGCTGATCAGCAGCAAGATCAACACCAATGTCCGTGAAATGGAAGGTGCACTGATATCCATCCTGGCACAGTCCTCCATGAACAAAAAGGACATCAACCTGAAGCTAGCAGCCCATGTCATTGAAAAATTCGTAAAACACACGCCGCAGGAGATCACCATTGATTATATCCAGAAGACCGTTTGCCAATACTTTGACATTCCCCTGGAAAAGCTCAAGTCAAAAAGCCGGAAACGCGAAACGGTACAGGCCCGGCAGCTTGCCATGTATTTTAGCAAGCACTACACCAAATCTTCATTGGCGGTCATCGGAAACAAATGTGGCAATAAGGACCACGCTACCGTATTGCATGCCTGTAAAACGGTACGCAACCTCGTGGATACAGATAAGCGCTTCAAACGTTACGTGGATGACCTTGAAAACATCATCAGGGTTACCTGATCCATCCTGCAGCAATATGCATCTGCATTCATCATCCCATTTGATTGCATCCCATTAATTTGGTTATTTTTGCCAACGAGTGAACAGGCATGCCTGCTGATGCTGTGATTCCTGCGAGCAAAAATCCCTGATTATTTGCACCGGCAATGTCACACTAATTTGGCAGCCTTGCCCCTGATTTCGCGGCAAAGCGAACAAAATAAAGCTTTTTTCGTTGAGCTTGCATGCGTTGATGGGCTATGATGTAATCGCCATGATCATCTGGAATCATGCCAGTGATCATCGGCAGCTTGCCATACATTCAGCTTTATCATGCATAATAATGGATTTACATGGCTTGGATACTAAACATTCACTTTCTATAGACTGGATTATGCGCATTTTAATGGTTTGTTTGGGAAACATCTGCCGGTCACCACTGGCAGAAGGGATCATGAGAGAAAAAGCAAGGGAGTCAGGACTCGACATTTCTGTAGATTCGGCTGGCACGGCAGCATATCATGTGGGTGAACCACCGGATAAGCGATCACAGGAGGTGGCAAGAAAACACGGCATTGACATTTCCGGTCAGCGTGCAAGGCAATTTGAGGTGCGCGACTTCCATGAATTTGATAAGATCTATGTGATGGACCGGCAAAACTATGAGGATGTCATTTCCCTTGCTCCCGATCAAAAAATGGCGCAAAAGGTTGATCTGATGCTGAACGAGTTATATCCGGACGAAAACAGGCGCGTTCCCGATCCTTATTACGGAGGAAAGGATGGTTTCGACCGTGTTTATGACATGCTGGAAGGCAGCTGTAGCAAGGTGATCGAAAAGGTGCGGGACAGGGGCTGAGGTTGAGGTGAAGGTTAAGTTTGAGGCTAAGTTTGAGGTTGAGGTTGAGCGACAGCGAAGTTCCGAGCGCTAGGCCAAGGGAACAGAGCGATACGGGATGTAAGTTTGCCCTGGGTGGTTATGAAGGACCGGGTGTATTGGTATGTTTTGGGGTTTAGGATTTGGAGTTATGGGATGATTTGGTTTTCTTTTAGATCAACATACAAAATGGATAAAAAAACGGGGCAGGACATACCGGATCAGCAAAGGCTTTTGGAGGCCCGGGAGGTGATTAAGCCTTACGTGCATCGCACACCGGTTTTGACGTGTTCAACCCTCGATCAGATCACCGGTGCCACATTGTTTTTTAAATGTGAGAACTTTCAGAAAGGCGGTGCATTCAAGTTTCGGGGGGCCAGTCATGCCGTGATGACACTCCCGCAGGATCAGTTATCCAAAGGGGTGGCCACCCATTCCTCAGGAAATCACGCCCAGGCCTTGTCCCTTGCTGCGCGCATGCGCGGCATACACGCCCACGTCGTGATGCCTGAGAACGCACCGCGGATCAAGGTGGCAGCGGTGGAACAATATGGTGGAAACATCCGTTTCTGCCCCCCTACCCTTCCTGACCGGGAAGCCACCCTGGAAAAGGTCGTCAGGGAAACCGGAGCTGCGGAGATCCATCCATACAATGATTACCGGATCATTGCCGGGCAGGCTTCCGTGGCAGCGGAAATATATGAAGAAGTGACCCGTCCGGACATCCTGCTGGTGCCTGTTGGAGGGGGAGGTTTATTGAGCGGCAGCATTCTCAGCACCAGATACTTTTCTCCTGGCACGAGGGTATATGCAGCCGAACCGGAAAAGGCTGATGATGCGCACCAAAGCTTCAGACAAGGCCGTTTCGTGCCGGCAGATAAGCCGCAAACCATTGCTGACGGGCTGCGTACTTCCCTGGGCAGCAAAACATACCCCATCATCATGGAAGGCGTAACAGACATCCTCACGGCCAGTGAAGATAGCATTGCCTGCGCCATGCGCCTGATCTGGGAGCGCATGAAGATCGTGGTGGAACCCAGCGCAGCGGTGCCACTCGCCTGCATTATGGACAACCCGGTGCCATTCCGGAATACTCGCACAGCCATTATCATTTCAGGTGGCAATGCGGATCTGATGAACCTCCCATGGATGAATCAAGCGGCCAGCATCCATTGATTTTAGTGAAAAATGAAGAATGAAAAATAAAGAAGGTGATGATCCGGGTTAATGCCGAATTTGGCCGGCCCCGATGATTTTCCAGAAGGGACCTGCAGAGACAGCACCAGGGTTGTCTTGGTTGTATGCAATGCAAAACAAGCCACTATGAAGGATTCATCGTCAAAGATTACCGGTACGCTTTACCTGATTCCTTCTTCGCTTGGGGAGAGGGACCTGTCATCAGTCTGGCCTGAGGGCAACCGGTTGGTGACCCTTACGCTGGATGCCTTCATCGTGGAAAACCTGCGCACCGCCCGTCGTTTTTTGCGCAGGGCGGGCTATGACAAAGATTTTGATACGGTCAATTTTTTCCTGCTGAACAAGCATACAGCCCCCGGGGAGTTACAGTCATTTTTAGCACCCTGTAAGGAAGGACGCTCTATCGGACTGTTATCCGAAGCCGGTGTGCCTTGCATTGCGGATCCGGGCCAGGCCATCGTGGCTGAAGCACACCAGAGGAACATTCCCGTAAAACCATTAACGGGGCCCAGTTCCATCATGCTGGCCCTGATGGCGTCCGGCATGAACGGACAAGCGTTTTGCTTTCACGGATACCTGCCGATCCAGCAGACCGGGCGCAGCAGGAAAATCAAAAGCCTGGACAAAACTGCACAGCAAAGCGGAGCCACACAGATATTCATGGAAACACCCTACCGCAATAATGCCTTGCTGAAAGACTTGCTCGCCCATGCGCAGCCCCATACCAGGCTGTGTATCGCTGCAGACCTGTGCATGTCCACCGAATTTGTCCAAACCAAAAGCATATCCGAATGGCAAACCCACGGATACCCCGATCTGCATAAACGTCCCGCCATCTTTCTATTGGGACAATAGCTCATTCCCATTTCTGATAACAATACCCCTCCCCGCAAAAATGCCTTGAAATTTGATCTTCTTACTGCTTACTGCCTACTGCTTACTTCTTACTTTTTACTTTTTCCTTCTTACTTCTAACTCCCTCCCTCCTCTCATCACATCACCTTCATATCCTTCACCTGGCATACTGTTCGCAGCAGCGCGACCTGGTCGCCCGGCAGGATGAGGTGATGGTTCCCGAGGGGTTCTTCCCTGAGGCGCCTGACTACTTCCGTTTCCAGTGCGACCTCCGTTTGCGTGCGGCAGGCAAAGGTGTATGACGGACGTGAAAGAATGGTCCCGGGAGCGATAAAGGCCTTTTCCAGTTTCTGGTCCATCCGGAAAATGGTTACTTCTGATGGCTGCACGTGCCCGGCAATGGCGGCCGATTTATCGGTTTCAAAATGCGTATCGACGGTGAAATCTTCCAGGAGGTCGAGGGGAGCCGTACAATGTGCAAAAAGCACGCTGTTTTCGTTCATTGAGGCCACGTTGGCCATCCAGGGGATC
This sequence comes from Bacteroidales bacterium, assembly GCA_003552075.1. Lineage (GTDB taxonomy): Bacteria > Bacteroidota > Bacteroidia > Bacteroidales > UBA7960 > PUPG01. The sequence continues at coordinate 4,804 of PUOJ01000024.1, forward strand.
TGCCCCGTAATTGCTTTCACCAGCATCATGCCTGCCAGGCTTACCAGGTCTCCCTCACATCCGGCCGGCAAGCCTTTGCTGTTAAGCAAGGCCAGGGAAAGACAGGCCGTAACATGGTGGTCATTGACCATGTCGAAACATTCCAGTGTGAGGGCATCCAGGTGGTGATCCCTGGCAAGTTCCAATAAAAAGGCATAGATCCCGGCCTCTTTTTGCCAGGGATCTGCATGGTTCTCCGAAACACTTCCGCCTTCCACTGAGGATTCCCTTGCGGAAGCATCTCCTGTTGCCACTTGCGCTTCCTGTGTGCCTTGTTTTTTCCGATGTTGGGCAAAGGCTTCAAGAAACTCCGGATGTGGAGGGTATTCAAGATAATCAGGGATCTTTTTCCAGGGAAGGTGTAAAATGTCAATGCCCAGCCGGCTCTTTGCCAGTTCAGGGGAAAGTACGGAGGCCACGAGCCAGTGGGAAACCTCTCCGATGAGGCCAGCGCGCTGGGCACGTAGTTTTCGCAAACCTGCAAACACGTGTACATAGTTTAAAAACTGCGCTTCGGCGTCGGCATCATTCAGGGATAAAATCCTGACTTGGATGCCTCGTGCAGAGGCCCATGCTTTCACCTCCATGGCTGAGGCGAAGGCATTTCCTTCAGAGCTGGCAAGCAAGAGCGTAAACTGTCCGGCAGAAAGCTTACCGATGGCAAACCTTTCAGCACCCCCACTCAGGAATAAGAGCATGTCCGGCTGTGCATCATCCCTCTCAAAACGCACATCCACAAAACGGGAAGAGAGTTTCGCCAGGCCATCGCTGAGAAACTTTTCGCTGGCTTGCCTGTGAGCAACTGCTGAAACCGTTACAGTGAATTTCATCATCAATAGATAATCAAACTAAAACTTTGATTTTGCCTCATCAAAGGCAGAAGAAATCTCTTGCCAGGCATTCACAATTCCTTCTTTCATTGATTCCCAGGCTTGCTCTCCTGAACTATTCATTTCGTTGTACTTTGCCTTGGCTTCCTCAAATTTGCTTTCCAGTTTATGAATTTCCTTCTCAAGACCAGCTTTTTCATCGGCCTCCTTCATTTTAGTTTCTGCACGATATTTATCCAGCTCCGCTTCCCATGCCTCAAGCTGTGCCTTTGCCTTTTCCTGATGATATTTTAAATCGCTCATAATGATAGGGTATTGGTTCAACAATTCTTAAAGATACAAATATTTTCCATATTATGTGATGCTTTTACTTGGCTGAATTGAAATAATACACACCTTCCACATAATGATTATATTTACATTATGGCTTGCAAACATGTCATGCTTATCATTCTTACAGCGATAGTATTAGCGGGCTGCGAAGTACAGAACAGGTATTTACGATCGCGTTATGGCACTTACCGCTTGTTCAGCTCTGAGAAATTGGAAGACAAGACAGGCTTGGAGAAAGAGGGTTACACCCTGGTGCTGAATGAGACCTTTGAGGAGAAATCCTGGAACGAGACCGGCGATAAGAAACACTGGAAGATCGGCGGGTCGAACATGTATCACCCCCGCAGGCTTAACGTACATTATGGTCCCCCGGAGCTGAGAGAAGGCGGCTATGCTGCTTTTACC
>PUOJ01000106.1 GCA_003552075.1 Bacteroidales bacterium
CTACTTAGGCCACAGGGCTGGTACAAAAATAGTAGGTTTTTCCAATATCAATGAGGTTAAGGTAAAGGTTGAGGGTGAGGGTGAGGTTGAGGGTGAGGCTCGGTGGCAGGTAAGACCCTGGAGCGAAGCAATTCGGGATTGGAGTTTGAGACGACCATCCGTCATTCCAAACCCACTTAAGACCATATTTCGTCCAATTCGTTTTATTTTTATCTTTTTTATTTGATTTTTATGTCTTAATAAGTATTTTTGTAGTCAAGTAAAATGATGAGACGCCTTTGAAATCTTAGTTAGTCCTTTTGTCCTTTTGTCCTTTTGTCTTTTCATTCTTTTTCAAACACTTGATAACAGCAAAACAGATCACATACCCGGACTTTTCGACCTTTCGACATTTTGACATTTCGACCTTATATAAACCCGTGAATATGAAATCATACACACTATTTTTTTGGCTTTGGATGCTATTTTGGTCACTGCTTTTGCCTCTTTCGGGGACTGCCGCGTCATTGATGCCTGGTGGGGCACGTCCGGCTGGTATGGCACATGCCATGGTGGCGATATACGATTTCTGGGCCCTGACACATAACCAGGCCGGCATGGCAAGGATCCGTTCACCGGCGGCAGCCTTCCACGCCGAAAACCGATACATGATCCCGGAACTGTCGCAGGCCGCTGCCGGATACGTCCATCCCGCCGCAGAAGGCACGATGGGCGTAGCACTGAACTGGTTCGGGAATGCACTCTACCACGAAGGTGCGGCAGGTCTATCTTATGCACGCATGTTCGGAGACAAGCTTGCCGCAGGCGTCATGCTCAGCTACCGCTTCATCTCCATCGGCGAAGGCTATGGAGGTACCGGAACCATTGCAGCGGAAATCGGGTTGATCTGCGAAGTATTACCCGGCCTCCAGGTAGGCGCTCATATCGACAACCCCGGGCGCGCCAGGATCACGGCCTACGAATACCTGGACCACGACGAACGCCTGCCGTCGGTGATACGCAGCGGACTGGCTTATACATTCTCCGAAGGCCTGCAGGCCAGCCTGGAGGTGGAAAAAGACATCCGCTACCCCGCAAGGGCCCGAATCGGACTGGAATACGCCTATGGAGAGCGCATCATGTTGCGCACAGGACTGACCACGCGCCCCATGACCAACAGCTTTGGCTTTGGCCTCAAAAGCGGCAACTGGCAGTTCGACCTGGCCTCATCCTATCACTACGTGCTGGGTTACTCACCACAGGCCGGCGTGCTTTACCAATGGTAATGCCCTGGCGGGGCGTGGTTTGAGGTTGCCTGGAGATTTTGTGATGTGCTTGGTGATGCGACGCATACCCGGACTTTTCGACCTTTAGACATTTCGACCTTTAGACACTTTGTCCTTTCGTCCTTTCGTCGTTTCGTCCTTTTGTCATTTTGTCCTTTTGTCATTTTGTCCTTTTGTCATTTTGTCCTTTCTTCCTTTCGTCCTTTTGTCCTTTCGTCCTTTTGTCATTTTGTCCTTTCTTCCTTTCGTCCTTTAGTCATTTTAACTCCCTCATGAGCCCTATCCCACAACATACCTTATTCGCCTTGCTGGCACTCCTTTGCTGGACCAACATCCGGGCGCAGCTGCCGGAAGAAGACGCGGAGGAGATGCTCCTCGGACGGATTGAAAGCCTCGTGGAGTCGATGGCTGAGGAGGACGTGGATCAAACAACGCTGACCGAAAGCCTGGAGTGGCTTTACGCCCATCCCATCAACCTGAACAACACCAACGCCCGTGAACTGCAGCAGCTCTTCATGCTGAGTGCCTGGCAAGTGAACAACCTGCTGCACCACATCAGTCAACACGGGGAGCTGATCAGCCTGTATGAGCTGCAGACCATTGATGGCTTCGATGAGCAGACCATCGAGCAGATCCTGCCGTTTGTGACCATCGCCGACAGCCATCCCAGGCGACACTTCAGCCTGGACAACATGTTCCGAGATGGAGAGCACGTGCTTTTCCTGCGATACCAGCAACTGCTGGAAGAGCAGCGTGGGTTCTCTGCGATTGAACCAGCCGCACTTGAAGAAAATCCCAATGCCCGCTACCTGGGCTCCCCTTGTCGCCTTTACATGCGGTACCGCTTTACCTATTATCAGAATGTCAGTTTTGGCATCACCGCCGAAAAAGACCCTGGTGAGGAGTTTTTCCGTGGCTCTCAGCCGCAGGGGTTTGACTTCTATTCGGCACACCTGCACCTGCGGGACTTCGGTCGCCTCCGGGCCTTATCTGTGGGCGACTACCTGGTACAGGCCGGACAGGGCCTGACACTTTGGTCGGGTATGGGCTTCGGCAAAGGGGCCGATGCTATTGGCATCATCAAAAACGGGATGGGACTGCGGCAATACACCTCGGTGGATGAAAACAATTTCATGCGTGGCCTGGGCGCCACCCTGGGATTTGGCCCCGTAGAAGTCACCGCCTTCTATTCATCCAAGCCTCGCGATGCCACCGTAATCGAAGAAGCCTGTCCGACAGATGGCAAGCCGGTGATATCCAGCCTGCAGCAGTCGGGCCTGCACCGCACCCCCCGCGAGCTGGAAGGTAAAAATGCGGTGCATGAAAGCATCCTCGGCACCAATGTGCGCTTCCAGGGCGAGCGCCTGCACGCCGGGGTTACGGCCTTCCGCCTGGACCTTGAAGCCCACCTGCAAAGAAACCTTTCCTTCCATAACCAATTTGACTTTAGCCAGTCCACTTACCAGCGCATCGGTGTGGATTACGGCTACCTCAGCCGAAACATCAACTTTTTTGCGGAGGTGGCCCTGAGCGACAATGGCACGATGGCCTTTTTGAACGGCCTGATGATCAGCATGCATCGCAGGTTTTCCCTGGCTATATTGCACCGCAGATACAATATGGCATACCACGGCTTCATGGCATCGGCCTTTGGCGAAAACACCAGGGCGAACAACGAGGAAGGCCTGTATACGGGCGCAGCCATCAGGATCACGCCAAGGCTCAGGCTGCACGCCTTTGCGGATCACTTCCGCTTCCCCTGGATGAAGTTCAGAACCTATATGCCATCCCGCGGCAGCGACTACCTCATCAACCTAGAATACCGCCCCACAAGGCAGATCGAATGCATCGCACGGTTCAGGCACAAGAGCAAGCCACTAAACACCAGGCAAGAAACGAGGATACGCGCCCTGGAAGACGTCAGCCGAACACAATACAGACTGCACCTGGCTTATCCGCTCACCCCCACCCTGTCGTGCAGAACGCGCATGGAAATTATCCGCTTTCGCCATGGCGATGCCGCTGAACAAGGATTCATGATCTACCACGACATCCTTTACCGCAGCCTGGGCAGCCCTGTGGCCATCACTTTCCGATACGCCATCTTCGACACCTGTGGATTTAATGCCCGCATATACGCTTACGAGCACGATGTGCTGTATGCCTTTTCCTTTCCCTTCATGGCCGACAAAGGCATGCGCACATATCTGCTCCTGCGGTACAAGCTAACCCGGCGGATCGACCTGTATGCGCGCCTGGCAAGAACCACGTTTAACAACCGCAACGATTCCGGCAGTGGTCTCGACCAGGTAGAGGGAAATACCCGGACTGAGATCAAAGCCCAGGTCAGGTGGCGGTTTTGAAATCATTTTGGCCTTGCCTCCATGGCGGCTATTAAACAAGCCGCTTGTACTTTCTAATAAAAAAACCAACGGTGAAAGAGACCAGTGTCCTGTCAATGCTACTGTGTCGGATAAATCACAATGTATCTTCTAAGATTAAAAACGAAAAACCGCGCATAGCAGCAGCTAGGTAAGGGCTTGATTTTGCAGAGATGAGGAAAAAGATCAATACTTGGGCCGGCTAAAGTAGTGTTGACATGACACTAGTGAGGAAATCATCCCGGCCTCAATCAAATACAATCCGCCTGATGTTCAAAACGCTGCGATCTTCCAGGCGATTTCGGAAGTGGAGCCCGATCTCATCGTGCGTCCCGTATACCGGACTGCCCATTGAGACGATAAAACGCTCCAGTCCAATATACCGGTTGCGCATGGTGCGACCGTTTTTTAAACGGATCTCTACGCGGACATTCGTAAGATCACCATCCCTATCGAAATCAAACTCCTGGATGGCAATGGAGGCAATGTCACGGAACGAAACCCACCGGTAAGCGCTGTTTTGGAGCGTCAGCAGTGAGCCGACACGGTCGTCGTCACCTTTTCTGTAAAGAGGCCGGTCGTTCCTGAAATATCCTATGATATGCTTGGCATCCAGGAATTTTTCTGACCTGCCATCCTGAAAATGTACCGTGCCGGAAATGTCACCAGCATTTGTCATAAACGAAAGGCAAAGAGAAAAAAGCAAAAAAATGATCACTTTATTCATGATACAATAGGGCTTATATATTGTTGGCGAATGGATTGCTGATATGGCGGTTCTTTTTCATAACTCCTGATCTCATAGCAAGCTAAACACATTAGGGAAAAAAATATACATATAAAAGTATAAAAAAATAATTTTCTAAAACCATGGCTGGGCATGCAAGCAAAACCCCTGACATAGTCCCAATGGAAGCTTTTCCTGAACGATACAAGCTATGCTTCAATTTACTCCACGTTGTTTGCGGGCGCTTTCATGTGTTTATAATTTTTATATTTCGGGCACATGGAACTCGCCATGACATAATCATTCTCGTGTGTGTCAATATATTGGCATGGCTCGTTTCACCTCATCAACTTGAGCTTTCGCAGTAATGGGAAGTAAGATTTCAGCCTGCAAACCAACATTAAAACAATTTAGATTGTTTATGTTTTCAAGCACTTATTATATACTTTATATCAGGCACATGAACCGAGCACTTTGCGAGCCAAGCGAAGCCAAACCTCCATTAGTTAATCATTCCCCTGTGCGTCAATTCTTTGGGATGGAGGTTTCATCCTAGTGTCATGTCAACAGTATTTATTGACCATTTAAAAAAATTGACACGCATTCAAAACACATCATATTGTGCAAATATTTCTTTGGACTGAGGGATCATACAAGGGGCAATTGATGGAATAGCCTGGCCGCAAAACATAACCGGTCTGTCCAGTGTCAAGGCATTGAACAGACAATAGCCCAAAACCAGGCAGATTTTTTGCCGGGCCTATAGCTTGGCAGCAGAAAAAGTAAAACATCTTACCTCGTAAAATATTTAAACCAATTATAAATTACAATATTTGGCTTAATTTATATTTATTATCAACTTTTTTTCTGTGCAGGACAAAAAAAATACAAAGCAAGACAGGCAGTATCAAATTTTCTTTCACCTCGAAACATGGATATTTGTAGGAAACTGACTACAGCATTTGTCAACAAAAAGGTAACCAAAATATAACTAATTACGTATATCTTTATACAACAAAAATTAACATTTTTGTTCTTGGTTGTAAATTTTTTAACAAATGCTTGTGTATCTGCCCTTCCGGGCTGTACTGAGCAGAAAGTGCGTTGTATTTTTTTACAAGGCGTTTTTTGTTTTTTTATGCTGTATTCTTTTGGGTTTACCCTCTTTTTCAGACCCATTGCTTGCAGATTTAAAGTATTCAGCCATCCTGGATGACACATCGGTCATCCTATGTCCCGGCGATCTTGAGAAAGAAGTCACTACGGGCTACGATGCATATTATCCAGTTACTGGTGAAGAAATTAACCTGGGCATTGACCAGGTGAATAACCTGGAAACTACCCGTTCAGATGAGCTGGATGCCGAAGTGGATCACACCGATGTAACCTGCTTCGGGGCGGTTGACGGGACCATCACGGTTAGCAATCCAACGGGCGGCTCCGGAGACTATGAAGTCTCCATCAACGAGGAACAATGGTTTGAAGTTACCACAACCGATCCTCATACCTTTGAAAATCTTTCCCCAAATACCTACACTGTTTACATCAGGGATGACCTAGGCTTGGTAGTCGAACTGGAACAGGTAACCATCACTGAGCCGGATGTTCTGTCCGCCAATGTGGCGCACACCAATGTCACCTGCTTCGGGGCGGATGACGGAACAATCACGGTAAGCAATCCAGCGGGCGGATATGGCTCCTGGGAGGTATCCATCAATGAAACAGACTGGTTTGAGGTTACTGAAACCACGTCCCAGGTGTTCACAGACCTTGACCCCGCCACTTACACTGTTCAGATCAGGGATCAGGAACACCTAACCTGCGTCATCGAACTAGGACAAGTAACCATCACACAGCCCGGTGAGCTTGATGCCGATGTGGCGCACACCGATATAACGTGCTTCAATGCTGCTGACGGGACCATCACGGTAAGCGATCCGATGGGCGGCTCCGGAACCTGGGAAGTATCCATCAATGAAAC
>PUOJ01000190.1 GCA_003552075.1 Bacteroidales bacterium
AGGGGAGGGCATCCTGCTGGAAGCCCGAAAAACCGGCGATAAAGGACAGCACTATGAAGTAATGGTCTCCAAGATCTCCACCAAAGCAGGATATGCTGATCTGCTCAATGTCTTTGCAGAAAAGTTCTTATCTTCGGAGATAGGTTTTGACAATACCATTTTCGAAAAATCGAAAACACTCCTCAAATCCCACGATACCAATCTGGAAGGCATTGGCGAAAAAGTAAACCGGATTATTTTGAACTTTAACCAATAACAACACATGAACACACAAGGCAATTTAACCACAGGGATTCTTATTGGCGTAGGTCTTTCCGTAGCAGCCTACTATTTCTACATGAACAACAAGGAAAAGGTAGATGAATTTCTGAAAAACCAGGGCATTCACATTCCCGTTCCCGCTGGCACCAAAGACTATTCCAGCATGACCATTGAAGAGCTTGTTGGCACCAAGGAACACATTGAAGACCTTATCGCCGAGATGGAGCATAAGATGAAGGAGCAGGGCGGGGATCAATGAAGCCTTTTTATATAATGAAAAGTCCCTCATCTGGTGTTGCCCTGTTTCTCCTTTACGCTAATGCTTATAAGCAATAGGTGGTCGCAGCCGAAAACACTTATTGGTTAGAAGCAGGTGTAGGTCTGTTATAAATCCATCTAACAGGCCCAGGTGCAGAACATGGCAGGCTACTCCACTTTCAGGGAAACTGTTTTTACAACCTTGGGAAACCTTACCTGTATCAGATATATGCCGCGGTCCAGTTGGCTTATATTTAGATTATATTCGTTAATTTCCGGTTTTACCGTCTTTAACGCCTGCCCTGTGAGATCATAAAGCCTGATCTCCCGAATGATTTCAGTCCCGCTCACAGTTACATGATCCACGGCCGGATTTGGGAATATAGCCAGTCCGGGAAGTAGGTCCACATCATCGATATCCACAGAGAACTCAAATATTGCATGCACTGTAGTGTGCTGTGTTACATTTGCAAGCAGGTACTCCTCAAAAGCACCCACGCTTTGTTCGTTCACCAGGACATCGGAAATATGGTGATCTTCATCGGGGGTAAACGCGATTAACAGGCTTTCTCCATGTGGCACTTCAACTGTTCCATCTGGTTCTGCCGTGCCATTTCCTTCAATGCTTATCTCCACATCATACTTGCTGATATCAAATACTGCATGGATGGTCTGGTTGTCTTCCATGACATTCTCAAAAGTGTATTCTTCCACCGGGCCAACACTTTCTTCATTCACCTCCACGTCCACGATATGATTGCCAGGCGCAGGTGCAACCTGGAAAGTCATATCTTCGCCGTGCGTTACTTCCACCTCCCCAAAGGGCTCGATGCCACCATTGCCCGTAAACGATGAGGTGATGATGTATGTGTTGAGATCAAAAATGGCCAAAAAGCTTCTGTCTTCTTTTACGACAAAGGAGTATTCCTCTTCCGTGGTGACTTCAACACCATCTTCCAGCCAATGTACAAAATGATACCCGGTGTTTGGAGTGGCTTTGATGGTCGCAGTTTGTCCGTAATGGTATTCTTCTGCACCTTCAACTTCTCCGGCTTCATCAAGGTTGATGTCAATGGTCACATCAAAACGCAGGTAGGTCAATATCACATCAAGGAACTGTTCGCTGTCTGATGTTACAACCACTTCGTCCGTCAGGTCTTCAAATCCCTCTTTGCTAACAGTGAAGTCGTAAGTTCCTGGAATGACATTGAATGTGGTGTTCCCATTGGCGTCAGATAGCTTAAAGCCAAAGCCCTGGATGTGAACATATGCATCTTCTACGGGGTCTTCAAACTCATCTTCAATCTGTATGTGAAGGGCAACGGTATCCGCATCATCCTCCAGCAGAATCACTTCAACTACCAGGTCTTCATCAACCACATGGATTTGTCCTGTAGCAGTCTGATACCCTGTTTTGCTTACTTCATAATCATGCAGGCCTGCAGGGACATCCGGAAACTCATAATTGCCCGGATCATTTGTAAATCCGGCAAGGCTAATGGCAGCATCGTCGATGTCGTTGCCCTCGGGATCAGTGATCTCAAAGGTGACATCATATTCCGGGGGGGTTACGGTATAGCTTACCGGAATGTGGATGTTTTCCCCGGCATTATTCTGCACGATGACCTGGGCTTCATAAGTGTCCATGTCCAGGTCTTCGGCACTGAAAATGAAGTCTACATCCATATTGGATCCAGGTGCAACTACCCCGCTTTGGGGGTCGAAAGAAAGCCAATCGATATCCTCGGCAATATGCAGCACCCCTCTGATGTTCCAGTTGTAGTCAAGATTCGGATTTGCAGTGGTGAGTTGCATCCATTGATTGTTGATGTAGATCCAGCCTCCCTTATCCGCAACCATGGGGCCACCGTCTGTGGATGCCGGATGCCCGGGTTCTGTCACAATTGCGTATCCGATCCAGTACTCCTCACCCTCGCTGAGGCTAATGGCCTCGTCAAAGACAAATGTATTCCACTGTCCGATGAGTATATCCTCTGTGACGTCCGAAGTATAAACCTCTGTACCAGGACCGCTGATGGAGCCCCCTTCCCATACCTTCACCTGAATCTCTGAAAACGCATCACTGGAAATATGGAATTTGGCTGCTGAAAGTTCATATACACCATAAAACGCGGCCAGGTCCTCTGCAGTAAAACGTGTCGCAGCAATGAATGATAAGGACTCGTCTTCATTGCCGATGGCAGTGCTAGGCCCATTGTCGTGATGTATCACCACGGTACCCGTGTCTCGATTTTCTTCTTTTGCTTCACTGTCAGCTGCACCTGGCGCCATTGTAATTGACTTTGACGAGAGGCTGCCTCCTGGCTCGTCACCATAACCCGGATAATGGGCTGTTTCATGTGTGCCTGGGGCTGTTTTATCATCTTTTTGGACGGGTTGAGTAAAGAGTGCATACTCCAGTTCAAGGTCACCGGGGTTGGCAATGTTGACAGGTATGCTGCCGATGGTTCCCTGGGGAAGTGAAAACTCAATTTCATTCGTGTCTATGACGATTTGAGGAACCGGGATTTTTTCCATTTCTATGTGCACCACCTGGCCATCCGCGGTCACTTCGATTGTTTCCTCATAAAGGAAGAAATCTGCTTTTGACGCTGAGAGGTCATAACTGCCCTCATAAAGCGTGAGTGAAGCCTCTCCAGCGGCATCGGTCATGGCCTCCTGGTCTGTATATTGCGTGGTAATGAATACGTCTTCGATTGGCTCTTCCCCATCCGTGACCACAAAGTGCACCTGCTTCTCGGGGTTTTCTGTCTGCAATTTGAAGTCGTCGAGAAGCCACCAATAGTCGTAAGACCCAATCCACTTAAATTTTATTCTGACATTGGGCTCGCCTTGCGCAATATCCGTGATGTCGAATTCAGAAATGACGGGATTGGGGCCGTTGGTGTTATTTTGTGGGGCATCATACCACCTGTAGAGCGCTGTTTGTGTTTCGAAATCATCGGTGCTGATATAAATGCGCACATCGGCATTGCCAAAGGTTCTGGCCCAATGTTCAACCGAAAAGAGCAGATTGGACGTGATGTCAGTAAAGTCAAAAGACTTGCTGATCAGGTCAGCCTCCTCTGATATCCCTGATGCTCCATGCGCATCGGAGTTTAGTATCATATAGCCGTCATCGGCCGTGGTGGAATTCAGTTGTCCGCCCCATTCTCCTCCGGTATTGGTCCATTCCCATCCGGGGAAATTAACCGGACCTTCTATCACTTCGTTTGTCCAACCTTCCGGGATGTCTCCGTCGCCAAAGCTTTCATGGTGCAAGGTGGTAAACTGATTGGGGTCTGGATCTACCAGGTATTGATCCAGCCAGTCTTCAAAAAAGCTGACCCTGGCATACACGCCGGGATAACCAGGAAGGCCGCATTCTACGCCAAAACTGACGATGCCGGCCACTTTATACCAACCCACACCATCTTTGACTACCATGGGACCTCCGCTGTCGCCCTGGCAGGAATCCATGTTGTCGGCCCCCGCAATGATCATGTCATCAGTAATTTGTGCCGGAGAATAGTTGGTTTCGTTTACGTCAACAATGGGGACCTCGATGGCCTGGAGGCTGTCCGGAGATGTACCACCATATGACAGTCTGCCCCATCCGGAAACCTTGGCCATCTCGCCGGGGTCAGTCATGCCCTGATCCGCGTCCCGCTGTGTTACACGACCTACCGTAGCTACATTTTCATCTGCAAGGTTAAGGGGTTGGCTCAGCTTTAGCAAAGCAATATCATATTGAAAATCGTCATCATCATAATCGGGATAAACGAAGAGGTCATCAATGGTATGTGTAGATCCTTCTGCTGATGACAACGCGGTAAATCCAACCCTTAGCCTGATGTTGTCGGGATTTACCTCATCTCCGTTAAAGACAAGACAGTGTGCTGCTGTAATGGCCCAATTGGCATCAACCAACACCGCTCCACAGAAATGAGCGCCTGTCGTGGTCTGCAGCGATGCCTGCCAGGGATAATCGGCAATATCCACAGTTTCACCTCCGACAATTCGTTCCCCTTTTCCATGAAATTGCTCAAGGAAGCGATCCACATTGTCAGGGTCATCAAAGAAGTCCGCAGGAAGACGGTTGTTACGCCCTTCAGCATGGCTTTTTTCGATGGCTGAGACGTCTGCATCAAACATCTGGGCCTGTAATTTGCCGCCCGATAGTAGCAATAAGGATAAAACAATAGCTATGCTTGTAAAGGTAATTTTGTTCATCATGCAAGGGTTTAAATTTATCGGTGGTAAAAAAAGAAGCCTCATGGCATGCTTCACTGTATGCCAGACGTTTTATGGTAATTTTTATATTGGATTCACCAAAACAAAACTATTAATAATTCTGCAAATAGACAGCAGATATCATCTTTTTTTGCATCGCATACATAAACCCGCCCTCCGTCCCTCCGGCCTTTGCCTCCATCATATATATAAGAAATATATAATGATTATTGTCATGTATATTTTTTGTTATGACTACAAAAATATACAATTGGTTTTAAAAAAGCAATGTTGGGGCAAACTTATGGAAGCTTATGAAGAGATCTGAGGCTGTTAGCTAACTGTTAGCTGCCAGCTGTTTCATCGAGGGGCCGGAAACCTTTTCCCAGAATTTCTGATGCCTCGATGACGGTGACAAAGGCATCCGGGTCTATTTGCAGAATAAAATCATGCAGGACTGCCATTTCCCTGCGGGTGACATTCACAAAAATTATCTTCTTCTCATCTTGTTTGTACATGCCTTTCCCTTCGATGAAGGTACCGCCGCGCTTGAGGTCCTCCAGGATCTTTTGGGCAATCTCATCATACTTATTGCTGACGATAAAGAGGGTCTTTTCATAGGTGAATCCTTCCATGACGACATCGATCACCTTGCCGGTGATGAAGATCACGATCAGAGAATAAAGCGGGATGGTCCAGTCGCCGAATGAGAGCAGGGCCATCAGTACGATCAGTGCATCCACGATGGCAAGGCTTTGCCCTATGGGGATGCGGGTGTACTTGGTGATAATCATGGCCAGGATGCTTGTACCACCAGATGTAGCCCTGGCTTTAAAAATGAGTCCCAGGCCCAAGCCGATAAACACACCACCAAAAATGCTGGAAAGCAGCGCGTCATCCTCTACGAGGGGTTCCGACCCGTAAAGCATTTCAATGCCGTCAATAAAGCCTGATACCAGGAAAAAGCCCACTACCGTCTTGACTCCAAAGCGAGGACCGAGGACCCTGACCCCGATTATGGCCAATGGAATGTTCAGCGCAAGGCCGGTAATACCGATAGGAAAGTCCATCAGGTGATACAGGATGATGCCGATGCCATATACCCCGCCGGGAACAATCTTGTAGGGGCTGACAAACAGCACATAGCCACTGGCCATGATGAAGGCACCGAGCAATATCAGTGTATAGGATACAAACCACTTGCGTGAAAAAATTTTTTCTTTGTTCTGAAAAGCCATATCTGAAAATTTAGCGTAACTTCGTGTGAATTTTTAAGGCTGCAAAGATAAACCTTTTTTTCAATGGATGAACAGCTCAGGAAGAAGCACACCAGGGCCCTTGTGTCACTTTATGATAAGCAAGCCGGTGAGAAGCTTATCAGGGCGTTGCATGCTGCCCACATTGAGATTGTGAGTACAGGAGGTACAGCTTCTTATATCCGCAAACTGGATATCCCGGTCACGACCGTGGAGGACCTGACAGCTTATCCTTCTATATTGGGTGGACGTGTCAAAACTTTACACC
>PUOJ01000031.1 GCA_003552075.1 Bacteroidales bacterium
ATGTCTTGGGTGGAGCGCGTGTCAATCACCCTCAAGGTGTCTGAGCTCATCGCAACCAAGTATCGTGCGCTGATGAACGCCTCGACTATGCTGGGACAGGGGAAGAATGCCTACCAGGCAGAAATTGAGGCCGTTTGCGAGACCGTGGACTTCATTCGTTTCAATGCGCACTACGTGAGTGACATTTACAATGACCAGCCTCACTCCGAGCGGGGCAACCTCAACCGGGTGGAATACCGGCCGCTGGAAGGATTCGTATTCGCCATTACCCCATTTAATTTCACGGCCATTGCCTCAAACCTGGCACTTGCCCCGGCCGTCCTTGGCAATACCGTGGTCTGGAAGCCAGCCACCACAGCATTGCTTTCCAATTATTACCTGATGAAGATATACCAGGAAGCCGGGCTACCTGACGGTGTGCTCAATTTCATTCCCGGACAGGGAAGCATGATTGGAGACATCGTGTTCAAGGATGAAAACCTGGGCGGCATCCATTTCACCGGTTCCGATACCACTTTCGACAACATCTGGGAAACGGTAGGCAAGAACCTGGGCAAATATCGCTCCTACCCACGCGTGGTAGGTGAAACTGGTGGTAAGGACTATGTGTTTGTCCATCCTTCTGCAAATACCGATGAGGTGTCCACTGCGCTGGTCAGGGGTGCTTTCGAATACCAGGGACAAAAGTGTTCGGCTGCTTCCCGTGCCTACATTCCAAAATCGCTCTGGCCGGAGATCAAGCAAAAAATGGGCGAAAACATTGGCTTGATAAAAAAAGGCGATGTGCGCAACTTCTGTAACTTCGTAAATGCTGTGATTGACGAAAAGGCCTATGATAAGATCATGGGGTATATCAATAAGGCCAAGGACTCCCCTGATGCTGAAGTCATCTTCGGTGGCGGGGGAGATAAGTCCACAGGCTATTTCATTGATCCCACCGTGGTGTTAACCAAAGATCCGCACTTTGTAACCATGGAGGAGGAGATATTCGGTCCGGTATTATCGGTATATGTATATGAAGATGAAGATTTTGAAAAGACCCTGCAGCTATGCAATGACACATCGCCTTATGGACTGACCGGAAGCATATTCTCAAAAGACAGATATGCTACGGTCAAAGCCTGCCAGATCCTCCGCTATGCAGCCGGCAATTTCTATATTAATGATAAACCGACCGGTTCGGTGGTCGGGCAGCAACCTTTTGGTGGTTCACGCAGGTCAGGCACCAACGACAAAGCCGGAAGCTATCTGAACCTCCTCCGCTGGACCAACCCTCGATCGGTAAAAGAGACTTTCAATCCCCCGACGGATTTCAGGTATCCTTTTATGCATGAAGAAAAGTGCTATCAAGGGCAGTAAGGTTTGAAGCCAGGATGAGACAGCAACGCTCAAAACAAACAATACTGGATTCCTGATTCAATACAAAAAACAGAGAGCACCTGGTTACTAAGCACTAGTGATTAGTAACCTCCCCCCGGAGTGATTTCTGAAAATATTTTTTGAGTTTAGCGGCAGAGTAGCTGTTACCAAGCAGATACATCAGCTTGGTAACGGCTGCTTCAGTGGTCATGTCGTATCCACTGATGACCCCGGCCTGTTCCATCCAGGCACTGGTTTCATATTTGCCCATAATCACCGAACCGCCTTGGCATTGGGTCACATTGCAGACTACCAACCCACGATCCACAGCAACACGCACTTCCTCCTGAAACCAGCTACAGGTAGGTGCATTGCCTGAACCATAGGTCTCCATCACCACAGCCTTCAAACCTTCGATCGACAACACCGCAGCCACCACTTGGCGGCTGATGCCTGGAAAAAGCTTCAGTATGGCAATACGGGTGTCCATCTGGGTAAAAATCCTGAACTCCTGATCGGTAGCCTTCTGGATGGCGGCTTCGTTATAGTTGATGTGCACACCTGCCTGCGCCAGCACAGGGTAATTATCTGAGCGGAAAGCTTCAAAGTGCTCTGCGTTGAACTTATGTGTGCGATTACCCCTGTATAACTGGTACTCAAAATAGATACACACCTCCGGCACAACAGCCCGGCCGTTTTTTTGTGCCGCAGCAATCTCTATGGATGTGATGAAATTTTCTTTTCCGTCGGTGCGAATCATTCCGATAGGTAGTTGGGACCCTGTCAAGACCACCGGCTTGGAGAGGTTCTCGAGCATGAAGCTCAGTGCAGAAGCCGTGTAGGCCATGGTATCCGACCCGTGCAAGATCACAAAGCCATCATATTGCTCATAGTGTTCTTCGATGATCGTCGCCAGGCGCCCCCACACTTCCGGCTCCATATTGGAGGAATCAATGATGGGATCAAATGAAATGCTCCCAATATGGTAATTGAACTTCCGGATCTCAGGAATCTGGTCAGTGAGGTGTTCAAAGTCAAATGGATTCAGCACACCGGTTTCGGGGTCTTCCACCATGCCGATTGTGCCGCCGGTGTATATGACGAGGATGGGAGGCTGAGTGGGCATGTTGAGGTTGAGGTTAAGGTTGAGGTTAAGGTAGTCTAAACAACTGGCGTGCGTTTCCGGTAGTCACCCGGGCCACCTCATCCACATCCATCCCTTTGATCGCTGCCACCTTATCGGCCACGTGTCTTACAAAGGCACTCTCATTGCGTTTGCCGCGATGCGGTACCGGGGCAAGGAAGGGCGCGTCAGTTTCCAGGATAAGATGCTCCAGGTCTATAGCAGCTACCACTTCAGCCATCTGGCTGTTCTTGTAAGTCACCACTCCGCCGATGCCCAGCATAAAGCCCATATCGAGGACTTTTTTCGCATCTTCCACCCCTCCGGGATAGCAATGGAACACGCCACGAAGGTTTTTTTGGCGGTAGGGCCACAAGACCTCAAACAGCTCCTTCAGTGAGTTTCGGGAGTGCAGCACCAATGGCAGATCATATTGCAAAGCCCAGTCGATGTGGCGCTCGAGAGAGATTTTCTGTTCTTTCTCATAACTGGTGTCCCAGTAAAGATCTATCCCCGATTCACCAACAGCAACAAAATTTCCTTTTTCAAACCAGGACGCGATCACATCCAGTTCGGTTTTATAAGACTCTTTGACCGAGGTGGGATGTAAGCCCATCATTGGAAGGCAGGTATCCGGGAAAGCCCGTGCCACTTTGAGCATATCGGCAACAGTATGGCTGTCGATATTGGGCATCAGCATATGCGAGATGCCTTCGGAAGCAGCACGGGCGATGACATCTTTCCTGTCGTGATCAAATTGCGCCAGGTAGATGTGGGTATGCGTATCAATGAGATTCAACACTACAGGACTTTAAGCTCTTTTCCGATTTTGATGAATGCGTCTGCACACTGGTCAAGGTGCTCCTTTTCGTGGGCTGCTGATACCTGTACACGGATGCGCGCCTGGCCTTTGGGGACAACCGGATAGTAGAAGCCAATCACATAGATGCCTTCATCAAGTAACCTGGCCGCAAACTCCTGTGAGAGGGGTGCATCATAGAGCATCACAGCTACAATGGCAGACTGTGTCGGCTTCAGGTCGAAACCGGCCTTTTCCATCCTGTTCATGAAATACTCGGTGTTACTGTGCAGCTTATCCTGCAACTCATGGGTTTCAGCCATCATATCAAACATTTTGATGCCGGCATTTACCACACCCGGGGGCAGGGAGTTTGAGAAGAGATATGGACGTGAGCGCTGTCGCAGCAATTCGATAATCTCTTTACGCCCAGTGGTAAACCCGCCGATAGCTCCCCCAAATGCTTTACCCAGCGTACCGGTAATGATGTCCACCTCGCCACGGATATCAAACAGTTCTGTTACACCGCGACCTGTTTTACCGACAACACCAGCCGAGTGGCATTCATCTACCATCACCATAGCATCGTACTTCTCTGCAAGCTCAACTATCTTGTCCATCGGAGCCGCATTCCCGTCCATAGAGAACACACCGTCTGTTACAATGATGCGGAAACGTTGTGCTTGTGCCTCTTTCAGTTTGGCTTCAAGATCTTCCATATTGGCATTCTCATATCGGTACCGGGCCGCCTTGCAAAGGCGCACACCATCAATAATGGAGGCATGGTTCAGCGAGTCGGAGATGATGGCATCCTCTTTGGTCAGCATGGGCTCAAACACACCGCCATTGGCATCAAAACATGCCGCATAAAGAATGGTATCATCAGTTCCGAAATACTCAGCTATCTTTTTTTCCAACGTCTTGTGCAAATCCTGGGTGCCGCAAATAAAGCGCACAGACGACATACCAAAACCCCGCTCATCCATGCCTTCCTTGGCGGCCTTGATTAGCTCCGGATGGTTGGAGAGGCCCAGGTAGTTGTTGGCACAAAAGTTAAGCACCTCTTGCCCCGATTGCACCTTGATTTTGGCATCCTGGGGCGTAACAATGATGCGTTCCTCCTTGTATAGACCGGCATCACGTATTTCCTGTAATTCTTTCTGAAGATGTTCTTTGATTTTTCCGTACATACGATTCTTTTTTATGTGGTTTTTGCAACTGATTTATGTAAATAACTGTCAAACTCAACGATTTAGATTACTATGCTGGCCGAACTTTGGCGAATGCTCATACATGCCTGTTCACTGACCGGAAGGCGATTACCAATGGAACGAACGCAGTCACCAGGCAAACGCGATCAACAAAAGCTGAACCGGCTACAGTAAGAGGTGATTTTCAGGCAAAGATATTGTTTTTGATGAATATGGCTTTCGCTTTTTCTCCTTTTTGGAATCCGTAAAAAATGTATATTTTTGCCCATATCGGGTTTTCGGCGCACTGGGTTCCGCGACCTGGGGAGTAAGGAGTAGGGAGTAAGAAGTAAGAAGTAGAAAGTAATCCACAAATAAACAAAGGTTAAGGTTGAGGTTAAGGGGTTACTGGGTTAAAAAGTTAAGGGGTTAAGAGGGCTTGAGGTTTGAAGTTCAAGGTTTTGCAAATCAGCTTGAAGCCATCGCATACCCGGACTTTTCGACCTTTCGACTTTTAGACCTTTTGACTTTTTGTCTTTTTGTCCTTTTGTCATTTCGTCATTCATTATAAACGCTTAAACCACAAACGCATGAAAAACATTTTGGTAGTTGGATCAGCAGGACAGATCGGATCGGAGTTAACCCTTGCATTACGAAATATCTATGGCGGCGACCAGGTTGTTGCGGGCGTCCGTAAAACGAAGCCTTCTGAAAAGCTCCTGGAGACAGGACCTTGTGAGGTCGTTGATGCCCTCGACAAGGAAGGCTTGGTTGCCGTGGTGGACAAGTATAAAATTGACGTGATCATCAACATGGCCGCCATTCTCTCGGGCACCGGGGAGAAGAACCCGATGCTGGCCTGGGACGTGAACATGAACGGCCTGATCAACATCCTGGAGCTTGCCCGCGAGCGCAAAATGAAGCAGGTGCTTGTACCCAGCTCCATTGCGGTTTTTGGACCCACCACGCCCGTGGACAACACGCCCCAGGAAACCATCCTCAAACCCACCACCATTTATGGGGTGACCAAGGTTGCCGGTGAGCTGCTGGGTGATTATTATGTAAAGAAGTATGGGATGGATGTCCGTGGACTCCGCTATCCCGGCATCATCAGTCACGAAACCCTTCCAGGCGGAGGTACCACCGACTATGCCGTGGCCATCTATTACGAAGCCATCAAAAACAAGAAGTATACCTGCTTCGTCAATGAAAACACACGCCTCCCCATGATGTACATGCCAGACTGTCTCAAGGCAACCATCGACCTCATGGAAGCAGACTTCGACAAGCTGAACTATCACTGCGACTACAATGTGGGGGCGATGGACTTCACCGTAGCAGAGATGGCAGAATCCATCAAGAAGCACATTCCCGAATTTGAGATCAGCTACGAACCTGATTTCCGCCAGGATATCGCGGATTCCTGGCCAAACTCCGTGGACGATTCTCCTGCCCGCAAGGACTGGGGGTGGAAGCCGGATTATGACCTGGATGCGATGACCGAAGACATGCTCACGGCTATCGGCGAAAAACATAAAAAAGGCCTTATATAGTTGGCTGTTGGCTGTTAGCTGTTGGCTTTTGGCTTCTGGCTGTTGGCATGAACTCTCTTGCCAATAGCTAATTGCCAATAGCCAATAGCTAAAAGCCAAAAGCCAATGGCCAAAAGCCAAAATCTTTTATCTTTGCATCTGCGTCAAAACACTGCTCACTGATGGATCAATTCATTGTATCTGCCCGCAAATACAGGCCTC
>PUOJ01000104.1 GCA_003552075.1 Bacteroidales bacterium
AGAAATTTGCAGTTGTATTGGCAGGAAATGGTGTGTTTGATGGGGCAGAGATTCACGAGGCCACCCTCGCGATGTATGCCATTAAGAAACAAGGGGCAAGTTATGATGTGTTTGCGCCCGACATGGAACAGCACCACGTGATCAATCACATGACCGGTGAAGAAATGGATGAGAAACGCAATGTCCTCATAGAGGCTTCACGCATTGCGCGGGGCAATATCAAGGCACTGGACGCCTTTGATCCCAAGGATTATGATGCCTTGCTTTTTCCGGGCGGCTTTGGTGCGGCCAAAAACCTCTCTTCCTTCGCGTTTGACGGCCCGGACTGCAAAGTGCAGCCGGATGTGGAAAAAGCCATCAAAGGGATGCACAAGGAAGGCAAACCCATCGCAGCATTATGTATTTCCCCGGTCTTGGTAGCTAAAGTGCTCGGAGACGTGAAGATGACCATTGGCCAGGATGAAGGTACGGCGGATGCCATCGGCAAGATGGGAGCCACACACGAAAACACCGATCACGGCCAGGTGGTGATCGACGAGGCCAATAAGGTATTTACCACACCTTGCTATATGCTCGATGCCGACATCGCCCAAATCGGCGAAGGCGCCGAGAACGTGGTGCGTGCCGTGCTAAAACACTTGGCCTGATGGGGAAGGGTGGTGAGGTTTTGGGTTTTGTTATCCAAAGGGAGAACCTCATCTTCCAACCGAAACCCTTCATTAGCACATTAACACATTAGCACATTAAGAGGGACTCGGTGTTACAACAACAACGAGACACCGCACCCTTTTCTTCTTACTTCTTACTACTTACTACCTGCTTCTTACTTCCTACATCTCCGCGGGGTTTCCGAATTTGTCCGCAAAAACAAGCTCCGAAAGCGGCTTGCGCTCCCTCGGGGCCTTCTCCATGTCGCGGAAATCCGGGTTCAGGTCTTCCAGCTCCCCGTGATAGCCAATGGCCATCATGACCAAAGGCGCGTGGTCTTCGGGAATGGAAAACAGCTCAGCCGCTTTCTCCCTGCTGAATCCACCCATCTGATGGGCAACCAGGCCTTCTTCCTCAAGCTGAAAGGTAATATATGACATGCTTTGACCTACGTCGTACTGGTAAACGGCATTTTCTCCACCCTTGATCGACTTGGTGTTGCCGATGGCAAGGATCAGCACCGGTGCCTTGCCGGCCCAAAGCTGGTTGAACTCCACCATGCACTCGTGAAGCTTGCCCCAGGTGGCATCGCCCTGGTGTCCTACCATGAAGCGCCAGGGCTGTTCGTTGAAGCTTGAAGGCGCCCACCGGGCAGCCTCGAAAATCCGCTGGATCTTTTCCTTCTCTACAGGCTTGTCCGCAAAGGTGCGCGGACTCCAACGCTTCCTGATGATGGGATGAATGTCCAATGAGGTGTTTGCTGGTTTGTCCATTGTTATCTGTTTATGATTTTACAATTTATTGGTTATCTGGGGTTTGTTTTTTGCCGGACTAAGATTAGCTATTGGCTGTTGGCTTTTAGCTTTTGGCAAGAAGACCAAAAGCCTGCGTGCTTTTAGGGCGCTGGTGGGGTGTTGTCCCCTGTTTACCCAAGGCGTTGCCACTGGGCTGAATTAATTTGCCCATTCAGGGCGCTCTGCTGCAAGCGATGAAGAATCATCTTCCTGTGTGTCAAAAAACTTGTTCCCGAATGATCGGGATTTGCAAGATGGGCTTTTACTGTCTTTTATGGTGAAAGTTTTCTTGTACTCATTACAACAACCTGGGCACTGCATTGTTTAGCATGCAAGTGTCACCACATTAGAATAACGGGAGTTAGACAACCGTATTTGCAAAGTCATTATCTTTGTCTGCTGATTTGACCAAAGCCAACAGCCCAAAGCTAACAGGCAAAAACCAATGACCAAAAAACCTACAGCCAACACGGACATTTCGACATTTCGACATTTCGACATTTTGACCTTTTGTCTTTTTGTCCTTTCGTCTTTTTGTCCTTAAAAAATTAACACCAACACAGATGAATTTTGTTGAAGAACTGAAATGGCGTGGCATGTTGCACGACTTTATGCCCGGCACCGAAGAACAGCTGCAGAAGAAGATGACCACCGCCTATGTGGGCATCGATCCGACGGCGGACTCTTTGCATATCGGACACCTGGTGTCGATCATGATGCTCAAGCACCTGCAGCGTGCCGGCCACAAACCACTTGCCCTGGTAGGAGGAGCCACCGGCATGATTGGCGACCCCAGCGGAAAAAGCGAAGAGCGCAGCCTGCTTACCGAAGAAGAACTGCGCCGAAATGAAGAGGCCATTAAAAAACAATTGCTGCGTTTCCTTGAATTTGACAAGGGAGAGAACCGTGCCGAGATCGTAAACAATTACGACTGGATGAAGGGCTTTTCTTTCCTGGGCTTCCTGCGTGAGGTGGGCAAGCACCTTACCGTAAACTACATGATGGCCAAGGACTCTGTAAAAAAGCGACTGGAAACCGGACTCTCCTTTACCGAGTTCACCTACCAGCTGGTGCAAGGATACGACTACCTCTTTCTCTATCAGCACAAGAACTGCAAACTTCAGATGGGGGGCAGCGACCAGTGGGGAAACATTACCACGGGAGCTGAGCTGATCCGCCGCAAAACCGGGGGAGAAGTGTATGCCCTTACCTGCCCGCTGATCACCAAAGCCGATGGCAACAAGTTTGGCAAGACCGAACAGGGCAATGTGTGGCTCGATCCGCGCTATACCTCTCCCTATCATTTTTACCAGTTCTGGCTCAATTGCTCCGACGTGGACACGGAAAGGTACATCAAAATATTTACCCTGCTTTCGAAGGAAGAAATTGAAAGCCTTATCAAGCAGCACCGCGAAGCACCGCATCAGCGCCTGTTGCAGAAAACACTGGCTGAAGACATCACCGTGCGGGTGCACGGGCGCGAGGCCTATGACACCGCCGTGGAGGCCTCTGGCATCCTTTTTGGCAAAGGCACCACCGAGGCCTTGCACAAAATTCCGGAGGATGTCTTCCTGGCGGTCTTTGAAGGCGTGCCCCTGTTTGAGGTGTCGCGCGACGAAGCGCTCCAGGGAATGGATCTCACCGCCTTTCTTGCTGAAAAAACCGGCATCGCCAAATCCAAAGGGGAAGCACGGCGTATGCTCAAGGAAGGCAGCGTAAGCATCAACAAGCAAAAGGTCACGGAAGAAACCAAAGTGGATGCATCCCACCTCATTAATGACAAATACGTGGTGGTGCAACGGGGCAAAAAGAATTATTTCCTGGTGAAGGCACTATAGAAAGGTTTTGAGGAATGAAGTTACCTGAGGCATTTGTGTGCATCTGTGAAAACTATTTGTGTGATTTTGTGGATATCTTAACTTCAAACCTCAAACCCACATAACCCTGTCATAGATCAAATTTATTGAAATTAACAAGTACACCAAATACTATAAATATGCCGAAGAAAACATCAACATATCCAATGGCATTGTTTGCCGCCCTGCTGGTAGCTGCCAGCATTTGGTCTTGCCAGCCACGCCCTGACAGGATTTTCCCGGACGGCGACGCCATCTTTGGCCTTGCCTCACCCGTGCAGCTGGAAGGGGATACTACCACGGTGCTGCTGACCGACTATTTTGTGATGGGCAAGGAAGCCGGCATCGATTCTGTAACGGGTTCAGACCGCCTGGGGTTTTTACTTGCCGACGACCGCCAGGACCTGCAGATCTATACCCGGTCGAACTTTGTTCCCCATCTCTCAGAAATGAAAATCTGGAAAGACGGCACCCCTTATAGCCTGATCGTTAAACGGGATAAAAGGGAGCGGTTTACATTCACGTTTGACCCCCAGGGTGAAAATTACCGAAGGGTCGCACTGCGTGGCGAGATGAATGATTGGAACGCGCGTGCCAATCCATTGCACCTCATCGACGGGGTTTGGCAAACGACGCTTGAATTGAATCCCGGCCGCTACCAATACCAGATCAGGGCAGATGGCGAGGACATGCTGGACCCCAACAACCCGAATGTGGTGGATAACAACATTGGCGGGTTCAACTCCCTGCTGGAGGTTGGCCAGGCAGACCCCGATGTGGCTCCACGGTTGTACCCCGAAAGCCACAGGCGCTACAAAGTGAACATTGGCATGGAAAACAATGTGGATGACATTTTTGTCTTATGGCAAAACTTTCGCATTCCGGATGTGTATGTGACCATCCACGATGGTCTGATCCAGATCCAGGTGCCTGGTGATGCCACGGAAAAGCAGCGGAGCTTCCTTCGCATCCAGGCGCAGAACGAGCACGGGCCTTCCAACGACCTGCTGATTCCGCTTGAATATGGAAGACCGGTCACGGATCCCGATCAGCTGACCCGCGAGGATCATGAGGCCACCATCATGTACTTCCTCATGATCGACCGCTTTTACAATGGCAACCCGGATAATGATGAGCCCGTAGACGACCCCGAGGTGGCTGACCGCGCCAACTACCACGGCGGAGACCTGGCAGGCGTCCGGAAAAAGATAGAAGAAGGCTATTTCGACATGCTCGGCATCAATACCATCTGGATGACGCCCATCACCCAGAACCCACAGGATGCCTATTTTGAGCATCCGGAGCCGCAGCGCAAATATACCGGCTACCACGGCTATTGGCCGGTTACCCTGACAACGGTTGACCATCGCTTTGGCACCAAAGAGGAGCTTGAGGACCTGCTCGCGCAAGCGCATGGCAATGAGATGAACCTGCTGCTCGATTACGTGGCCAACCATGTCCACGAAGACAATCCGCTGATACAGGATAATCCTGAGTGGGCCACGACACTGAATCTCCCCGATGGCCGAAAGAACATCAGGTTATGGGACGAACACCGGCTCACCACCTGGTTTGATACCTTCCTGCCAAGCCTCGACTATACGCGCCCGGAGGTGATCGACCTGATGTCCGACAGCGCCTTCTTCTGGATCGAAAACTACCATTTCGACGGCTTCCGGCACGATGCCACCAAGCACATCCACCTGGAATTCTGGCGCGAGATGACCCGCAAGCTCAAGGAAGACTACATGATCCCCAATGACCGCAGGCTCTACCAGATAGGGGAGACCTTCGGCAGCCGTGAGCTGATCGGAGAGTACGTAGGCAGCGGCCTGCTTGACGGCCAGTTCGACTTCAACCTCTACTTCGATGCCCGGTCCGTCTTCGGACAGGATGATTCCTCCTTCGAAACCCTCGATTACAGCATTTACCAGTCATTTGCCCATTATGGATACCAGCACCTGATGGGCAACATTACAGGAAACCACGACCTGCCGCGCTTCATATCGCTGGCAGGAGGTGACTTGCGTTGGGATGAAGACGATACCGAGCCCGGCTGGGAACGAGAGATCGGCGTGGGTGACCCCGTAGGTTATGACCGCCTTTCTCAACTGACGGCCTTCATCATGACCATCCCCGGCGTGCCCGTGCTCTATTATGGCGATGAAATCGGACTTCCGGGCGCAAGCGACCCGGATAGCCGCCGCCCGATGAAGTTTGACAATCTGACGGAGAGACAGCAAGATGTGCGGGACAGGGCAGCAAAACTCGGACACCTCCGCAAGGACAACCTCGCATTTGTATATGGCGACTTTGAAACGCTGAAGCTGGAAGAGCACATCTGGGCATACAGCCGATCCTATTTTGGCGAAAATGCCATCGTAGTCTTCAATAAAAGCGACGAAGACCAGGTGGTCCGGTTTGCGATTCCGGAAAAGCTAAGGGATACCCGGTACCAGGCGCATTTTGGGAGTGAGTTTGCTGCGGACGAAGGGAAGATGGAGGTTTCCGTGCCAGCGAATGGGTATGAGGTCCTCACGGGACAGAAGTAAGTAAGAAGTAAGAAGTAAGAAGTAAGTAGAAGGATAACCGAGGCATTTGTGAGCATTTGTGCAAGTAACCACAATACCCAACAACCTTTTGTTCTGCAACTGTTTAGTAACCAAATAAATATAAAACGATGAAAAAAACAAGACTGCACATCTATCTGCTTTTTCTGATGGCTTTTGCGATGATCACGATGGCCTCCTGTGGCCCGGCTCCCGAGAGGGATCGTGAGGTCGCTGACAAGGAGATCAGCGCCGTGAACCACCCCGAGTGGAGCATGAACGCCAACATCTATGAAGTGAACGTACGCCAGTATACCCCGGAAGGGACATTTGAAGCCTTCGC
>PUOJ01000155.1 GCA_003552075.1 Bacteroidales bacterium
CCTGTAAGGATGGCGTAGGGCATGGCCAGGATGCTGGCCCAGGCGATGCCGACGCCGATCATTGACAGGATGATCCAGTTGGGGTTCGGGACCACCAGGATGCTCAGGTAGCCGATGGACCCCATGATCAGGGCAAAGGCATGGGTATACCTGCGGTTGGTCTTTCGGGCGATCACCGGGAGGAGGAAGGCAATCAGCGCAGCAAAGCCGTTATATACGGCAAAGGATACGCCGACCCAATTGGCCCCGGTGTTGTATTCCTCATCAATGTGCCTGAGGCGGCTCCGGACATTGTCTGGCAGGTCTACCTTGTCGGCGTGCTGCTGAAAGAAGCGCACGACTCGCATCGAGGAGACCACTTCTTCTGCCCCTTCTGCAATCTGCGTGTTGTAAAGATCCAGGTCTTCCTGGATGGCTGGCAGGCGGCGTTCCCACGCCTCATCAGGCTCCCGCTCCATGCGTGCTGAAAACTCAGTAAGCGTGGCCACGTGCGATGGATCCAGCTTCATGTCGTAATGGTGGCTGGTTACACCGGGGGTGCCGAAGGTCCAGAGGGTAAACAAACCCACCCAGGAGAAGAATTGTACCACGGCAAGCTGCCCCATCGTTTTGGGCATGCGGAACAGGTCATTGATGACCGTCACAAAGCCATTGCTTGTGTTTTTGCTTTTGATGAGCTTTCCGGCAATGAACTGGATGATGCCGAAGAGCATGAATCCCACAGTGAGGATGTACAGGTCGCTGCGGATAAAATCGTAGCGGTATACCAGGAAGGTGAGCACCGCACCCAGCAGGAACCAGAGCACAGAGGGCTTGCTGAACCGGGTATAGGGAAGCAACTCTCCTGATTTGTGGTCTTGCTCCACCCTTTCCTTGCCTTTTTCAAGCTCTTCAAATTCCTTTAGTTTTTCAGGAGAATATTCTCTGGTGCGCAGGACGGTCCAGAGCACGGCAAAGAAAAACACCATTCCGCCGACCAGGAAGGCCACGCGCACAGATGGAGGCACTTGCCCTTCGGGCGCCACGTTGGCGATGCCGGCCAGGTTGGTCAGCGCCCAGGGCAGCATGGAGGCGATCACGGATCCCGTGCCGATAAAGAAGCTCTGCATGGCAAAGCCCTTGTTGCGCTGGTCGGGAGGCAACATATCGCCCACAAATGCCCGGAAAGGTTCCATGCACATGTCGATGCTGGCACCCAGGATCCAGAAGATGCCTACGGCTATCCAAAGCAAAGGTGCTGTGGGGAGCAGGATCAATGCAATGGACGCCCCGATGGCTCCAAACAGAAAGTACGGCCGTCGCCGTCCGAGGCGGGTCCATGTATTGTCACTCATATAACCCACGATGGGCTGTACGATCAGGCCGGTGACCGGAGCTGCTATCCAAAGTATGGGGATGGCCTCTACTTGTGCACCAAGGGTTTCAAATATCCGGCTGACGTTGGCATTCTGAAGGGCAAACCCGAACTGGATTCCAAGGAACCCGAAACTCATGTTCCAGATCTGCCAAAATGATAATCTGGGTCGCGTTTTCATAAACAAGTCTATTTATAAAAATGAAGATGCCGGCATGTTAAACAGCGGCATTCCAGAAAATGTTCCTTAACGGCTTTCAAAAAGACGGATAAAGATAACTGATTTTTTGCAAAGAAAAGGCTGGTGGTGCTAATTACCAAACAATTGGGGGAATTTAATTGAAATATTCTCATCGCAAACGATTGCGGTCGTCGCAGGTATGGGTTGGCGATACAGAAGTGTGTCGTGATTAAATGGGTGCTGCAAGATGGAAAAACAAACCGGTCTCGCCATGCCTGTTCAGGCTGAACTCGTAACGCAATACGATGTCGTAATAGGTGTGCAGGTCCAGCCCGATTCCGGTTGCTGACAGCCAGCGGTTGGCCAAATTGTTGTCGCTGAGGTAATGGCGATCGTCCATGATGCCCACGTCAGTAAAAAAGTTGAGATACAGGGCGTAATGGATGCGTGATAAAGCTTCAGAAGGGATCCTGGAGATCTCCGTTACGCGCTCAGGGAGCAGGTTGTATTTCAGGTTCGTTTTGAAAATGAAAAACTTGTGTCCGTCGATTACATAATGTTCATAGCCCCTGACCAGGGAGTGGCTAAATCCAAGGCCTTCCCGGTCAAAGTATGACAAGGTGGTCCCCTCGCTCCATTTTCCATGTGCGCTCCATGCGGCGTACCAATGGTCTGTCAGCTTTGCATAATGCCTGAGGGAAGCAAACAATGATGTCACGCGCATGTTTTCTTCCGAAAGCAAGCCCAATCCATTTTGGGTTATCCCGGCTTCCACGAGATATCCTTCCAGGGGGTATGCGATGATGTCGCGGCGGTCACGGCGAAAGGTGTATCCTGCACTAAAAAAGGAAAAGCTGCTTTTCCCGTCTGGCCCAAAACGGGGGTTTAGCTCAAGCAAGGTGTCTGCGTAATTGTGATAATGAAAGGAAAAAGAGAAAAGATGGGTGTTGTAGAACCCCGGACGAAGGCGCAGTGCTCCTGAAAATGCATATTCCTGCGAAATGTAGGCATCGGTCAGCCTGGCGATAAGCTGCTCGTTGTCTTCGGTTCCATATGCCCGCCTTTTGCTCCTGTCCAGACTGTACTCCAGCTCCGCTCTGACAGATTTGCCTCTGCCAAAATAAGGGGTGTTCAGCTTGAGGTGCAGGCTTTGCACGTTTCCGGCCCTGGCCCCAAGGTGGATGCTTTCATTTCGCCCGGAGAGATTATAGGCGTTTATGCTGATGCCATAATTTAAAGCAGAAAAGGAGGGGTCATCAAGCCATTGGTTGAGGTTTGGCTCTTCCAGCTCGAGTACCGGCAAAGGCCAGATGTTCCAGCGCTCCACGAAGTGAAAGCGAATGGCAACGGCCTGGCTGTCGGGCATCTTCACCGCTGTCTCCACGAAGTTAAACAAGCCGGTGTTCATCAGGTTTAATCGGGCTTGTTCCAGTCGGGCAGCCAATCTGTCACCGGACAGGCTGTCTCCCAAAGCAAAGGGGATCTCGCGCATAATGGTGCTCGCTCGCGTGGCGTGGTTTCCTTCCAGCGTGATGCGGTGGATGACATAATGCGCAGATGTTGACCCCTTCATCGGCGGCAGCGCTTCCGGCGCATCATCTTTATTCAGCGCCCCAGCAATCGTTCCTGGCACATCGGTCGATGTCGCAGGCTGAAGCAAGCCATTGCCATGCACCATCGTGCAGCCTAATGTGATGAACAGGAGCAGGTAAACGGTTTTGAGTGACATGGTGCAATGGGGATCCAGCCCTTTTTAATCAAAATTTTCAAGTAAGCTGGCCTGTGTTATGCATGCAGGCTATGTGTCAAGGAACTTCATCAGGGCCTCATAACGTTCGCTTAGCAAGCTGTCGTATTGGCTTTCTTCCGCAAAGGAAGCTTTCACGATATAATCATAGCGGTTGAGTGTCTGGATCACACTGGAAAGGTCCATCACATTGAGCTTGAGAGTAACTTCAAGCTGCGTGCTGTCCGGCGCAGAGGTGACGGACGAGCTGAGGACTTTCGCATCATTGGACTCGATGATGCGTGCGATCTCACTGAGGGCATACTGCTGTTCGTTGACCTCCAGCACGATGATGCCACCAGGCTGCATAATCGAAGTAAAACCAGCAATGGCTTGTGTGAGCTCCTGCGTGGTGATGGCTCCGGCATAGTGATCGTGGTGATCCAGCACCGCGACAAGCGACAGATGTTCGGCCGCTGCCTGCCGAAGGACTTCATACAGATGCACATCGTGATAGACGAATGCGCGGTGCAAGGGAAGTTTATGTTTGCCAATGCTTTCGTCGAGGTCTTCCAGGTCGTAGATGTCCGCATTCCTGATCAGTCCGTGAAAATGCGTTCCTTCCACCAACGGCAAATGGGTGACGCCCATGTCTTCCATCCAGTTGAGCGCCAGGCTCCCAGGGTCGGTGGGCTTCAGTGGCATGACCATCTTGCTGAGCATGTCTTTGGCACGCATAATCAGTCCTTTTTTTTTGTGAAGATACAATTTTTATAAAAAAGCATTACATATCAACCTTGTCTGTAATTCAATCCACAACCAGGGTGAGGTCAGACATTTGTTTTTATTCTTAGCTTTGTGAAAAAAACGCAATCATGGTACGTTTAAGTGTAAACATCAATAAAATTGCCACCATACGAAATGCCCGTGGTGGCAACATTCCGGACGTGATCAAGGCCGCAAAAGCCTGCGAGCAGTTTGGTGCGCAAGGGATTACTGTTCACCCGAGGCCGGATGAGCGCCACATCCGTTACCAGGATGTGCTGGATTTGCGTCCTGTGGTCAAGACAGAGTTTAACATCGAAGGATACCCTTCACGGGACTTTCTGAACCTGGTCACCAGGGTGAAGCCCGAACAGGTAACGCTTGTCCCGGATCCACCCGACGCACTTACCAGCAATGCAGGGTGGGACACCTTGAAGCACAGGGAACTGCTTACAGATGTCGTTGCTGAACTTCAATCTCATGGCATCCGCACTTCCCTCTTCATAGAAACAGATCCGGAAAGGATCCGGAAAGCCGCAGATGTGGGCACCGACCGGGTGGAGCTGTATACCGAACCTTATGCGGTGGGGTATCCGGATAACAAGGAAGTTGCAGTGGCACCTTTTGTAAAGGCTGCCGAAGTGGCCCACGAGGCTGGCCTTGGCATCAATGCCGGACACGATCTCGACCTCCATAACCTCACCTGGTTTGCGGCCAGGGTGCCACACCTGCTGGAGGTGTCCATCGGCCATGCCCTGATTTCCGATGCGCTCTATTACGGCCTGCAAAATACCATCCAGTTGTACCTGCGCTGCCTTGAGGGAGGGAGAAGTAAGAAGTAAGAAGTAAGAAGTGGAAGGTAGTATACAGTAAGCAGTAAGCAGTAAGAAGATTAAGGTTAAGGTTGAGTTAAAGTTACCCTGGATGCTTGTGATGTGCTAAGACATTTGGCGTGTTGCTGGGTTAAGGGGTTAAGTAGGTTTGAAGTTTGAGGTTTGAAGTTGGCCGAGGTTTTTGCACACCAGTTTGTGGATATCGCAGGCCTGGACTTTTAGACCTTTCGACCTTTTGACTTTTAGACATTTTGTCTTTTTGTCTTTTCGTCCTTTCGTCTTTAATTATATATCATGGAGCTATTCTACAGAACTTACGGCGAAGAAGGCCAGCAGCCGCTGGTGATCCTCCACGGGCTGTTCGGGATGTCGGACAACTGGGCATCCATCGCAAAAAACATTGCGGAAGAGGGCTTCGAAGTCTTTGTGCCTGACCAGCGCAATCACGGCCGTTCAGGCCATAGTCGCATCCATAACTATGAAGCCATGGTGGATGACCTGCTGGAGTTTCTGGATGCCCGTGAACTGCAAAAGATATCCTTGCTGGGCCACTCCATGGGTGGGAAAACAGCGATGCAGTTTGCCTTTGACTACCCCGAGCGGGTACAGAAACTCCTGGTGGCCGACATCAGTCCCGCGGCCAGCACACACGGCAGTACGCATGTGACAATCATCGACAGACTCCTCGACATCGACCTGTCTGCTTTTTCCAGCCGCCGGGAAGTGATGCAACACATGCAACACACCATTTCCAATCCGAGACTCCGGCAGTTCCTGCATAAAAACCTTTACTGGAAAGACCGGGCCAGCTTGGGATGGCGGATGAACCTGGAGGCCATCAGGGAAAACCTCGAAGAGATCTTTCGCCCTGTGGAGGCAGATGACCCATTCGATAAGCCGGTGCTTTTTATCCGGGGCGGAGCATCCGACTATGTGCCGGATGAAGATATTCCACGCATTGAAAAGCTTTTTCCCCAGGCAAAGATCAGCACCATTTCCAATGCAAGCCACTGGTTGCACGCCGAAGAGCCGGGGCAGTTTGAACGGGAAGCCATCTACTTCCTGGAACACGGGTAGGGGAGTGAAAAATGAAAAGTGAAAAGTGAAAAATGAAAAGTGAAAAGTGAAAAATGAAAAGTGAAAAGTGAAAAATGAAAAGTGAAGAGTGAAAAATGAAAAGTGAAGAGTGAAAAATGAAAAGTGAAGAGTGAAAAATGAAAAGTGAAGAGTGAAAAATGAAAAGTGAAGAGTGAAAAATGATAAATGAAAAGTGAAGAGTGAAAAATGAAAAATGAAGAATGA
>PUOJ01000123.1 GCA_003552075.1 Bacteroidales bacterium
GCTGACCAGTCCAGCCCATGCCACCTCCCCACATGCCGTATTGTGTCCGGGTGGTATCGTAATGCGTGGTATATTGCCAGATCTTCCTGATGCTTGCCGGTTTCCCTGTAACCTTGCCAGCGATTGGCATGTCACGCGCAAATCCCCCCCTGAACGTCAGCACGCCTTCCACATCCCTATAATCATCAGCTATAAGACGGGTCCCGGCCTTGAGCCCGTTCATGTAATGAAATACCCGGTAATGCAACGGCCGGATGCTGGGATAGCTGGTATCAGGAAGCAATGAAAAGGAAAATGCGGACAACCGCTCCAGTGACTCGCAAATGGGTCCTGAACGGAGGGCGCCCGGGTTAAGGAAGTCATGCTGATGGGAAGGCATCACCCCTTGCATCAAAATGGAATCACGCGGAACCGTTGACCTGGCACCTTCACCGCCAGCAACAGACTCCATCGCGACACAGGCAAGGAGAAGCAGGAAAATAACCAGGGAGGCTGGTCGGTTCATTTGATTGTTTTTCGGCAGGCAGCCAAGTGCGCTCATGACCGCTGACTGTGAATAAGGAAAAGGGTGGCCAGCATGGACCGCTGCTACCCGATTCGATGGACACAAAGACAAACATCAGAAAAACAAATATAAGAAACCGGCAGGTTCCCGCGCAATGCGATGGAAGATTTTTTTCCTTTAGCGATTTCTTTTTTTTATTTTTGGTCATGATTTACAGCCAAAAATGAGCACCAAAAAGCACAATCCCGACAAAATGTATTACAGCATCGGCGAAGTGGCCCGCATGTTTGACGTCAACACTTCGCTGATACGCTATTGGGAACAGCAGTTTGACATCGTCCGGCCAAAGAAGAACAAGAAAGGCAACCGGTTATTCACGCCACGGGATGTAGACCACTTCCATCTCATCTATCACCTGGTAAAGGAAAGGGGATATACCCTGAAAGGGGCCCGGGAGAAGCTCAGCAAAAACCTGGATGACCTCCAAAGGGACATTGAAATACGCAAGACGCTCGAAAAGACGCGCGCTTTTTTGCAGGAACTGAAAAAACACCTCTGAATAAACCAAACTTAAACCCTGACAAATGGTAGCAAAGATCAAGAAAAAGCTTCACGAATCGAAAACGGCCAGGTGGATCGTACTCACCCTAAGCAGTTTTGCCATGGCCACCAACTACTATTTTTATGATGCCCTGGCACCGCTGGCCGACTTGATTCGAATGAATCTGGGTTTTACCTCTACTGAATACGGCTTTTTCATATCCGCCTATTCCATCCCCAACGTCTTCCTGGCAATGGCCGTGCTGGGAGGGATTATCCTGGATAAGATCGGCATCAGGATCACCGGCTTTTCCTTTATCTTCCTGATGGCTCTTGGTGGCACGATTACAGCCTATGGTGCTTCGGACATCTTCCTGGATGGAGGCTTTGGCTACCAGTTCATGGACTCCTTCATGACCTCCTGGTCACCAGCACTCAAAATGATGTCGCTGGGCTTCTTTGTGTTCGGACTGGGAGCCGAAACAGGCATCGTGGTGCTTTCCAAGGTGATTGTCAAGTGGTTTACCGGCAAGGAGCTGGCGCTTGCACTGGGACTGAACCTGGCCGTCGGCCGGCTTGGCGCAGCACTCGCCTTCACCATGTCGCCCCGGCTGATCTACCCCGAGTGGACCACGGCCATCTGGGTCGGCGTCGTCATCCTGTGGGCCGGGCTGCTTGCCTTTATGATCTATATGGTCATGGACTATAAAGTGGACCGCGAAGTGGATATCGACATCAAGGATCCGGAAGACGAGTTCAAGTGGAAGGATTTGAAGTTCCTGGTGACCAACCGCTCGGTGATCTATATCACCATCCTATGCGTCACGTTCTATTCTGCCGTCTTCCCCTTCCTGAAGTTTGCGCCCGACTTGCTGATGAACAAGTTCGCCATGCCCCGTGCGCTTGCCGGGGATGTGACCTCATACCTGATGTACGGAACCATCCTCCTGACACCGCTCTTTGGATGGATCACCGACAACAAAGGGAAAAGTGCCACACTCATGTATCTCGGATCAGGCCTGCTGATCATCGCCCACCTGATGTTTGCCAAAACCTACATTGAGCCGCGCATACCCATCGTGCTGCTCGGTATTGCCTTCTCACTGGTTCCTGCAGCCATGTGGCCGGCCGTGACCAAAATCGTCAGGCAAAGCAAGCTGGGTACCGCTTACGGCTTCATGTTCTCAGTGCAAAACATCGGACTGTGGATATTTCCCATCGTCATCGGTGCGGTCATCGACTCTTCGAACCCTTTTTACCGGACCGAGGTCGACAGCATGGCCTTTGCCCGGGTACAACAGGCAGACATGCGCTATACCGGCAGTTACATGGACCGCCATGAGGACCCGGTAACCGACAGGGAGATCCACATCAACACCTCTGTGTTCAAGGACAGCATCAGCGGGGATGTGGTATGGCGTGAGGTTCATCATCAGCAAACCGATGACCAGGGACAGTTTGAACTGCATGTCGGCCAGGGGGATGTGATCTCGATGGCCGACTTCAACTACCTTGTGGAAGGACCGGATTACCAGGCTGAGATACTGGTCGCCCGGCGGTCTGAGGATATCCTGCTCTACGATGGTGACTTTTCCGTAGATGCGGAAGGTTACTTCCCGAGCCAGGTGGACACACGTCACGATGCCCTCTTTGGCCGCACCCTGCGCGGCATGCTCACCCTCTACGATGCAGATGCCAGCTCCGGCGACATGGCTCAGGATGGCAGAGACGGCATGGTATGGCAGGAAAGGGTGCGTTTCTACCTGGAAGATGATGGCCGTTTTGAGATCCTGATGGGCTACGGCCGCCTGGTATATGCCGATGCAGACTATTTTGGCCTCAGGGAAGGAAGCTTTGAAATGGAGGTGATCAAGCCGCTGGATTACACCAATGCCATGCTGGTATTTTCTTTGCTTGGCTTCGTAGGATTTGTGTTCGCCTTCCTGCTGAAGCGCGAAGACAAGACCTCAGGCTACGGCCTGGAAAAGCCGAACAAGGACAGTTGATCTTAGCCTCTGGCAGCCTGGTAAAACAGGCATTCATCGGGGCAACAGGATGCTCGCCACACGACGTCCTGTCAGGCAGCAATGCCATAGGCAAGAAAGGACCGCACTGCATCATGACCCATGCAGTCACCCATAATGCGCGGCATTGTCCTTTCAGGCAAATACTTTTATGTATAAGGCAGGTCCGGACTGCTTTTGGCAATGCGTTGGTGGTGTTCAAGGTGAACGCCCAGCGCTTTCACGTATCCGACGAGCTCCGGAAAAAAGAGAAAAAACTCGGCTTCAAACTTCGCATAGTGCTTTCTGAGATCATCCACGGCATGTTCCATTCCTGACTCATAGGGGGTGCGGCGTGCCATGCCACCAAAGTTCTTTTTCAGGCTGTCGAGATCTGCATAATTGACAAGCCAGTTGTGCGAAATCATATAAGGCAGGACAAAGCGGGCGCGCCCGGGAAGGATGGCCCGTCTGTCTTCGAGGATGGCGTAAGCGCTGTCTACAAAATCACCAAGGCGCAATGCAGAAAATCTTTCCCAGTTTTTTGCCAGAAAGTGATCGTAGTACATGTCAACCACCACACCGGCATACAAACGATAGTTTTTGCGCAAACGCTCCTTGCTCTGTAAAAACACCGGATGCGCATCCGTGAAACCATCGATTTGCCTGTGTAACTGAATGCCCTGCACAACAGCAGGATCAAAGCCATTGATTTGTTGGCCTTTGACCATGTCAGCAATGAAGTTGCCCACGATCATGTCGGGATCCTGTCCGGACAGGTAAAGATGCGCAAGGAAGTTCATGCCAGCCAAATTGTTGTTTTATCCATGACAATAATACAAAGAAAATCAGATAATGTTCGGGCAGCACAGGTATGAGTTTGGCGCCGGGAACACATTTGCTCCGAATAGTAAAATTTATCCCTGGTGCAGATGGGTTTCGCTGGGAAAATACCATGTTTTTTATAGCTTTGTAGCCTATATCCGTTATTTGTAAATCTTTATAAAACATAATCCCATGAATAAATTGTTGCTTCTGGGTGATGAAGCGATAGCCCAGGCAGGAATAGATGCAGGCATGTCCGGAGTATTTGCATACCCTGGGACGCCTTCCACTGAAATTACCCAATATGTACGGAGTTCCCCTGAGACCAAAAAGAAGGGCATCGTAGCCACCTGGGCTGCGAATGAGAAAACTGCCGCAGAGCAAGCCCTGGGCATGTCGTATGCCGGCAAACGGGCCATGACCTGCATGAAGCACGTCGGACTCAACGTGGCTGCCGATGTCTTTATGAATGCAGCCATCACGGGTGCGAACGGCGGATTGCTTTTTGTCGTGGCCGATGACCCCTCCATGCACTCCTCCCAAAACGAACAGGACTCGCGGGTCTATGGCAAGTTTGCCATGATTCCCATCCTGGAGCCTTCCAACCAACAGGAGGCCTACGACATGGTGCACATTGGCTTCGACATCTCGGAAAAGCTGCAGGTGCCGGTACTGATGCGCATCACCACCCGGCTGGCCCACTCCCGGGCTGGCGTGGCCAGGAAGGATACGCGCGAACAGAATCAGTTCAAGCTGCCGGAAGACCTGAAACAGTTTATCCTGCTACCCGCCATCGCCCGCAAGCGCTACCAGATGCTTCTCGACAACCAGGAAGCGTTTCAGCAACTCGCGGATGAATCGCAGTACAACCAGTTCTATCCGGCTGAAGATACCACGCTGGGCATCATCGCCTGCGGACTGGCATACAACTACCTGATGGAGAACTATCCGGACCGGAAGGTGCCGCACCCGGTGGTGAAGGTGACCCAATACCCGCTTCCCCAAAAGCATATCCGGGAGCTGTATGACCAATGTGACGAGATCCTTGTAATTGAAGACGGCTACCCGGTGGTGGAAGAGATGCTCAAGGGTTTCATGGACAGAGGTAAGAAGATCAAAGGGCGGCTGGACGGTTCCCTGCCGCGCACAGGCGAGCTAAACCCGACCATCGTGGGCAAGGCGCTGGGCATCCCGGTTCCCGAAACCCTCCCGGTGCCCGACCTGCTGGCCAACAGGCCACCATCGCTGTGCAAAGGCTGTCCGCATATCGACAGCTTCCTCGGGCTGAATGAAGCCATTGAACAGTATGGCAAGGGCCGTGTGTTCTCAGACATCGGATGCTATACGCTCAGCGCATTGCCTCCCTATCACTCAATCAACACCTGCGTAGACATGGGCGCATCCATCACCATGGCCAAAGGTGCCGCAGATGCAGGCATGCGTCCTGCCGTTGCGGTGATCGGCGACAGCACCTTCACCCACTCAGGGATCACCGGACTGCTTGACGCAGTAAATGACAAAAGCAACATCACGGTGGTGATCCTCGACAATGCCACCACGGCCATGACCGGCGGACAACCATCATCGGCATTTGAGCGCCTTGAGGACATCTGCAAGGGAGTAGGTGTGGAAGAAGACCACATCCGGGTGATCAAACCGCTGAACAAACGCCATGAAGAAAATACCCAGGTGTTTAAAGAGGAGCTTGCCTATGACGGTGTCTCTGTCATCATCCCGCGCCGGGAATGCATCGTAACACTCAATAAACGGATGCGGCAAAAGTTCAAGGACAAAGAGAAGGCAGAGAAGAAGTAAGTAGGCTCTTGGCTATTAGCTATTGGCTGTTGGCTGTTGGCAAGAAAGCCAAAAGCTAAAAGCCAATAGCCAATAGCAAACAGCATTCCGCTTGAAAACACAAACACCAAATAACCATGCAGTTAAAAACATACACACGATGAAAAACGACATCATATTAGCAGGAGTCGGCGGCCAGGGCATCCTGTCCATTGCAGCGATCATTGGCTATGCCGCCGTACAGTCAAACCTTTATCTCAAACAGGCAGAGGTGCACGGCATGAGCCAGCGTGGCGGCGACGTGCAGTCGCATCTGCGGTTGTCGTCGGATGAGATTGCCTCCGACCTCATCCCGGAAGGCAAGGCCGACATGATCATCTCGGTGGAGCCGATGGAGTCGCTCCGGTACCTCCCCTACCTTTATAAGGAGGGCT
Organism: Bacteroidales bacterium; assembly: GCA_003552075.1. GTDB lineage: Bacteria > Bacteroidota > Bacteroidia > Bacteroidales > UBA7960 > PUPG01. The sequence continues at coordinate 6,102 of PUOJ01000123.1, forward strand.
GGCTGATCACCAACACCCAGCCCTTTGTCAACATCCCCAACTATCCGGCCATCGAAGAGGTGATGGCCGAGATCCACAAACTGCCCAGGTACGTAGCACTGGATGCGGAGAAAATGGCTGACGAGGCAGGCAGCAAGAAAGCCGCCAACGTAGTCATACTGGGGGCTGCCTCGCCATTTATAGATATCCCCGTCGAAAAATTGGAGGAGGCGATCCGCTTCCTCTTTGGCAAGAAAGGAGAAGACCTCGTGGAAATCAACCTGAAGGCGCTGCGTGCCGGCCGCGAATTCGCCAAAGAAAATATGTAGATCGGGCTTTCCGGATTAAACAAAAAATCCGGTCAATCAGTTACTATTAGTAAGTTTTGACATGCCGGTGAACGGGAAAATTTGCCCCGGAGAGCCTTTTTGCTATAAACAATATAATGCCAGTATTATGATAACAAACAATTTCATTGATCGCCACAACGGAATCCGTAAAGATGACGAAAAACAGATGCTGCAAAAAATCGGGATCGACTCGTCAGATAAGCTCATTGACCAAACCATACCACCCAGTATCAGGTTGAAAAAAGAACTTGATATCCCTGAGGGACTAAACGAATATGAATACATCCAACACCTGAAAGCCCTGGGAAGTAAAAACAAGGTCTACAAGTCCTTTATCGGGATGGGCTATTACAACACCATCATGCCGGGTGTGATTCAGCGCAACATCCTGGAGAACCCGGGCTGGTATACCTCATACACCCCTTACCAGGCTGAGATCTCACAAGGCCGCCTGGAGGCTTTGCTAAATTTTCAAACCGTGGTTACCGACCTTACCGGGCTGAGCATCGCCAACGCATCCTTGCTTGATGAAGCAACCTCCGCCGCCGAAGCCATGATCATGCTTTTCAATGCACGGTCGCGCACCGCAGTAAAACAAGGCGTCAACAAGTTTTTCGTCTCCCAGCGTGTTTTCCCGCAGACCATCGACGTACTAAAAAACCGGGCTGAACCGCTGGGCATTGAACTGGTGATCGCCGACCACCACGAGGTGGAGCTGAATGAAAGCTATTTTGGCGTACTGATCCAGTATCCGGACACCTATGGTTCCATCAACCTCTACCAGGACTTTGTGCACGAAGCACAGAAACAAAACATCCGCATCGCTGTTGCCGCCGACCTGCTCAGCCTCACCATGCTGGCCCCTCCCGGAGAATGGGGCGCCGATGTGGTGGTCGGGTCTGCACAACGCTTCGGCGTGCCCATGGGCTACGGTGGCCCGCATGCCGGCTTTTTCGCCACCAAAGAGGAGTTCAAGCGTTCTGTGCCCGGGCGCATCATCGGGGTGTCGGTAGACAAAAATGGCGATTATGCGCTGCGTATGGCGCTGCAGACCAGGGAACAGCATATCAAGCGGGAGAAAGCCACTTCAAACATCTGCACGGCACAAGCCCTGCTGGCATCCATTGCCGCCATGTATGCCGTATACCACGGGCCGAAAGGACTCAAAAAAATCGCCCGCCACATCAATATCCTGACCGGCGTGCTGGCACAGGAAGTCACCAAATATGGCTATAAGCAACTGAACAAATACTATTTTGACACCCTGCTGATCCAGCTTCCCGAAAACATATCGGCCAACAGCATACACGAAAAGGCCGTGGCGCAGGAAATGAACTTCCGGAGAATCGACGACAAGCACGTGGGCATCAGCCTCGATGAAACCACATCCCTCGAAGATGTCAACACCATCTTGTCCATCTTTGCAGCTGCGGCAGACAAAAAATTCGAAAAGTTCGTGTGCGACCCCGTGGAATGTGAAAAGATCGTCACCATTCCCGACCTCTACGAAAGGGCCACGCCCTTCCTGCAGCAGGCCTGTTTCAACTCTTATCACTCCGAGACCGAGATGATGCGCTATCTCAAAAAACTGGAGAACAGGGACCTGGCACTCAACCGCACCATGATCCCGCTGGGGTCCTGCACGATGAAACTCAACGCCGCCAGTGAGCTGTTTGCCCTTAGCTGGCCGGAGTTTGCCAACATGCACCCCTTCGCGCCGGAGGATCAGGCTGTCGGGTATCTTGAGCTGATCAGACAGCTCGAAAAGGACCTGAATGAGATCACCGGCTTCGACGGGATCTCCTTCATGCCTAACTCGGGTGCTTCAGGCGAATATACCGGGTTGGCGGTCATCAGGGCTTATCACGAAAGCCGTGGAGAAGGGCACCGCAACGTGACCCTGATCCCGTCATCAGCACACGGAACCAACCCGGCAAGTGCGGTGATGGCCGGCACCAAGGTCGTGGTCGTAAAATGCGACGAACACGGAAACATCGACATCAACGACCTGCGCGAAAAGGCCGAGAAACATAAAGACAACCTGGCGGCCATCATGGTCACCTATCCTTCCACCCACGGCGTGTTCGAAGAGGACATCCTGGAGGTGACCAAAATCATTCACGACAATGGTGGCCAGGTATACATGGACGGCGCCAACATGAACGCCCAGGTGGGTTATACCAATCCGGCGATCTGCGGGGCCGACGTATGCCACCTGAACCTGCACAAAACCTTCGCCATCCCGCACGGCGGTGGTGGACCGGGAGTGGGTCCGATTGGCGTCAAATCGCACCTCCTGCCCTTCCTGCCCACGCACCCCCTGCAAAAGACCGGAGGCGAAAAGGGTATTCACGCCGTGGCCGCTGCACCTTTTGGCAGTGCATTCATCCTCACGATCACGTATGGGTATATCAAACTTCTTGGTGGCCACGGCCTGAAAGAAGCCACCCGCATAGCCATCCTGAGCACCAACTACATCAAGTCCTCACTGGAAGACCACTACAAGGTGCTGTATACGGGAAAGAACGGATGGTCGGCACATGAGATGATCCTCGACTGCAACCCGTTCAAGCGGAACGTGGCCATCGACGCCATTGACATCGCCAAGCGCCTCATGGACTATGGCTTCCACGCACCCACGGTTGCCTTCCCGGTGCCCGGCACCTTGATGGTGGAACCTACGGAAAGCGAACCCCTGGCGGAACTGGATCGCTTCATCGACGCCATGATCGCCATCAGGGAAGAGATCAGGGAAGTGGAAGATGGCAAGGCAGACAAGGATAACAACGTGATCAAAAATGCACCCCACACCGCAGTGATGACTGCTGGAAACGACTGGAACAAACCTTACAGCCGTGAAAAGGCTGCATTCCCCAGGCCATGGTCGGCAGAAATCAAATATTTCCCGCCGGTGACCCGCATCGACGATGCCTATGGCGACCGCAACCTGGTGTGTACCTGCGAACCCATCGACAGCTATGCACAGGATTGATCACGCCCGGAGCAGTGCACGTGCCTTTATCCCGCCAAAGACATGGGATAACAGGGATTACTGCCCCCATGATTGCCCGGAAAGGATTCAATGACCGGACCAATGGTCTGGAGTCAAAAAAGCGGGTCTGCAACAATGAAGTTGCAGACCCGCTTTTTTTATGACGATTGATCAGCTTACTGACCTTTGACCAGCATTCCTCATGGTCCCTGGTCAGCTCTCGTCCTGCTGCTTTTTAGAATACAGGAAGCGCTTGATCTTCTTTGTAGGCGTTTTTTCAAAGGGCTCCACCTGTTCTTCCAGGAGCGTTAGCCTGGAAAACCGGTTTAACCGCGAGTTTACGCGCCTTTGCACCTCTTCCAGGTGTTGCTTCACTTTATCCTGCACCTGGCCGTACAGCTGATTGGCTGAAGCTTTCAGGTCCTGGTAGCTTTGGCCGGCGGATTCCCTGAGCTCGTGATAGCGCTTGTCAATCTCCTCGTAGTTAAGGTGCACCTTGGCCACAAGTTTGCCTTTCAACTCATAAACAAGCGACTCCTGCACGTGCTGCTGGTTGTTGATCACTGCCTCAATGTCTTCAGGGTAAATGTTTTCACCTGTCGAACTGATGATCACATTCTTCAACCTGCCCTTGATAAACAGGTAACCATCCTCATCGATGACACCAAGGTCTCCGGTCTTGAACCAGCCATCGGAGGTGAATACCTCACGTGTCAGCTCAGGCTCTTTGTAATAGCCCTGCATGATGTGGTCACCCTTTGCGAGGATCTCTCCTTCGCCGGTATGCGGATTCGGATCCAGGATGCGCATCTCCTGGCCAGGAATGACGGGACCCGTAGATTGGAATTTTGTACTGGACGGTCCGCATCCTGCCACCAGGGGCGAGGTCTCTGTCAAGCCATAGCCAATGGCATAAGGGAAGCCGGCATTGCGCAGGAACTGTTCTGTTTCTGCGTTCAGCTTGGCCCCACCGATTCCAAAGAAGTGAAGATGACCTCCGAAGGCCTTGTTGATCTTTTTGATGGCCAGCTTATGGAAAAGCTTTTTGATGTGCTTTTGCCGTGTGAGGGTGCGCATGACTTTGCTGCCAGTCAGCTTAGGCAATACCCTGTTCTGATACACTTTCTCAATGATCAAGGGGACCGTCAGAATCATGGTGGGCTTCACCTGCTGCATGGCAGGCAAGAGCACTGCCGGTGTGGGCAGCTTCTCCAGGTAGGATACGGATGCACCTGACATGAATGGAATAATGAACCCGATGGTGCATTCATAAGTATGAGGCAGCGGCAGTACGGACAACAGACGGTCTTCGTGCGTCACAGCCTGCATTCTGAGCGTATTTTCTGCATTGGCAAGAATGTTCTTATGGCTCAGCATGACCCCCTTGGGTTTGCCTGTGGTTCCCGAAGTATACAGGATGGCTGCGAGGTCATCCTCTTCGGGCTCCTCCTTTATAGGGGCTGCAATCATCTGCGTTTCCTCTTCTGACTCGACGATGGTGCCGTTCAGCTCCAGGTTGCCTAGGCTCAGGCTCGCAAAATTATCCATCAAAATGGCAAATTGCAGCCGGTCAGGAAGCCCGCCACACAATTTATAGGCCTGTTTTTCGGAGACAATGATGCCTTTGGCTTCACTGTGCTCCAGGATCTTGGCAATTTCTTCCTCGGTAAAGTCAATCAGCACGGGAACTACCACAGCTCCCAGGGAGGTGACTGCCAGGTAGGATATGCCCCAATTGGGCATATTCTGGGCCAGCAGCACGACCTTGTCGCCTTTTTGGATCCCATTTTTCATCAGCTGATCACGCAATTGCGCAACCTGTTTGCCCACCTGCGCATAAGTCAGGGCTTCCTGTCCTACAAAACCCAGTGCCGGACGCTCAGCATACGATGTGGTGCTATGATGGAGCAGGGAGAGAAATGTCTTTTTTGAGATTTTGGTCATCATGTATTGCAAACGATAGTTTAAAACGCAAAAGTACGCATAAAATACAGGGCAATTACATAAAAAAACACAAATACAGTTGTGGCCATGTGAATACTTGCATTTTTGCTCCTTTTGGCAAAGCTGCACTGCATGACATATGGGCTACGGGAGCAGGAAAATGCATCTATGGCTTCCGGTGTGTCAGATAACACCCCGCATTGCTTTACTGCGCGCTCCTTCAACATGTTTAGGAAGGCGAGCCAACAAGACATGGCCTTGCCGGTCAAGGTTACAGGATGGAGTATGCAACCGCCACACCCACGGTCACCACGGAAGCCATCACCATCAACTTAATGAGGATGTTCAGGCTGGGGCCGGAAGTATCTTTAAAGGGGTCACCCACGGTATCTCCTGTGATGGCAGCTTTGTGGCTCTCTGAGCCTTTGCCGCCATAATGTCCTTCTTCGATGTATTTTTTGGCGTTATCCCAGGCACCACCGGCGTTGGCCATAAAGATGGCGAGGGCGAAGCCGCTGGAGATCGTTCCGAGCAGGAGGCCCGACACGCCAGGCACGCCAAACACCAGTCCGACGACCACCGGGATCATCAGGGCGATCAAGGAGGGCAACAACATTTCCCTTTGCGCACCTTTGGTGGAAATATGCACACAGCGGGCATAATCCGGTTCGGTTTTTCCTTCCATGATTCCTGGCATGGTGGCGAACTGCCTGCGCACTTCGTCGACCATTTTCTGGGCTGCCCGTCCCACGGCATTCATGGTGAGCCCGCTGAACAGGAACACGGCCATCACACCCAGCAGGATGCCGACAATTACCTTCGGGTTCATCAGGTTCACTTGGTAGTGGTGTACAAAGTCCATGAATTCTGCTTCCATGGCAGGAATGTTATTAATCAGCGCATCGGGCATGTCGAGGAACTTGACAAACATCATGCGCACCTCCTCGAAATAGGAGGCGAGCAGGGCGAGGGCGGTAAGGGCGGCAGAACCGATGGCGAAGCCTTTTCCGGTAGCGGCCGTGGTGTTACCAAGGGCATCCAGGGCGTCGGTACGGCTTCTGACCTCTTCACCCAGCCCGCACATTTCGGCGTTGCCACCGGCATTATCGGCAATGGGGCCATAGGCATCCGTGGCCAGGGTGATGCCAAGCGTGGATAGCAGGCCAACGGCTGAGATGCCAATCCCATAAAGTCCGACATTGAGGCTGCCCAGGTCGAAGGTAAAACCGGTAGCAAAAAGGAATGCCAGTGTAATGGCGATTACAATGATAAACAGGGGTACTGCGGCCGAGATCAACCCGGTGCCCACCCCGCTAATGATCAGCGTGGCGTTGCCTGTCTGTGCAGATTCAGCAATTTTGCGGGTAGGCCTGTAGGCAGATGCAGTAAAATATTCTGTCGACTGGCCGATACCGATACCGGCAAGCAGTCCCACCACGATGGAACCCCAGATGCCGAGATAGTTGGGCAAATCCAGGAAGTATAATATGAAGAATGAGGCAATGACTATGAGAATGGCGCTCATGTTGACCCCAAAACCCAGGGAGCGCAACAGTTGTTTTTGTGTGGCGCCCTCGCGTGTGCGCACCAGGAACACGCCCAGGATGGAAAGCAAGGTGCCTGTGGCAGCAATGAGCATGGGTGCAATCACGGCATTGAATTGCATATGCAGAAGATCCTCGCCCATGAAGGCAGCGGCACCCAACAGTGCGGTGGCCAGGATGGAAGCGGCAAAAGACTCAAAAAGGTCGGCACCCATTCCGGCCACATCGCCCACATTGTCGCCTACGTTGTCGGCGATGGTCGCAGGGTTGCGCGGGTCATCCTCGGGGATGCCGGCCTCCACCTTTCCGACAAGGTCGGCACCGACGTCGGCAGCCTTGGTGTAAATACCCCCACCCACACGGGCAAAAAGTGCCTGCGTAGAAGCACCCATCCCAAAAGTCAGCATGATGGCGGTGATGGTCATCAATTTAAAACCGGGTTCCATCTCCGGGATAAAGCTGTTCAGAATGATGAACCAGGCCGAGACATCAAGCAGCACCAGGCCAACCACCACGAGGCCCATGACGGCACCACTCCGGAAAGCCAGCCGCAGTCCACCATCAAGAGAGGTGCGGCAGGCATTGGCCACACGGCCTGAGGCATAAGTGGCCGCTTTCATGCCAAAAAAACCGGCTAAGCCTGAGAAAAAGCCGCCGGTTATAAAGGCAAAAGGCACCCAGTGATTCTGGACGCCTAAACCGTAGGCCAGAAAAGAAAAAATCACCGTGATGACCAAAAACACGATGATTACTACCTTGTACTGCTGGCGCAAATAGGCTGATGCACCTTTTCGCACATGCGCAGCAATCTTTTTCATCATGTCGGTGCCCTCATCGGCACGCATCATGTTCCTGAAGAAATACCAGGCAAAGCCCAGCGCCAATAAGGAACTAATAGGAACTAACCAAAAAACGGAAGGCATTTTTCTTTGTTTTATAGATTATGTGTAATAGAGTGAATTACAACGTACAGCGGCAAAAATAAGTATTAATCTATTGCCAAAAGCAAGCAAAAGGGCAATTTTTTTAAAAATGCGTATAACCCGCTGCCATCAGGGCCTGGCGACAAACTATACACAGACTATACCCGCAACAAAACACGGGCATTCAGTCAAAAAGCCTGCAGGGTGTTCGATAAAAATACGTATTTTTGTTATTTACAGAAGCTGTTGATGAAATCATTTTTTGAAGGAAGCTGCTTATGAAGAAAATTAAACTGGAGATTCTCGGGATATCATACAGCCAGTCACAATCCGGTGCTTATGCGCTTATATTCGGCGAAGAAGGTAAAAAGCGGCGGTTGCCTATCATCATAGGCAGTTTTGAAGCGCAGGCCATCGCCATTGAACTGGAAAAAATGAAGCCCAGCAGGCCCCTCACCCATGACCTTTTCAAAAATTTTGCAAGCACTTTCAACATCAGTGTCACCGAAGTCATCATCTATAAATTCAGTGAAGGCATCTTTTATGCCAAGCTGATCTGTTTTGATGGCATCAAAGAAGTGGAGATAGATTCACGTACTTCCGATGCAGTAGCCATTGCTGTCCGGTTTAAATGCCCCATATACACGTATAAAAACATCCTTGATGCTGCAGGCATTGTCATGCAGGAGGGTGATGAGTCACTGGAAGGCCAGCCCGGCAAAGCCGCCACGGAGAAGCCAGAAGCAAAGGCCCCCGGCGCTGCAGGCGATGACCAGTACAACCAGATGACCCTCAAGGAGCTTGAGAAAAAGTTAATGGAGGCAATCGATGCGGAAGCCTATGAAAAAGCATCTGTGATCCGCGACGAGATCAACAAGAGAAAAAGCAGCAATAAATAACCCATATTCTTTTCCCAACTTCATCCATCTTTCAATTTGCTACTGCCAATGAAGAAGAAAACTACGCTTTTCAGGTTTGCATTGTTGATTCTCGTGCCGCTCATGGCTTTGAGCGCCTGCAACAACGACACGGCCCAGGAAGGGCTCGCCGACATATCCCGCGTCTGGTCTTTTGAAGTGATCGAGGACAAGGAGACCAGAGAAGAGATCACCACCACACCAGGAGACACCCTTTCGATTGTGGAAACCGATGAAGAGCAAACCTTCACGGTGGATTCAGACTTCTGGGAGCTAGACACCCGCGGAAGCTGGACCCGGTATGCCGACACATTGCGTCTGCTCCCTGAGCTCCCCGAGCTCACCAAAGAAGTAGACTCCATCGTATACCAGGTGGAAAATGGCACGCCGCTGCTCCATTACTACCACGATGGTGAAATGGTTGCCAGGCATACCGAGGAAAGCCTCAGGGGTGATGAGCAACCCCTGGTGTTCGTCATCGAGAAGCTTACGGAAAATGAGCTCGTCATGACAGATGAAGATTACCGCTATACCTTGAAATACACCCCCGTGGATGTCCATGAGTATGCGTTTGGCATCACCTCCATCCTGAGGGGCCTGCTGGGAATGTTTGTCCTGATCGGCATTGCCTATGTGTTCAGCGCAAACAGGAAGGCGATTTCCTGGCGCGTGGTGGGGATCGGCCTATCCGTCCAGGTCCTCCTGGCCTTTGGCGTTTTGCAGGTTCCAGCCGTCCAGTTCTTCTTTGAGACCATCGGATCCTTTTTCGTGATCATCCTGGACTTCACAAAGGCCGGTACGGACTTCCTGTTTGAAGGCTTTCTCGACACGGAAAGGTTTGGATATATCTTTGCCTTCCAGGTTCTTCCCACCATCATCTTTTTCTCCGCCCTGACCAGCTTGTTGTTCTATCTCGGCATCATTCAAAAAATCGTGTTTGGCATGGCCTGGCTGATGACAAAGATCATGCGGCTCTCAGGGGCAGAAAGCCTATCTGTGGCAGGCAACATCTTCCTGGGGCAAACGGAGTCGCCACTGATGATCAAGGCCTATCTGCCCAACATGACCAAATCGGAGATTTTACTTGTGATGACCGGTGGCATGGCGACCCTTGCCGGTGGTGTGCTGGCAGCCTATATCAGCTTCCTGGGTGGCGATGACCCCGTACAGCGCCTGATGTTTGCACAACACCTGCTGGCAGCTTCCATCATGGCCGCTCCCGGAGCCGTGGTGCTGTCAAAGATCCTCTATCCGCAAACCGAAGAGATCGACAAGACCATGGAGATATCCAAAGACCGCATCGGTGACAACATCCTGGACTCCATCACCAACGGAGCGGGCGAAGGCCTTCGCCTGGCTGCCAACGTGGCTGCCATGCTCCTGGTGTTCATTGCCTTCATTGCCATGTTCAACCACATCGTGGGATATGTCGGCGACATGGCCAACCTGAATCCCTGGATCGCAGAAGTGACTGACGGACGGTATGACAGCCTTTCCCTGCAGTTTATCCTGGGATACACCTTTGCCCCGATCATGTGGCTCATCGGGGTCAGCCTGCCTGACATCACACTTGTGGGCAGACTGCTTGGCGAAAAAATCATTATGACGGAGTTCATTGGTTATCTGAGCCTTGCTGAGCTCCAGGAAGCAGACGCCTTTGCTGACCCAAAATCCATCATCATGGCCACCTACCTCTTATGTGGTTTCGCAAACTTTGCCAGCATCGGCATCCAGATCGGTGGGATCGGCTCCCTGGCACCCTCACGCAAAGTGCTTTTGTCGCGCTTCGGTATGCGGGCACTTTTGGGAGGTACACTTGCCGGGCTGATGAGCGCCACGATCGTGGGTATGATCATGGGTTAAGCCCAGGTGTCTCCGGCGCCGTCGCAAGACATGCGCAGCCTGCACAACGTATCCGGAAAAACTGAACACACTTCCGGAAGAACAGAAAATCCTCCCGCACCTCATGGTGATGAAGGGACATCTACGATCGAAGTACCGCTTTGAACCTTTAATGAACGCAAGCATGCAACAGTATCTCCATCTGCTGGACCACATATTGCAAAACGGTGTCAGGAAAAGCGACCGCACGGGCACCGGTACCCTGAGTGTTTTCGGTCACCAGATGCGCTTTGACCTGGCTCAGGGCTTTCCCCTGGTGACCACCAAAAAGCTGCATCTCCGTTCCATCATCCATGAATTGCTTTGGTTTTTGCAGGGAGATACTAACATCCGGTACCTGAACGACCGGGGCGTATCTATATGGGATGAATGGGCTGACGCAGAAGGCAACCTGGGCCCGGTTTACGGCGCGCAGTGGCGAAGCTGGCCCGCAGACGGCGGACATGTTGACCAGGTCGCTGAGGTGATTGAACAAATCAAAAATAACCCGGACTCCAGGCGGCTAATGGTCAGCGCATGGAATGTGGGCGAACTGGCACGCATGGCCTTGCCCCCATGCCACGTCCTGTTCCAGTTCTATGTGGCCAACGGAAAACTGTCACTGCAACTCTATCAACGCAGTGCCGACATATTCCTGGGTGTGCCTTTCAACATCGCCTCCTATGCACTGCTCACCATGATGGTGGCACAAGCATGCAAACTGGAACCCGGAGAATTTATCCACAGCTTCGGAGATGCACACCTCTACCTGAACCACCTGGATCAGGCCAGGCTTCAACTCAGCCGCGAGCCAAGACCCCTTCCTGCCATGACAATGAACCCGGATATTTTGGATATCTTTGCCTTCCGGTATGATGACTTTGAGCTCACGGGCTACGACCCCCATCCACACATAAAAGCACCTGTTGCCGTATGATGCGCAACATCCACCAGCTCTCAGAATCTACTAACCAAAGCCGCTTGTCTTATGAAGATGTACATCATTGCTGCCATTGCCAACAACAATGTGATTGGCAGCGAAAACCGGCTGATATGGCACCTGCCGGCAGACCTGAAGCACTTCAGGGAGCTCACTATGGGACACACCCTGATCATGGGAAGAAAAACCTTTGAGTCGATAGGAAAACCCCTTAAAGGTAGGAAAACCATCGTGGTGACCTCCAGAAAGGATTACGATGCCCAAGGTGAACAAGTAGCCCACGACATCAAAGAGGCCATCAGGATGGTCAAAGATGAAAAAGAAGTGTTTGTGGCAGGCGGATCGGATATCTATGAACAGACGATAGCCCTTTATCACACCCGACGCATGTATATTACCAGGGTGTATGCCAACTTCGAGGGCGATGCATTTTTTCCTGATATTGACCTGGATCAATGGGAGCTCATCGACATGGAAGAATATGAGCCGGACGATAAAAACAAATACCCTTACGCCTTCATGACGTACAAGAAGAAGGCCAGGTGCCGTTAAATCACTTCCCTTATTCCCCCATGAAAGTTTTCAGCGGTTCCTGCCGGGCAGCCGGGAAAAGCACATTGTTGAGGATCAGCCGGTATCCCGGAGAATTCGGAAACAGGTCGAGGTCCGTGGGTGGATCGCCTACGTGATGCCGGTAGTCTTCCGGGTCATGACCGCCCAGAAAGGTAAAGGTGCCATCTCCCCGTGCGCCGTGGATATAGCGGGCTTCATCCTTGGACCGGTTTTCTCCCAGGATGGTCACGGTCGGCTTGATGACTTTGTTCCGGAATGCGGTGGTCTGTCCCATAAAGCCCTTGACTACCATCTCATGGTTCTGGGTCAGCATCGTGGGAACGGGGTCCCATTTTGCAGAAAACTCAAAGAGGGTAAAAAAGTCGGTTTGCTCATTGCGGCCGGTTTTCGGCACGTCGATATTGGACTTCTCATATATCGCCGGATCAGGTACGATGGTAAAGTTTTCGAAGGCAAATGTCTTTGAGAAATCAAGTCTTTCCTGGGCGTCGGGGTCGGGTGGCCTGTCGTTGTACACCTCATGCAGGATGTCTACGCCTTCGGCCGCCAGGGCGATGTCGATGCTTTCAGGTGCAGAACACATGGCAAACATATATCCGCCACCCTCCACAAAGTCACGGATCTTTTTTGCCACGGCGAGTTTCAGTTCGGCCACCTCATCAAAGCCCAGACGCCTTGCTGTTTCTTCGGCAAGCCGGACATCCTCCTGGTACCAGTCGGCATTGCGAAAAGCCAGCCAGAATTTGCCAAACTGGCCGGTAAAGTCTTCATGGTGCAGGTGCAGCCAGTCGTAGAGCGGCAGCACGCCTGAGAGGACCTCTTCGTCGTAGACCTCATCATAAGGGATTTCAGCGTATGTCAGGGCAAGCGTCACCGCATCATCCCAGGGAAGGCTGTTTGGCGGCGTGTACACAGCAATTTCAGGCACTTTGTGCAATCGGATCTCGTCCTTGTTGACTTCCGGATCAGCAATTTCACGCAGGATGCCAGCTGCCTGTACATCAGCGATCACCTCATAGCTGACACCACGCACGGTAAGCTCTTCCTCAAATTCCCGGTGGTGATCAAACATGAAGCTGCCCCCGCGGTAGTTCAGCAACCAGCTCACCTCCACGTCATAGGTAAGTACATGGTAAGCGATGCCGTAGGCTTTCAGGTGGTTTCTCTGGCTGTCATCCATCGGCACAAGGATCTGTGCACCCTGGACGGACAATGTGAACAATAAAAACAGGCTAACGAAAAGATACTTCATAGTAGTCATTATTTTTTTTGTTTGCAACGCATACACCGTGTCTGCTTCAGTAGAAGCCGGCTTTCAAACACACTTCAGCCCGAACCATTCTGTCTCAACTGCTTGCATGGCTTGCTTGCTGCCATTTTCCAGCCATTTTATTCTTACAAGTAACACATCATGCAGCTTACAACCGGCTGCTATCTGAAGACAGCCTGGTGAGATGTGTCATGCCCTTGAGTATAAGCAAAAAGCATGCAAAATGTTCAGTAAAATGCAAAGAGATCCGGATCAGAAGGGCACATCATCGTCATCCAGGTCGTCATTCATTTTGGATGGGATGGTATAGGTGTTGGCGTCATCGTCGAAGGCATCGGACGGTTTCAAGTCAGCACCCATGCCATAATCTCCTGATTCGTATTCAGTAAACTTTGCGAAGTTTTGAATAAAACGCAGGCTGATGTCTTTTAGTGCACCGTTACGGTGTTTGGCGATGATGAGTTGTGCAAGGCCTTCGGTGGAGTTGCCTTGCTCGTCTTCGGTGATCTGGTAGTATTCGGGGCGATACAGGAACAGCACCATGTCTGCGTCCTGCTCGATGGCTCCTGACTCCCGGAGGTCAGAAAGGATGGGTCTTTTGGATCCACCTCGTGTTTCTACGGCACGGCTGAGCTGGCTGATGGCCACCACAGGGATATCCAGCTCTTTGGCCAGGCTTTTCATGGAGCGGGAGATGTTGCTGATCTCCTGCTCCCTGTTGCCCCGGTGGTTATCTGAGCCTGAGGTCATCAGCTGGAGGTAATCGACCACCACAAGCTGGATGTCGTGCTGTGCTTTGAGTCTCCGGCATTTGGCGCGGAGTTCAAAGATGGAGAGTGCGGGGGTGTCATCGATAAACAGGGGGGCGTCGGTAAGGGACCCTAGCCGGGCATTGAGTTGTTCCCACTCATATTGCTCGAGTTGACCCCGCCGGAGTTTGTCCGCTGCCAGCTCGGATTCACTGGCGATCAAACGGGTGACGAGTTGAACGCCGGACATCTCCAGGGAAAACACCGCAATGGGTTTCTTGAAGTCGACGGCCATATTCCTTGCCATGGAGAGGATAAAAGCGGTTTTACCCATGCCGGGGCGTGCCGCAAGGATGACCAGGTCAGACTTTTGCCATCCGGCCGTCACCCTGTCGAGGTCAGAAAAGCCGCTGGGAATACCAGTGATATGCCCCTCCTGGTCTTTGGCTCCTTCAATCTGTTTCACAGCCTCCTTGACAAGGGAGTGCATGTCATCATAACTTCGGCGCAAATTGGTTTCACTGACAGCAAAGAGTTCTTTTTCTGCCTTATCCAGGATGTCAAACACATCCGTGCTGTCCTCGTAGGAGTCTTTGATGATCTCGGAACTGATCCTGATGAGCTCCCTTTGCAGGTGTTTCTGCAGCAGGATGCGGGCATGGTATTCCACATTGGCGGAGCTGGCCACGCGATTGGTCAGCATGGAAATGGTATAGGCGCCACCAACCATGTCGAGCTCGCCTTTTTTCTTCAGGGCTTCGGTGACCGTCAGGATGTCTACTGGTTGGGCGGTGGAAAACAATTCATGGATGACGGCAAATATCTTTTGGTGTCCTTCCTTATAGAACACCTCCGGCTTGAGGATGTCTACCACATTGGTCAGCGCATTCTGCTCGAGCATGATGGCGCCCAGCACCGCCTCTTCCAGGTCAATGGCCTGTGGAGGAACCCTGCCGTGATCCGAATAGTCGAGCGAAAAAAAGACCTTTTTGTTCTTGCCACGCGTGCTTTCGCGCACTTTTTGCTCCTTGTTTTCCATACCTCAAAAGTAAGCATTACCCCTCATGAGGACAACTAAAATGGAAGAAATAATTATTAACAATGGACGGGAGGATGTACTACCTGATAAGTGCAGCCTGCATGAGGCACCTTGTCTTGATCAGTGGTCTTCCGGCTTAATAATTTGAAACTCCGTACGCCGGTTCATCGCTCTCCCCTCTGGTGTTTCATTGGTGTCGACCGGTTTTGTGTCGGCATATCCTTCATAGGTCAGCCGGGATGCCGGGATGCCTTGATCAATGAGATAGTCACGCACACTTCGGGCACGGTTTTCAGACAGCGTCAGGTTATGCGCATAAGTCCCCCTGCTGTCGGTATGGCCACTAATCTCCACATGCACCTCGGGGTTCTGGCGCATAAAGCGGTATAGCTTTTGGAGTTCCCCTTTGGAGGTCTCTTTGAGGGCATGGCTGTCGGTTTCAAAAAAGATGTTGCGCAGCACCACTGCTTCTCCCTCCCGGATGGGATGCAGCTCAATATCGCGGATGTATGGGTCGATGGCTTTTCGTATCCCATCATAGGAAAAATGATCGGAGAAAAACAGGTAGCCGGGGGTTGATATGTTGAGTGCCAGGTCCTGACCTGTGGGAACGGCCACCAGGAAGGATCCGTCTTCAGGATCGGATGCAGCCTCCATGACCACCTGTCCGTCTGACACACGAATCAGTTCAAACGAGGCGTGCAGGGGCTGATCAGTTTCGGCATCCGATACAACTCCGCGCATATAGGTTACCGGTTGCGGGCTCACTGCGTCATACAACGCAAAGGTATATATGTCTGACCGTCCATTGCCCCCTTCCATGTCTGAGGCAAACCAGGCCTGTTGGCCGGAAGCTCCTACGACAAAAGCAAACTCATCGCGATGCGTGTTGATGGGATAGCCCAGGTTCATGGGCTCAGTCCAGCCCCCGGTGTCCGGGTCACGCCTGCTCACAAAGATGTCCAGGCCTCCCATGCCGGGATGACCGTCTGATGCAAAGTACAGTGTTTCATTGTCGTGGTGGATAAACGGAGAGAGTTCCTTGCCGCTGGTGTTGATGGGCTCTCCAAGGTTTTCAGGTTCTCCCCACTGGCCATCTTCCTTTTTCCGGGCTTTCCAGATATCCATGGAGCCGATGCTGCCCTCTCGGCTGCTGGTAAAATACAGGGTTTTTCCGTCGGCCGACACGGCGGGTTGTGAATCCCAAGAAGATGAGTTGAGCGGCCGTCCTGCATTCTGCGGCATACTCCACTCCTGGCCAATCCTCCAGGCATGATAAATGTCGCAGCGTCCAATGCCATCGGGCCTGTTGCATGCCGTGAAATACATGTGCCGGCCGTCTGCCGTGATGGTTTGTGCACCCTCATTGCCAGGGGTATTCAAAGGTGGACCCATGTTTTGTGCCTTCGTCCATTCACCTTCTTTCAGGTGACTCACATAAAAATCTTCGAAAAAAAAATCGCGCGGCAGGTCCTCGCGCAGTTCATAGCCCTCAAGCGGCTTTTTGCGCGTGAAGATCAGGGTTTGCTCGTCAGCCGTGAGGGTCGGACTGTATTCGGCATACCTGGTGTTAATGGCCGGACCCATGTGCTGTGGCTCAAAGGGCACAGGGTCTTTTATGGCTTCATCGGCAAAACGGGCATGTGCAAGGGCGTGCTGCGCCCTTGAAAGGAAGGATTCACTGATTTCCTCCATGCCTTTAAAGGATTCCAGCCAATATACGGCGTCACCATAGGCTGCAGTGCGGAATAAGGCCTGTCCTTTATAATATTTTGCAGCCGGAAAAAAGGATGCATCCAGCAAAATGGCCCTGGCATAATGCCTTATTGCTTGTTCGTAAGCCTCACCCAGGTAGAGGATCTCTGCCTTCAGCACATGGGCTTCAATAAAGGAATCATCGATCCGTATGGCGCGCTCCAACCTTTCGATGGCCTGATCATGGTCATAGAGCCGATAGGCTTGCACTGCCTCCTGATAGGCCCGACGGGCTCTGCGGCTTCCTGTGCTAAGTTCCTCAGGAGCTTGTGCAACAAGCCCTTCGGCACAGAAGCACAGAAGCAACAAAAAAAGCATGAAAATGCGTGTCATCTGACTGGAATTTGGCATACAGGCCACATCAAACTATTTGGCCCTGTAATAATAAAACAATGGGCAGCATCATTTTTGTCGGGCACACATCCTGGCGCCAGGCAGGCGACACAATAAACATCCCCCTAAGCCAGCTTGAATGAAACAAAAAGTGTTTCAGGGGATCTGCATGTACTTATGTGCCTGCAAAGAAACCATCCATTTGGGGTTTTCCTTTACATAAGAAACGATGCGGGGCAGAATTTTATGATGCTGGCTCCATTCGGGCTGCAAAAACAGCTTACACTTGTCTTTCACCAGGGAGGCATTCTTTTCGGCCCAACTGAAATCACTGGGGTCACGAATGATCACCTTTAGCTCATCTGCCGCGTGCAGCATGTCGCGACGGGGCTCCATATTGATTTTCGGCGACAGGCATATCCAGTCGTATTGACCACTAAGCGGATAAGCCCCACAGGTTTCCAGAAAGATCGTCACCTGCTTCTCTTTGAGTGCCGCACACAGCTTATCCAGGTTATAGCTCAGCGGCTCGCCTCCTGTGATCACCAAGGCTTTTGCTGGCTGCGTCAAAACAAATTGAATGATGTCTTCAATCGGGGTGAGCGGATGTACCGAAGCATCCCAGGCCTCTTTGACGTCACACCAGTAACAGCCGACGTCACAACCGCCAATGCGCAGGAAAGAGGCAGGCTTGCCGGTGTGAAACCCCTCACCCTGCAAGGAATAGAAGCGTTCCATGACCGGCAGAAGCTCCCCTGCAAGCAGGCGGGACTGTTGCGCAGGTGGCAGGTTTATGGGTTGATGGTTCACCTGGTTTATCCGTAGATTTCTCTTTTTGCAGCCTTCAGGGTGTTCATCAGCAAGGAGACAATGGTCATGGGCCCTACACCCCCTGGAACGGGCGTGATGTGGGAGGCTTTCTCCGAAACTTCGTCAAAGCGCACGTCGCCGATCAGCCTGAACCCCGACTTGGTCTTATCTGAAGGCACCCGGTGGATGCCCACATCGATCACGACCGCACCTTCCTTCACCATGTCGGCAGTAACAAATTCGGGCCTGCCAATGGCCACGATCAGTATATCGGCCTTGGAGGTGATCTCCGCAAGGTTTTGTGTTTTGCTGTGACACACCGTCACCGTGGCATTGCCGGGCTCCTCATTACGGGCCATAAGCAAACTCATCGGCTTGCCTACGATATTGCTTCTGCCCAGGACTACGCAATTTTTTCCGCGGGTATCAATGCGGCTTCGCATCAGCAGCTCCATGATCCCATGGGGCGTAGCCGACACATACGAAGGCAGTCCAATGGTCATGCGGCCCACGTTTACCGGATGGAAGCCATCCACATCCTTCTCAGGGGCAATGTGCTGGATCACCTTTTGGTTGTCGATATGATCCGGCAGGGGCAACTGCACAATGAGCCCATCGATTTCATGGTCATTGTTAATGAAGTCGACCGCCTCCAGCAATTCCTCCTCAGTGACATCTGTGGGGAAGCGATAGGTAGACGAATCAAACCCAACCTTCTTGCAGGCTTTCGCCTTGTTGTTGACATAGGTTTCACTGGCCGGATCCTCTCCCACCAGGATGGCTGCCAGGTGAGGCACTTTTTCGCCCTGGTCCTTCATCTTTTGTACTTCACCCGCAATCTCTTCCTTGATGGCTGCAGATATTTGTTTCCCGTCAATAAGCTTCATATAAATGTGTTTGTGTTTTTCAACTAATTGGTTGTCTGGTGTTTGTATTTTTAAGCGGAATGCTGTTTGCTATTGGCTCGTGGCTATTAGCTTTTGGCTTTCTTGCCAATAGCCAATAGCTAATAGCTAATAGCCAAAAGCCGGCTTACCGCGGACGCATGCCTTGCATGTTTTGCATCATGCTGGACATTTTTCCCTTGCCGCCTTTCGACATCATACGCATCATTTTGCGGGTATCCTCAAACTGCTTGACAAGCTTGTTCACCTCCGTGATATCCGTGCCTGCACCCCTGGCGATGCGCTTTCGGCGACTGCCGTTCAGAACAGCCGGATTTTCGCGTTCTTCCGGTGTCATGCTGTAAATAATAGCCTCAATGCCCTTGAACGCATCATCATCCAGGTCTACATCCTTTATGGCTTTACCCATGCCCGGGATCATCCCCATCAGGTCCTTCACATTACCCATCTTTTTGATCTGCTGCAACTGCGAAAGGAAATCATTGAAGTTAAACTGGTTTTTGGCGATCTTTTTCTGGAGCTTCCTGGCTTCATCCTCATCATACTGCTCCTGGGCCTTTTCAACAAGTGACACGATGTCACCCATGCCCAGTATCCTGTCTGCCATCCGGCGTGGATGAAACACATCGAGGGCATCTGGCTTCTCCCCGATACCCACGAACTTGATGGGCTTGTCTACCACAGACCGGATGGTCAATGCCGCACCGCCCCTTGTGTCGCCATCAAGCTTTGTAAGCACCACACCGTCGTAGTCCAGACGCTCATTAAAAGCCTTCGCAGTATTCACGGCATCCTGACCGGTCATGGCATCCACCACGAAAAGCGTTTCATGTGGATTTAAGGCCTCCTTCAGTGAAGAGATCTCATTCATCATCTCCTGGTCGATGGCCAAACGACCGGCAGTATCCACCACAACCACCTGGTGACCCATGTTCTTGGCATGCTTCACGGCACGTTTGGCGATGCCCACGGGGTCTTTCTTGTCTTCTTCGGTATACACCTCGACCGCTATCTGGCTGCCAAGCACCTTCAACTGATCGATCGCAGCAGGACGGTAAACGTCACCGGCAACCAGCAACACTTTCTTGCTCTTCTTGTCCTTCAGATAATTTGCCAGCTTGGCAGAAAAGGTCGTCTTACCACTACCTTGCAAACCGGCTACCAGGATGATGGAGGGATTGCCCTTGAGGTTTATTTCCTCGTGTGTCGAGCCCATCAGCTCAGCAAGCTCCTCGTGCACCACTTTCACCATCAGCTGACCTGGCGAAACAGCGGTGAGCACATCGCGCCCAAGGGCCTTTTCCTTCACTTTCTCGGTGAAGGACTTGGCAATCTTGTAGTTTACATCCGCATCCACAAGCGCACGACGCACATCCTTCAGCGACTCAGCAATGTTTACTTCGGAGATATGGCCCTGTCCCTTGATGACCTTAAAGGCCTTGTCCAATCTATCACTTAAATTGTCAAACATAAATGCAATAATTTTTTTTGCAAAATTACCATTTATTCTTTGATTTCATATCATCGGCTTGGCATTGGCATGATGCGTGCGGCGGTTGACAAATTGTTTTTTGCTTACCTTTGTGGTATGCATTGGTGTGCCCCGGGCCACCCAAAACGTGCTGTAAGGCATGAACCGCTTACTTTTGAGATTAAACAAAGATGCAAAATAATCCCCATACACCCTGGCAGGTAGCCCGATATGAAAGGCTCATGCAGGATAACCAGACTGCATATTTTGATGTGGATGACTTTGTGGAGATCATTGATCATTATCTCTTCCAGGCTTCCTACAAAAAATCATTGCGTGCTGCCAATGATGCCTGCGAGTTGCATCCATCCTCCATTGAACTGATGTTGAAGAAAGCCCAGCTACTGGCTACTTTCAACCGGGAAGAGCGTGCACTTGAGTTGTTGTCGACAGTTGAGAACCTCGACCCCAGCAATCAGGATGTCTTCCTTACCAAAGGGGCCATCTTTTCACAGTTGCGCAACTATGAACAAGCCATTATAGAGTATAACAAGGCGGTATTTGATGCGGATGAGCCGGACTATGTGTACTGCAGCATTGCCATAGAATATGAGAACCTGGGCAATTTCGACAAGACACTCGAATACCTTGGCAAGGCCCTGGAGGTAAATCCCAACAATGACCTGGCCATCTACGAGGCAGCATACTGTTTCGACCTGTTATCCCTTACGGAAGAGGGAATCAACTTCTTCAAGCGACTGATCGACAAAAACCCATACAGCACAGAAGCCTGGTTTAACCTGGGAGTATCCTATATCAATGCCGGCTTGTACGAAAAAGCCCTGGAGGCCCTGGAATATTCGCTGGCCATTGACCAGGAGCATGAGCATTCGTTGTTCCATAAAGGATATGCCCTCAGTTTGCTGGGACGCCATCCTGAGGCGATCGGGGCTTACAAGGCATCCATTGACATTGACGGGTCTGATGCCATGAAACATTATTACATCGGTGAATGTCATGAAAAGATGGATGATTACGAACTGGCCAGACAGTGGTACCTGAAGAGTCTGCAGATCGACCCTGACCTGGCTGATGCCTGGGTGGGCATGGCTGTTTGTGAAAACGAGCAGGACAAAGCAAAAGATGCCATCAAATACCTGGAAAAGGCACTCAGCATAGACCCCGGCAACGTCAATTACCTTTGCCTGCTGGGAAACACCTGCTTCGCTGCGGGAGACGAGCAAATGGCCATCGACACTTATGAAAAGGCCATTGAAGCCGATCATGAGGACGAGGAAACCTGGTTTGAATATGTGGAAGCCCTTGTCAAGGCAGACAGACTGAAGCAGGCCGCTGACGTGATGAATCGTGGCATGGATACCCTGCCCAACAACCCACAGATGCTCTATGTGATGGCCGCCATCCTCTTTCTGACCGGCAAAAGCCAGGATGGCACCTTCTGCCTCGAAGAAGCCTACCAAAAAGAGCCTGGCGGAATACGCCAAATCATGACAAGATTTTCCAGGCTATCCGACAACAGCGCCTTTATGGAGGTTGTCGACAGACTCATCAGGTAATGTTTGTTATATTATTCTATCACGTACGTCATGCTTGATTTTCTTCCCGACCGAGAGACAAAACCACGACATCAAGGGGTTAGCATGGTCATGGACAAGGGCCTTGGCATGCGGCAGGCAGAAGACCTGGCTGAGACTGCCGGCCACCTCATCGACTTTCTGAAGCTGGGTTTTGGCACCGCTTATGTGAGTAAAAAAGCAGCTGAAAAAGTAAAGCTGTACCAGGAACACCACATGCGCGTATTTGTGGGAGGCACCCTTTTGGAAGCCTTCTTGCTGCGTGACCAGCTCGATGATTACCTGCGGTTTGTCAACAAACTGGGCTGCGACACCGTAGAGGTGTCGGACGGGTCCATCAAGCTCCCCCATGACGAGAAGTGCAGGCTGATCAAACGCCTGTCAGGAGAATTTACCGTGCTCTCTGAAGTGGGTGCCAAGGATTGTGATGTTTCGATGGATGCGGACGCCTGGACGGCCTGCATGCAAAAGGAGCTGGATGCGGGCAGCAGTTTCGTGATCGCCGAAGCCCGGGAGAGTGGCACCGTGGGCATCTATGGCAAGGAGGGAGCTGCAGATCAGGACCTCATTCAACGCATCATCCATGAAGTGGGCCCTGAAAAGGTGATCTGGGAAGCCCCGCTTAAGCAGCAACAGGTATGGTTCATTAAAGCCTTTGGTGCCCACGTGAACCTCGGCAACATTGCTCCTGCTGAGATTGTGGCATTGGAAACCCTCAGAGTGGGGCTTCGTGGAGATACTTTTTTCGATTTTCTGCCGGAAGAACTGAAGAAGCACAAACTATGAAGCACATCCGTTGAGGATAAAACACCTCGGGCCGGATGGGTGTACCGGCCGCTTTTTGAATCTTGTCAGACTTATGAAGGAGAGAAACTGGGTTGGTCAATTGTTTTTGTTATTCCGGGGTATGGCGATGGGGGCCGTGGATGTGGTTCCCGGCGTGTCGGGTGGAACCATCGCCCTGATTACTGGCATCTATGAAGAGCTCATCCTGAGCATCAGGTCCATCCATGCAGGCTTACTCAACACACTTTTTCGCAAAGGGCTGGCCGCAGCCTGGAAGCAAGCCAACGGCAACTTCCTGGTCACCGTGGTCGGCGGCATCCTGATCAGTATCTTTTCCCTGGCACGACTGCTATCATGGCTTTTTGAGCACCACGCCATGCTGGTTTGGGCTTTCTTCTTCGGCCTGATAGCCGGAAGCGCCTTGTTCGTAGGCAAAAAAGTGGAAAAGTGGCACGCCTCTCCACTGATATCCTTGCTTACAGGCACAGTGCTGGCTTACTACATCACCCTGGCCACCCCATCCACAGGTCCGGAATACCTGTGGTATGTCTTTCTTTCTGGAAGCATCGCCTTTTGTGCCCTTATCCTGCCCGGCATATCCGGCGCTTTCCTGCTGATCCTGCTAGGCAAATATGAATACATGCTTCAGGCGGTCAATGAGCTGAACCTGTCGGTGCTCTTCACATTTGGTATCGGTGGCATAGCGGGTGTCATTGCCTTTTCACATGTGATCGCATGGCTGCTGAAGAAACATCCCCAAACGACGCTTGCCATGCTCACCGGCTTCATGATCGGGTCACTCAACAAGCTCTGGCCCTGGAAAGAAGTACTTGAAACCAGGATCAACAGCGCAGGGGATATCGTTCCCCTGGTGGAAAAAAACATCCTGCCCTCAACATATGCCGGGATGTATGATAAAGACCCCTTGCTGGGCGCTGTGCTTTTATGCATGGTCGCCGGCTTTGGAATCATTGCCGTGTTCATGTATTTCAGCAGAAAGAAAAGGCAGCAAATGTCTAATCACGGTCCGTCTGTTTAACATGCCATCCTATCAGGAAGAGGACGGTGAAAAATACCCCAAAGGTGATGGCCAGGTAAGGGTTAAACTCCTCATCAGGCTCTACAAAAGCCTTGTATAAGCCATAAAAGAGGGCAGTAAGACCGGCCAGCAGCATGAAGAGGAACAATATCCGGTCTACGACTTTTTCTGCCCAGGCTGGTTGCCTGCTGCCTGCTGCCTGGTGATAGCGGTACACCCGGGTGCGATAAGCAGCGTAACCATGGCCCCTTTGTGCAGCAGCACTTCCGGGTCTGTAATACACCCGCTGGCCATGGGTGCCCCGGGCAAGCCGCATGTCGTAAACACGTCTTTTGTTGGCATCACGCAGCACCTGATAAGCCTCGTTCACCAGCTGAAAGTCCTTCTTGGCCCGCTCCGCACGGTTCACATCAGGATGCAGCTGCTTGGCGCGCAAACGAAAAGCACGTTTGATGCGTGCATCATCCGCATGTTTATCCACACCCAGAATGTCATAATAGTTTATCATGCATCAGATCACAAGCGTCTCCTGCAAACCGCTTTATCCGGCAAAGAGCTTTTCCCTTTTTACTGCGAATCAACCACTTATCACAGACAAAACAGCAGGTATCGACTTTTTATAAAACCGAATATACACAAAAGCGCCATGAAAATCAAATTCATGTCCGGTTTAATTGAAAAAAGACTTGCGTATAAGAAAAAAAATGCCGTAATTTGCACTCCTTTTAAGAAAAGACCAATTCCATAATCGCAAAAACATATATACCATGTCACGTATTTGCCAGATCACAGGGAAACGACCGATTACAGGACATCGCGTGTCGCATTCAAACATCAAAACCAACCGCTGGTTTTACCCCAATATACAGACAAAGAAGTTTTTCGTACCCGAAGAGAACCGCTGGATCACGTTAAAGGTTTCGACAAAGGGGATACGGAACATCAACAAGAAAGGCATTTATGCTTGCTTAAAGGAAGCCCGCCAAAAGGGATACATCAAATAATTTTTACTGGTTTTGGGAACGAGAGCTGTTGCATGCATTTGCAACAGCTTTTTTTATTTCTGCTTGCCTTTTAAATGAAACGGGCCATGCCAATATATTGACACACACGAGAATGATTATTGTCGCGGGGACTTTTGGACTAAGTTGGCTTTTGGCTTTCTTGCCAATAGCTAATAGCCAAAAGCCAAAAGCCAAAACACAAGCAGATGTTAAAGAATAATAAGATGGGCCACCAAGGCCATGGATATTTTCCAGTTTCACTGATTATTTTTACCTTTATACCTTATACTGTAAAATTCAGAAGTTAAAGCATGAGAAAAGGTTTTTACCGGCTGTTTATCCTGGGATCCGCTGTGTTCATGCTGGCACTGCTGATGGCTGAGACCGGCCTCGGAGAGGAACGCCAGCGGCGCCGGGTGGTACAGTTTACCGGTCTGCTGCTTACCAGTGACAGTCTGAAGCCCTTGCCGCATGCATCGGTGTGGGTGAAGCACACGGCCCGGGGAACAACAACCGATCATTATGGATTCTTCTCCATCCCGGTCTTTCAGGACGACACCCTGCGTTTTTCTTCTGTAGGCTATCTGGATACGTACTATACCGTTCCCGACACCCTGACCAAATCACGGTATTCTGCTGTGCAGATGATGACCAGGGACACCATACACCTGGCAGAAACCGTTATATACCCCTGGCCGACAAGGCAGCAGTTCAGACATGCCTTCATTCATGCGGATGTGCCTTCCGACGACTATGACAGGGCGATGCGAAACCTGGCACATGCAGAGATGCGCGAAAGATTTGAAAACATGCCCATGGACGGCTCCATGAACTTCAGGGCGCACGTGCAGCAACAAGCCGACAGGATGTATTATGCCGGACAGTCGCCACCCATCCGGTTATTCAATCCCTTTGCCTGGGCTGAATTCATTCAGGCCTGGAGAGAAGGAAGATTCCGACGGGATGATTGAGTTCCGGGCAATATTTTTCCCTTCCTTTTGTTATTTTATATAGGCCATTTTAATTATTATTCCGCATCTTTGCCGGAATATTACACGTACATATAAAGATTATTGACGCCCCGTGAAGCGCATATACTTCTTAGCAACCATCCCTTTCCTGTTTCTTGCCATGCAGTCCTGGGGGCAGGCGGCTCTCATTAAAGGCCACCTTAAAGACAGCCAGGACGAGCCGATGCAGTTTGTAAATATTGCGGTGCGTGAAATACCTGCAGGCACTACGACCGATGAGAAAGGCTTTTTTGAATTGCGCATTCCGGCCGGGGAAGAGCTTACCATCGTGGTTTCACACCTCGGGTTCAAGCCTGAAGAGCTTCCTGTCAGGCTCGAACCGGGACAAGAGAAGGAGGTCACCATCATCCTGGAACCCCTGGTCACTGCGCTGCCCGATGTGGAAGTCAGAGACCGGCAAGTGCTCAGCACCGACGTAACCAGGATCGACCCCAGCCTCACTGCTGCCCTGCCGGGACCAAGCGCCAGCATAGAACGCCTGATCCAGACCCTCCCGGGTGTAGCCACCGCATCAGAACTTTCTGCACAATATTCTGTAAGAGGCGGCAGCTACGACGAAAATCTCATCTATGTAAATGGCATAGAGATTTACAGGCCTTTCCTTGTAAGGGCTGGCCAGCAGGAGGGCCTGAGTTTTCTTAACCCCGACATGGTTTCAGAGATCAGTTTCTCTGCTGGTGGCTTCAATGCACAATACGGCGACAAAATGGCATCCGTACTTGACATCAGCTACAAGGAGCCAGACGCATTTGGCGGGTCCTTCTCTCTGAGCCTGCTTGAAGGATCCCTTCACCTGGAAGGCATATCTGAAAACAACCGCTTCTCTTACCTGGTGGGGCTGCGCTACAAGTCCAATCAATATCTTCTTGGCACGCTGGATACGCAAGGAGACTATAGTCCATCCTTCTCCGACATCCAGGCCCTGCTGCGCTATCGTTTATCCGACGACCTCATGCTCAGCTTCCTGGGCAATTTTAACGACAACCACTATCAGTTTGAGCCGGAAGTGCAGCGCACAAGGTTTGGCACCATCATGGACGTGCGTGAATTTACAGTATATTTTGACGGCCGCGAAACCAACCGTTTTACTACCAGCACCGCCGCCCTTTCGCTGGATTTTCAGCCCCATGATGACTTCTCAATGCAGCTTACCAGCAGCATTTTCCAGTCGGATGAACGGGAAAACTTTGACGTGTTGGGCCAATATTTGCTGCAAAGGGTCGAAACAGACCTGGGCGAGGATGACTTTGGGCAGCCTACCGGAGAGCCCCTGGGAGTTGGCAGCTTTTTGAACCATGCCCGCAACTACCTCAATGCCATTGTGTGGAATGCAGAAACCAAAGGACGATGGAATATCGACAAGCATGAATTACGCTGGGGCCTGAAATTTCAGCATGAGGATATCTATGACAGGCTGAATGAATGGAACCTGATCGATTCCGCCGGTTACTCCCTGCCCCGGCAACCAAACCATACCATTCTCCTTCAGGACACCCTGAATACACAGATCAACATGCAATCGAATCGCCTCACAGGATTTCTGCAAAACACCTGGGAGTTTACAAGGCCGCATGGCAGGTTCGCACTCACTGCAGGCGTAAGGGCCAATTACTGGGATTTCAATGAACAATTGGTGGTCAGCCCCCGGTCTACCATGCTATACAAGCCCGGGTGGGCCGAAAGATGGACTTTCCGTGCTTCAGCAGGATATTTTCATCAGCCACCTTTCTACAGGGAGCTCAGAGACATGCAGGGACAACTTAACCAGGAAATCCGTGCACAGGAGTCCATTCACCTGGTCCTGGGATCCTCTTACCATTTTACCGCCTGGGAGCGTCCCTTTAAATACACCACCGAGATATACTACAAATACCTCAACGAGCTCATCCCTTATCAGCTTGATAACGTGCGCATCAGGTATTATGCCGACAACATCGCTGACGGGTATGCTGCAGGGCTGGACATGAAAATCCATGGAGAATTCGTACCTGGTGTAGACTCCTGGGCCTCCCTGTCCGTGATGCAGGCCCGTGAAAATATTGAAGGCGCATACATCATCAACAGGGATGGCGAGGAAGAACCTGCCGGACATATCCCCCGGCCTACCGATCAACGCTTCAACTTCAGCATGTTCTTCCAGGACTTCCTGCCCAGGAACCCCAGCTACCAGGTACAACTGGGCTTCTTTTACAGCTCCGGAATGCCCTTCTGGCCGCCCAGGGAAGACCTGAATGTCACCTACGGACGAATGCCTTCTTACCAAAGGGTTGATATTGGCTTCTCCAAACAATTGATCGGAGAGGAAAGCCGGTTTGCCGCAGACAACCCGCTTCGGCATGTTGACAGCATGTGGCTTACCGCCGAGATTTTTAACCTGCTCGAAATCAACAACACCATTTCCTATTCATGGGTAAAGGACGTGGAGAACCAAATGTTTGCCATACCCAATTACCTGACTTCCCGGCTACTCAACCTAAAACTGATTGCCCGGTTCTAGCCTGCATCATGAATCATACAGGTTCGCATCCTGCCTTTTTGTCATTTATCTGACACAATCAAGCTTTTTCCACCCCCAAACAGGTGCCATAATTTCAAAAAATGGGCGTGAAGTTGTATTGGCATAATCATTGACACCTCTTTAGCCAGAAAATTAATCAGAAACTGCACATCAAAAAAACATACACAATGGGTAAAATTATTGGTATTGACTTAGGTACGACCAACTCCTGCGTTTCGGTGATGGAAGGAAACGAACCCGTGGTGATCCCTAACAGTGAAGGGCGTCGCACCACTCCATCGATTGTAGCTTTCACCGAAAACGGAGAACGAAAGGTTGGTGACCCTGCCAAACGCCAGGCGATCATCAACCCGGAAAAAACAATTTACTCGATCAAGCGTCTGATGGGGATGCCCTATGATGCCGCTTCCAACGAGCGCGACAGGGTAACCTACAACATAGAAAAAGGCGATAACAACACCACACGTGTCAAGATCGACGACAGAATGTATACACCACAGGAGATCTCTGCCATGGTGCTTCAGAAAATGAAGAAGACGGCGGAAGATCATCTCGGACAGGAAGTCAGCGATGCGGTGATCACCGTGCCTGCCTATTTTAACGATTCGCAGCGCCAGGCCACAAAAGAGGCCGGCGAGGTTGCCGGACTGAATGTGCGCCGCATCATCAATGAGCCAACAGCAGCCTCCCTCGCCTATGGCCTCGACAAAAAAGACAAAGACCTGCGCATCGCCGTCTTTGACCTTGGTGGTGGTACATTCGACATTTCCATCCTTGAGCTGGGCGATGGGGTCTTTGAGGTCAAGTCGACCAACGGTGATACGCACCTTGGCGGTGATGACTTCGACGACGTCATCATCAACTGGCTGGCAGAGGAGTTTAAGAAGGATGAAGGCATCGACCTCCGTAAAGATCCGATGGCATTGCAAAGGCTGAAGGAAGGAGCTGAAAAAGCCAAGATTGAGCTTTCCAGTGCCACCTCCACGGAGATCAACCTGCCTTACATCATGCCGGTCGACGGCGTGCCGAAACACCTCGTGCGCACCCTCACCCGCAGCAAATTTGAACAGCTTAGCGACCACCTGATCCAGGCAACCCTGGAGCCCTGCAAGGTGGCTCTGAAAGAGGCTGGGATGCAGCCATCAGAGATCGACGAGGTGATCCTGGTCGGTGGTTCCACACGTATTCCTGCAATCCAGGATGTAGTCGAAAAATATTTCGGCCGCAAGCCTTCCAAAGGCGTAAACCCGGATGAAGTGGTGGCCATCGGTGCAGCAATCCAGGGTGGAGTCCTCACCGGCGAGGTGAAAGACGTGCTGCTGCTGGATGTCACCCCGCTGTCGCTCGGCATTGAAACCCTTGGTGGCGTGATGACCAAACTGATCGAAGCCAACACGACCATCCCTACCAAGAAGCAGGAGACTTTCTCTACTGCCGCTGACAACCAGACTTCGGTTGAGATCCACGTGCTACAGGGTGAAAGACCGATGGCCAACGATAACCGTACGATCGGGCGTTTCCATCTGGATGGAATTCCTCCAGCTCCCCGTGGCATGCCTCAGATTGAGGTGACCTTTGACATCGATGCCAACGGCATCCTGAACGTGTCGGCCAAGGACAAGGCTTCCGGCAAGGAGCAAAAAATCCGCATTGAAGCGTCTTCCGGCTTAAGTGAAAACGAGATCAAGAAGATGAAGGAAGAAGCCGAAGCACATGCAGAAAGTGACCAGAAGATGAAAGAAGAGATCGACAAGCTGAATTCGGCAGATAGCCTGATCTTCCAGACTGAGAAGCAGC
This sequence comes from Bacteroidales bacterium, assembly GCA_003552075.1. GTDB lineage: Bacteria > Bacteroidota > Bacteroidia > Bacteroidales > UBA7960 > PUPG01. Next base: position 36,247 of record PUOJ01000123.1, read on the forward strand.
TGAAGGAATTTGGCGAAAAGCTGCCCGCAGAGAAGAAAGAGCCGATTGAAAAGGCACTTGCAGACCTGAAAGAAGCACACAAGAACAAAGACCTTGCAGCGATTGATTCGAATATGGAAAAACTCAACAACGCCTGGCAGGCTGCCAGCGCGGAGATGTACCAAAATGCGCAACAGGATGCAGGTCAGCAGGCCGGTGGCCAGCAACAGGCCGGACCGGATCAAACGCAAGAGCAGGACCCGTCATCAGGGAAAAAAGATGATGACGATGACGTAACCGATGTGGATTTTGAAGAAGTGAAATAATCAAAGCCACATGTTGACAATACAAAAGCGAGCGGCGCATGGATGCCCGCTCGCTTTTGCATTCTTATGCCTGTAATGGATTGGCTACCCTCGATTCCCTCGCCTGACCCATTATCCTGGGTTATATAATATGGACGGCCTGGAACAAAAATTTTCACAATATACCCCATCCCCCAGAAGATAGATCAACGCTTTGCGGGCACTGCAAGGGAAGCAGCACCACGCATACATCATTCGCCCATATCGGTCCAATAAACCATCGCGGAGAGGGATTGCCTCGACTTTTGACTGGCAGCGCGAATTTATTCAGCGGAGAGGGGTTGCCTCGACTTTTGACTGGCAGCGCGAATTTATTCTGCCGCACAGGCCTGCGAACAAAGCCCTGCCATAAACGCACCGTGCCCAAAGGAAACGGGGTTTCAAGTTAAACTAAACCAGTTCTTTGGCTGCTTCAAGCGCGCTGTCATAGTCGGGGTGCTCAGAAGTTTCGTTTACAACTTCCACATATTTGACCCTGTCCTCCTTGTCGATGACCACGATGGCACGCGCCAGAATGCCATATTCCTCAATCAGCAGGCCATACTTGATCCCATAATCCCTGTCCTTTTGATCGGAAACCATCACCAGGTTGTCGATGCCTTCTGCCGCACAAAAACGCTTTAGGGCAAAAGGCAGGTCACAGGAAATGGCAATGATCTGTACATCCTCCAACCTGGAGGCCTCAAGGTTGAATCTGCGGGTCTGCTGGGCACAGAGATCTGTATCCACACTGGGCACCGAGGAGATGACACGTACTTTTCCCTGGTAATCACTCAGGTTAAATTGTTTCAGGTCAGGGGTAAATGCCATGAAATTTTTGGCCGGATAATCTGCCTGGATGAGTTTTCCCATCAGCGTAACCGGCTTGCCGGCAAAGCTTACTAAGCCACTATTTCTTTTCATTGTTTGCGCTTTTCGGTGGTTCACACTTTGAGGGCTCCTCAGCGGGCAGGCATGCAAGAGAGGGCACAAGGAGCCCCAAGAGCCTTTTGATAAAGGCTTTTTGTTTTATCATGAAAAGAAACAAGTTCAGTCAGTCAATTGTTTAGCGGGGAGCTGTCGCTTGAAAGTCAATACCTGCATGCACAGCATATCATGGCCATGTCTGTTCAACAAGTCATTTTTTCCTGTCGAAGAAAGGGTTTTTTGAGGATGCGCTCAGTGGAAATCCATATATAATCTTCACATCCTTGCCCAGTATGGCCATTTGTTGTGCTGCCACGCCAATGGTATACATGATGCGATTGTCGATGCGCCCATCCATGGCCACTGCGGCGGCCGAGCCGATGGCAATTCCCAGGTCACCGGTGTTAAAGGCACAGGGGATCTCTGGTTCCTGATCCTTGGCTTCGCAATCTGAAAACCCGCATAAGCCACACGTTTTCAGCCCGAGCGACCTGATTCGCGTACCCATAAGGACAACCACCCGGGCAGCATGCATGACGTTATCCGCATCACGCAGAAAGATGGGGTTGTCTTCTTTCTTACCTATTTGTTCCATGGTCTTAGCCAATGCCTGAATATCAGAACCGGTGAGTATCGACATGGAAAGCGTATTGACTCCCCTGGCCTTGGGGGCGGTTCTTGCAGCAATGATCATTCTTTTGGCCACATTGAGCACGGCATCCTGGCGCAATTCATTTTCATTGATAATAGCCATAATCACAGATTTAAAATCGTCTGAAAAAATTATCCGAAAAATACAAAAAAACCCGGCAGATTGCCGGGTTTGATTTACACAGGGTCGGCAAATTTTGCCGTGCTTTCAATAAACTGCAAGGAGACAGCCTTTTCATCACCTGGTGTTTGCATATCTGAAACAAACAGGTCGATCAGGTTGCTTCCGGATTTCTTTTTCTCGCCGGGCAACATATACTTCCGGTGCAAGAACATCAATACATCGGTATGCTCCTTTAGAAATGCAGGAAGCATTTGCATGGGTGCACTTTCTCCGTTCAGGTTGCCATTGATGTGTCCTGCAGACTGCGAAAAAAGCAATACCGGGACCTGCAGCTTGGCTGCAATGGCCCTGATGTTTTCCATGATTTGCGCGTAGTGGGCAGGGAGGTCCTCCTGATTTTGCTGGCTGTTATTCAGCAGCTCCAGGTAGTCGATGATCACCAGGTCAGGTTGCTCTAAATTGCATAGATGCTGCAAACTTTTGGCAAAAGTGCCGATGCTCAGTCCACGTGTGTCATCAATGAAGATCCGGGCTTTGGCAATATTGCTCAGGAGAGATAACATATGGTCCTTCTCGCTGGGCTTCAAATCACCGGATTGTAGCTTATGCACCGACATCCCCGTTTCACTTTCAATAAGGCGCCTGGTCATCTTCACATCTGAACGCTCGGAAGAGAAAATTGCTACAGTGTGGTCATTTTTGACGGCCATGTTATTGGCAAGGGACAATAGAAAAGCGGTTTTACCCATGCCTGGTTTAACCGCTAAAGTATACATCCTGCCTTTCTGAAATCCGCCCAAAACCTCATCCAGTTTTTTAAACCCAGATGGGATGCCCGTTGTCGTTCCGGAGGGCTCCAATTTTTCGTTCAGGGTTTGGTTTACCAGCTCACGAATACTGGTAAACCGAAAACCCTCTGGCTGCTCTGTGACTTCCAATGTGTTAAGTTCCATATAGCATGCATTTTATGATTGAACCATTTATTTTCAACATGACCATGCACTGATATTCCACCGGGGATATACCAATGCTTAGCAAGCCCCATTTAAGGCATGACAATATAAGGAATTTTTTTAAATCTGCCAAAGGGTGAACTTTTTATGAAAACGAATGTTAGAACGATGTATTAAAACATATTTTATATGACACGCTACTCCATCAACGACCTTGAAAAGCTCAGCGGCATCAAGGCCCATACCATCAGGATGTGGGAGAAGCGTTACCATATTATTGAGCCCAAAAGAACGGATACCAACATCAGGTACTATCATGATTGTGACCTGAAAAAGCTGCTGAACATCAGCACCCTCAACCGGCATGGTTTTAAAATATCCACCATTGCCGGCATGGATGAAGCTGAAATCCATGATAAAGTCATGGAAATAACCGGCACCAACGGGGATCATGAAACCACAATCAACAACCTGGTGGTTGCGATGATCGAGTTCGATGAAGATGCATTTGAGAAGATATTGAACACCGCCATCCTGCAGCTTGGATTCGAGCATTGCGTGACCCATATCCTCTATCCTTTCCTGGAAAAAGTGGGGATTTTGTGGCTCATTGGTACGATAAACCCTGCCCAGGAACATTTTATCACTTACCTGATCAGGCAAAAGCTCATTATTGCCATCGACGGGCAGCCTAAACCATCCTCACCTGATGCACGCACTTTTCTGCTGTATCTGCCGGAAAATGAGCTCCACGAACTTGGATTGCTTTTTTACAGCTTCCTGTTGAAGAAAAACGGATTCAAGATCATCTATCTTGGCCAGTCCGTACCCTTCGACGACCTCCTCAAGGTGGTCAATGTACGCAACACCGACTATCTCTTCACATATCTCATAGCCGCCATCAGCCAACGCGATCTCCCGGATTACCTCCAAAAGCTCGGAGAAACCTTCCCGGACAAGAAAATTTTTGTCACAGGCAACCAGGCCCACACCAACGAGGTCCCCTTTCCCAAAAATGTCATCCCGGTACAAGACGCTGAGCAGTTTAAAAATATGCTGCAGGACCTGTAAAGGCCAGGTGCGGACAGCCCAAGTGCTGCCCCAGCTGGTTTCATACACCCCATGAAGGGCTGCCAGGCCCATCAGGCAATTTTTGTTCCTTACCCGATCGATCATCGGCGCAAGTTTCTTCTTACTTCTTACTTCCTGCTTCCTACTTCTTACTTCCTACTTCCTACTTCCTACTTCCTACTTCCTACTTCTTACTTCCTTCTTGCCTCCGTGGGAATTTTCTCCGCCTTCGGGGAAAGTCTTTTTTTGTTTATTTAAAAAAACCAACTTGACAAACAATGATTCTTATGTTTTAACAATAATTAAACACACAACATATTGATTTTTGCATTTTATTGCTTAATTTTATGTCGCAAATGAGGATTTAAACCCAACGAAACGCGCTTTTTGCTCAACCTATTTTGTTAAAAAAATTTAAAGCGCTTGCACACTAAAAATTTTTGTTTAATTTTGCTTATAGATTATTAAACACAAAAAACCACAACCGTCATGACAGCATTAGAATTTAACCACAAACTCATGGGACTGCAAAACAACCTGAAGTACTTTGCATATACCCTTACATCCAACTATGAAGACGCCCAGGACCTGGTGCAGGAAACCTACCTGAAGGCGCTTACAAACCGCGAAAAGTTCACCGACAACACCAATTTAAAGGCCTGGACTTTCACGATCATGAAAAACACCTTTATCAATAACTACAGGCAGAATGTGCGCAGCAATACCATTTTGGACAAAACAGATGACTTGTACTATCTTAACCTCTCCAAAGAGAGTGGCATTGGCCTGCCTGACTCAGATTATTCGGTAAAGGAAATAAACAAAGCAATTGGCGCGATCAGTGAAGAACAGCGCACCCCATTTGAAATGTACAACCAGGGGTATAAATACAAAGAGATTGCTGAGAAGCTGAACCTTTCCATTGGCACTGTAAAGAGCAGGATATTCTTTACGCGCAAGAAACTGATGGAGTCCATGAAAGACAATCAGTAAGCTGTTCATATTATAACCCATCATATACTCCGCTTATTTTACCCCGGCAAAACCAATTTTGCCGGGTTTTTTTTGCGCTCCCCAGCCACCTGATGAGGCCTGGAAGGCATGATCAGGAGAAAGCTGTATTTGTGCCGGGAATAATTGTTTACGCACAAATTGACTAAATTTGCGTATGCAAGTCGCTCAAAAAACCGGAAACATGCGGGTATTTAAGTTTGGTGGGGCATCGGTACGTAATCCGGAATCGGTAAGGAATGTAGCACGCATCATCAGGGACCATCACGGCACCTCACCACTGGTGGTCGTACTCTCTGCGATGGGAAAGACCACGAATGCCCTGGAAGAATTGTGCGCGTTGTTCATGTCTGGTGACACACCAAATATGGAAAAAAAATATGAAGAGATCCGGTCCTTCCACATGCACATTGCCCGTGGCTTATTTTCCGACCCTGGTCATCCGGTGTTTCAGGTGTTGGAACAAACTTTCTACCAGCTCTATTATTATATCACCGCACCACCCGGCGACAATTACAATTATGAATATGACCGCATTGTTTCTTCGGGCGAGATGGTATCTACGCGGATCCTGAGCATGTACCTGAACGAGGTGGGCATGCCTAATCGTCTGTTTCCTGCGCAAAAGCTGATCATTACCGATGCCAGTTTCAGGGATGCCCGTGTCGACTGGGTCATGAGCAGCCGTGCCATCCAGGAACAGCTGGCCTGGGCTTTCAGGGAGGATCCCGGTGAGGATCTGCCGCCGCTTGTGATCACCCAGGGCTTCATTGGGGGCACGCCCCAGGGATTTACCACGACGCTGGGCCGGGAAGGGTCTGACTTCACTGCGGCCATCATTGCCTGGGCCATGCAGGCACGGGAGGTTGTCATCTGGAAGGATGTCCCGGGATTGCTCAATGCGGATCCTAAGATCATGGAACAGGCCGTTTTGTTGCCCAACATCAGCTACCAGGAGGCCATCGAGCTGGCCTACTACGGTGCCACGGTGATCCACCCCAAAACCCTGAAGCCGCTTCTCAACAAGAAAATTCCCTTGAAAGTAAAATCCTTTCACGATCCGGAAATGCCAGGATCGCTGATTGACCATCAAGAGGCACATGATAACCAGATCCCATCCTATATATTCAAAGACAACCAGGTACTGGTCTCGATATTTCCCAAGGACTTCAGCTTCATCGCTGAGGAAAACCTGGCTCGCTTATTTGCAGATTTTGCCCGACACGGGGTAAAGATGAACCTGATGCAGAATTCCGCCATCAGCTTCAGCGCCTGTTTTGATTATGACCGCATCAAAACGCCGGCGCTTTTGCGTGACCTGCGGAAAATGTTCAGCGTCAAATACAACAAGAACCTGGAGCTCATCACTGTCAGACACTACCAACGGGCCTGCATGGAAAAGCTTACAAAGGACAAGGAGGTGGTGATGGAGCAGAAAAACCGTACCACCCTGCAGGTAATTGTGAGGGGAAACAGATAAAACTGCTGATAAAGGAATGCACGGCCCTCCTCTTGTCAACGGGTGATCTTGCGAATTTTATCAGAGAGCACGCTGGCCATTTTAATTTTTGATTCTGCGGTCCACCCGGCCACGTGCGGGGTAAGCACCACCTTGCCATCCATTTCACATAGCTTGCTGAAGTTATCCGGTAGTGGGGATGCCCCAAGTGCATCAGCGGAAAGCTCTTCATATTCCAGCACATCCAACGCAGCGCCCCTGACCTGATCCTGCGCAAGGGCTGCAATCAGGTCGGCCGTATGAACCACATTTCCGCGCGAGGTGTTGATGAGAATGATCTTTTTCCTAAACCGGGCCAGGTAGGCCTGGTTTACCAGGTATGAGGTCTCCTCGGTCAGGGGCACATGCAGGCTCAGTATGTCTGCCTCATGAAAGATCTCATCCATATCTGTCTCTCTGACAATAACATTTCCAAAACCTTCTTTGTATTTGTCATAGGCAAGCAATGTACATCCAAAGCCACTGAGGCAGCGGGCAAATGCGCTGCCTGTATTGCCGAATCCCACAAGACCCACCGTTTGCCCGCTTAGCTCCATGCCGCGGTTGGCTTCGCGGCGCCAATGACCACTCCTGACCTGCCGGTCAGCCACGCATATGTTGTTCAGGAGCGCCAGGAGCATCCCGGCAGCGTGTTCACCAACTGCCTGGCGATTCCCTTCCGGTGAGCTCAGACACACAACCCCACGGCTTTTGGCAAAGCTGACATCGATATTTTCCAGCCCACTGCCGATTCGACCGATAAAACGAAGGTTTTTCCCGGCAGCGATCAACTCCTTGTCCAGTTTCATGCGGCTTCGCACAATGATGCCTGTAAACTCATGCATGCGGGACTTCAATTGCTCACGGCCAATGTCAGGATCATATATGCAACGGTAACCCATCCCCTCAAGGTCATCCAGCAGAACCGGGTGCGTTTCATCAAGAAATAATATCATGCCGGGGTGGTCCATCAATGCGAGTTATTGGGGTTCATATTGTTCATGGAAAGCATCCAGGAACTCCTGATCCACGTTTTCACAGCCAGATCCAACCTCAGCGATTGTGAACTCCTGGTAATAATAGGGGTTCAGTTCCGGGTCACCACTGTATCTGACCGGTATGCGCAACTGCTGACCAGCGATCAGGCTGCCTTCCCGCCCAAAGCTTCCGGTGTTGCGTGGATGATTGATAATAAACCAGGAGCACACCTGGTATTGCCTGTATATTCTGCTCCAGGTGTCTCCTCCTCTTACTGTATATAGCTCATCTTCAGGGAAGGGAGGGGGCACATCCAGCTCTTCCAAAGCCTCTTCGGAAGCATCCACAATCGTGTCTGATGTTTCTGCCGGGCTTGGTGCCGGAAGCCGCACCGGAGGTTTGGGATCAAAAATAAACAGGTCATAGACCATATAACCCACCAGGACACCTGCCAGCACGATCATCGCATATTTCAGCAGATGCGACCGCACCGGGTGGATAAGCCCCTTTTTTCTTTGTGTCGGTTTTCCTGCGGATGATGATACATCACGGGGAGTACCGCCTTTATTTTTCTCTTTTCCGGGCATAAAAACTCTTCTGGCATGATTGAGTTGATAAAATGAGATCATCATCAGCGATGCAGACGCTTGCGACGCTTGCTTTTCACACAGCCCCATGATCCGCAACAATTTTGTCTGCAGCGGCATGGAATCCTGCATCACTTTCCTGACATCTTTACCGGAAAGGTATTGACATATGGAGCCCGTTCCAAGCAATAAACTGTCACCGGAAAGGGGTTTAAGCGGGATTTCAGCACTTTGGGGACTCAACCTGGGATCCTGTCCGAGGAAGGCCAGGGGTTGGGCTGCCTCTGGCTTTTCCGGCAATGCCCGTGCGGCATCACTGCCATACGTCAACAAATGATGGATCTTTTTGCCATCCCACAAAGCCATGCACACCTGATCACCCACCCATGCATAATAAAGGGTGTTTTCATGGTTAAGCAAGCAAAGGCAACTGATCCTGGACGGAGCATAGGACAGGTCCTTTTTTGCCAGCTGACACAGGTATCCGTTGCTGTATTTCAAGGCACTGGTGGGAATGTCTTCCACCTGTTCATCATCGGCATGATCCATATAATAGCGCATGCGTTCTGCCACAATGCCGGCCAGCTCCTCCTGCTTTTCATCCCTGCCTTCGGTGGCAACAACTACCATCACATGGCCAAAAGAGGCATTAAAAATTTCCTGCCGATGCAGCCCTTTCAGTTCATCGCCAGCTGAATGCACCTTGCCCGCATATTCAAATGATTTCAGCTTTTTTGTGTTCATAGTCAGATCGGCTTTTCATACAGAAAACAAAAATACATCCTTTATTGAGAAAAAAAGTGAAAAAATAAATCGCCACCTGTGACGGCCTGCCCGAGATTTGATTGAAAACGGATTTCGGCAGGAGGACAATTAACCACTGATGGCCTGCGTGATGGACACAAAATCCTTCACGCTTAACTGCTCCGGGCGCTCGCCTGCGTACTGTGGTGGCAATTTACCCCCGTCAACGATAAAGGATCTCAATGAATTCCGGAGTGTTTTACGCCGCTGATTGAACGCTGTCTTCACCACGGAAAAAAACAATTTTTCATTGCAAGGCAGCAAGAAGTCTTTTTTGCGGTGCATGTGCAGCACCGACGACATCACCTTGGGTGGAGGGACAAACACGCCAGGGGGGATATGGAAGCGGACCCGGACATCATAGAATGCCTGTGAGAGCACACTCAATATGCCATAGACCTTGTTGCCGGGTGGCGAAGCGATCCGCTGTGCCACCTCTTTCTGAAACATGCCGGTCAGTTCAGGGACCTGCGCACGGAAGGCAAGCACCCGGAAGATGATCTGGCTTGAAATGTTGTAGGGGAAATTGCCAATCACAGCAAATTGGTCCGGACCAAAAAGCCTTTGCAAGTCGTAGCGTAAAAAATCGCCCTGGATGATCCTGTCATCCTGTTTCGGGTAAGCTGCACGCAGATAATCCACAGACTCCCTGTCTATCTCCATGCCGTACCATGCATCGGGGTGGCTGTCGATGAGAAAATGAGACAGCACGCCGGTACCTGGGCCGATTTCCAGGATATGCCGGTATGCAGAAAGGTTTTCCAGGCAGGAAGCTACCTTCATTGCCACGCGCTTGTCGGCCAGAAAGTGCTGGCCCAGGGATTTTTTGGGCCGTACGGGTGATGACACGGATATGGTCTTTTCAGTTAACAACGTCGCCCCGCAATTGCCTAAAGCGGTTGCGTGCGGTTATGGTATGCAGGCTGCCCGGGTAGTCAATCATGATCTGCTGATAGAGGGCCATCGCCTTGTCGTCTCTTTCAAAAAGGTATTGTTGAAGTTCAGCCCGCTGAAACAGGGCTTCATCTGCGAGCAGGCCCATGGGATATTGTTCCGTAATGAGTGTCAGCAGGCTGTCTGCAGCTTCATAGTCACCTCTTTCACGCATGATGTCAGCGCGGGCAAAAAGCACATCATCCTGGATCTGGTGGTTTGGAAATGCTTCCTGGATGGAATCCAGGGTGTGCAAAGCCCTGTCGTAATGATTCATAAAGATGTGTTGTTCTGCCCGGGCATACATAAGCAGGGGCTGTGGATCTCCGTTCACGCCGAGGTTATCCTGTATCCTCAGCGACAGCTTCATCGCATCATTGGCAATCAACCTGGAGGTCCCGGCCTTCAGGATGTCAAGCTGGGCTTTTGCCCAGTCAAATTCGCCAATGAAATAGGTCAGCCGGGCATTTTTGTATTTGGCTTCATGGGCAAGGGGGTCGTCGCGAAACATACGGTCGACCTGCGAATATAAAAGCGTCGCATCCCACACCTGGCCGGTATGCAGCAGGATGTCGGCCAGCTCGATACGGCATTCCGCTTTCACCCGGTTGGAGATCCGGGGAAGGTCGAGTGTAGCCTCCAGCAATTCGATCGCTTCTGCCGTGTTCTCCAGATAAAACGCCTGCAAGTTAGCCAGGTTGCGGACAAGGCTCACGGTGCGGGAATTGATGCCCAGGTCATTAATGGCTTCCTTGTATTCCTGCTCAATCTCAAGCAGGTCATCCGGATCATAGGTGTAATCATCGGTCACAGCCAGAAAGCGGACATTCAGATAGCCAACCAGCGCCTCCAGGTAAAAGGGTGCTTCTTCTCCCTGGTCAAGCAGGTATTGATAGGCTTCGGCAGCCACCTCGAAATGCGCGTTGTTCTTGCTCAACTCCGCAACCTCCAGCACCGGCCCCCCTTCCTGCTGCAGGCGCCTGTCAAGGGCCCTGGCCTGCCGGAAGGCAAGCCGGAAGTCCTGCTGCTGAATGGAAAGCCACAGCAGCATCTCCGAGTAATGCGCGTGCTCAGGGTCACGTTGCGTGCGGGCGAGAAGCTCTGCCCTGAGTGCATCATTCCGTTCAAAACCCGGATCATGGGCAATGGCGTCCTGTATCCTCCCCCTGACCCGGTCCATGTCATCCGGACGCGCAGTCATATAATCAAGGTACTCCTGCATCATGGCACGGTAGTCGCCTTTCCTCTCATGAAGCTCAGCGATACGAAGATGCAAGGGGTGGCTGTCGCCCAAAAGCCGGCGACCCTCCTGGAAAGTGTCCATGGCCCTGCCAAGGTATCCCCGTGCTTCAAAAGCCATGGCCAGTCCAATCACCGCATCAGGATCTGCTTTAAGGTCATCAATGAGGCCATCAAGCTGCCGGCGTGCCCTGCGCGACTGATCGGCACGGTCATAAGCCCAGCCCAGGTCTACCTGGTAACGGATGTCATCCGGATGCGCTTCGATCTGCGCTTCAACAACCTGACGCGCTGTCCTGAACTCATCCAGGGCAAACAAGCTTTCAAGGTAGTTGTTATAGATGACCGGCGTGGGGTTTTCTTCAAAAAGCTCCTCATAAAGTGCCAGGGCCTGCTCGTATTGTCCATCTCTAAAATACTGGTTTGCAAGCCTTTCGTCGGTGGCATCCTCGGCAAACAAAAGCGAAGCGGCAATCAGAAGCGCACAAAAAACGGCCATGTTTCTGAAAAGATACTGCATCATAGAATTACTTGGGTTAAATCCATTTACGCTATCTGGTCCCGGAAAAGAATTCCCTGCACTGACAAATGATCTGCAAGGAGTCGCAGGCAAGCAACAAACGGGTCTCAGGTTCAGGCATCTGGCTCCTATGTGATCATCCTGGCCATGGCACCCAGGTTCCGGGACGCAAGTGTCTCCGGATGCCAATGTGTGTTACGTCCTGCACCATATGCCTAAAGGCACAACGAAAACCATGCCGGATTTGTTTTACATCCTGCAACAATCCGGTGTGTCTTTAGGCAAATGCAAGATCAGCATTCAGCGATCTTACATGTTTTAAGAAACAGTTACAAAAAACTGTCTTTACTTCCCATGCCCATGATTGGTCAGCTGAATGCAAATGAGGTATCAGGGCGCACCTTTTGTAACAAAACCCATGATCAAAAGGGAAGATTATATGTATTCAAACCCTGTATATTTATGCAACACCCTGGGAATTTTTATGCCATCCGGGGTTTGGTTGTTTTCGAGGAGTGCTGCCATCACGCGGGGCAGGGCCAGGGCACTGCCATTGAGTGTATGTGCAAGTTGGTTCTTACCTTCTGCCCGACGAAACCTCAGCTTCATGCGCTGTGCCTGGTAGGTCTCAAAATTGGATATGGAGCTTACTTCGAGCCATCGCTTCTGGCCTGCTGAATAGACTTCCATGTCGTAGGTCAGGGCTGCGGCAAAGCCGAGGTCCCCGCCACAGAGCCGGGCCACGCGGAACGGAAGGTCCAGTTTCTGCAATAAACCCGCCACATATTCGACCATCTCATCAAGGGCGGCATAACTTTTTTCAGGATGCACCACCTGTACGATCTCGACCTTGTCGAATTGGTGCAACCTGTTGAGCCCCCTGACATCCTTCCCATAGGAGCCAGCCTCACGCCGGAAACAAACAGAATAGGCCGTGTATTTCACCGGCAGCACATCCTCCTCCAGGATGGTATCGCGAAAAATGTTGGTCACCGGCACTTCGGAGGTTGGTATAAGGTAAAGATCATCTTCGGGGATGCGGTACATCTGACCGTCTTTGTCGGGCAGCTGGCCCGTGCCATAAGCAGAGGCGGCATTGACAAGCAGGGGGGGTTGTACTTCCGTATATCCGGCCTTCCCTGCCTCATCCAGGAAAAAAGCAATGAGTGCGCGTTGCAGTGCGGCACCCTTGCCCGTGTATATTGGAAAGCCGGCACCGGTCACTTTGGTTCCGGCAGCAAAATCAATCAAGCCATGTTCAGATGCCAACTCCCAATGGGGTTTTGCGCCATCTGCCAGCCGAGGCTGCTCGCCTTCTTCCCGTACCACGAGATTGTCCGCTTCCGTGTTTCCGGCAGGCACCGACGGATGCGGTAACATTGGCAGGTTGGTCATCAGCTCCTGAAGTTCATTGGCGGCGGCATCAAGCTCCTCCTGCAACTGTTTGGATTTTTTCTTCAGCTCGGCCGATTGCGATTTTAGGGCTTGCGCCTCATTGCCCTTGCCCGTTTTAAACAATTCTCCAATCTGGCGTGCCTTGGCATTGGCTTCAGCAAGGGTGTTGTCCAGCTCCTGCTGGATCTGCCTCCGGCGGGCATCAAGTGTTTTAATCCGGTTTACCAGGTCGCTGGCATCAAAGTTCCGGATGCGGTATCGCGCAATGACTTCCTGGCTGTCTTCCCTGATTTGTTGGATGTCTATCATAACTTGTACTTGAATTTATTTGGGGTTCAGAACCTTGCCATCATCCCTCATCCAGGGAATTATGGCGCATCAAAAGTAGTAAGAATCGAAGCATAAAAAAAATCCTGCCGCAGCAGGATTTGTATCAGGATATACAAGGTGTTTTAACCCTTTGTGCGGATTTTTCACAATGCTTGCAGCAATAACTGAGGCATTTGGATCAGGCCGCATCCGGAGCAGGTTGGACCGGCAGAAACAGCCTATTCAGCTGGCTTGTCTTCAGCGGCATCACCCGAATCTTTCTTTGCAGGCTCGCTTGTCTTTTTAGTTTTGGAAGCGGTCGTTTTCCCGGTCTCAGCCTTGGGGTCATCCGCCTTTTTTGTGGCTGCCTTTTTGGTGCTTGCCTTTTTGGTTTCTGCTTCGGAAGCCTCCTTTTTCTTTGCAGCCTTGGCTGTAGTTTGCTTGGCTTCAGCCTTGGGCGCGTCTTTCTTTTTGGGGGCAGCCTTCTTTGCAGCCGGCTTTTTAGCTTCTGCTTCGGGAGCATCCTCTTTCTTGGCTGCCTTGGCAGTGCTCTTTTTGGCTTCTGCCATGGGGGCTTCTTCTTTTTTGGCGGCAGCTTTCTTAGCAGGCGACTTTTTCGGAGCAGCTTTTTTCGCTTCCTTTTCGTCAGCAATGCTTTCAGCCGGAGCTTCTGCCACGGCAACCTCAGCCTCCTGGGCTTTTGGCGCCGCCTTAGGTGCAGCTTTTGGCTTGCCATTGCCTGCTTTCGCATCCTTTACCGCCTCTGTCAACGGCTCCACGGATACGTGCGACTTGTTGCCGGCCTTCTTGGTGAAAACCACTTTGCCATCGATCAGGGCAAAAAGGGTATGGTCCTTGCCCATGCCTACATTTCTGCCAGGATAGTGCTGCGTGCCACGCTGTCTGACAATAATGTTACCAGCCGTGGCAACAGACCCACCAAAAATTTTCACGCCAAGCCGTTTGCTATGCGACTCGCGACCGTTTTTCGAGCTACCAACTCCTTTCTTATGTGCCATAGTTGTATGATTTTGCTGTTTCCAATCGGGTTAAGCGGTAATGTCTTCGATCTGAATCTGGGTCATGGGCTGGCGATGGCCATTCATTTTCTGGTAACCCTTCCTGCGTTTTTTCTTAAAAACCAAGATCTTGTCGGCTTTTACGTGGTCCAGCACCTTTGCTTTGACCTTCGCGCCTTCAACGACAGGTGTCCCTACCTGGATGTTTTCACCATCAGCAAGCAACATCACCTTGTCAATTTCCAGATCGCTTCCAGCTTCGTTTTCCAGCAGGTTCACAAAAAGTTTCTGCTCTTTTTGCACTTTAAACTGCTGGCCGCCTATTTCAACAATTGCGTACATCTCTATTATGCGTTAAATGGTTCAATCGAATAAATTGGGGTGCAAAGATAAACAAAAAATATCAAGCCGCAAGTCCCCCAGGTAAATATTTTCCTATCAGGAAGTTGTTTTTTTGCGCTTGTTCGCCAGATAGACGCCCAGCAGGATGAGGGCAATCCAGAACAAAAACACCGCCAGGAAAACTTCTCCGTCAGCAATGCCCCATAATATGGAGACTACCGGCATCAGGTAGGTCACCGTGGAAGTAAAAAGTGCAGATGTTTGTCTGATGAGCCAGTTATGGATGATCATGGCCAGTGCCGTGCCAATGACGGCGAGGATGGCAATGTATCCCAGGCTTTGCCACCCCTGCGGGTCGTGACTCAGGACGTGGATCAGGTCGCTGCCGCCAAGGAGGTAAATAATGGATGGAACGCCAATGAACATGAAAGCCACCGGGGTGATGGTCAGTGCGCTGAATTCATGCAGAAATCGCTTGATCAGGTTCATGTTGGTGGCATAGCAAAGGGCTGCCGCAATGGCAAACATCCCATACCACATGTTGTTCAGTTGACCGCCATTGGCCACGGATAACAGGCCAACAGCCCCGCCAAGACCAATAAAAACACCCACCACGTTGAGCCAGCGCGTGCGCATCCCAAAAAACAACACACCGATGACCAGGGTAAACAACGGAGTCAGTGAATTCAAGACACCAGCCATGTAACTGTCGATCACGGTTTGTGCGATGGCAAAGAAAAACGGAGGCAGGCCGTTGCCAATGATGCCGGCGAGCAGGAAGTATTTGAGCTTGTGACGGGGCACTTTCTTCAGGTGCCAGATGAGCAAGGGAGACAGCACCAGGAAGGAGATGGCAATGCGCAGGGCCCCCACCTCAAAGCTGCTGAAAGCATCCAGGCCGCGTTTGATGAGGATGAAAGAACTCCCCCATACCAACACCAGCAATGCCAGTGCCAGCCAGTGAATGCCCCTTGGTCGGTTGTCCTGCTTCATCATTATGATCATGCGTCAAATTGTCGAAAAGTCGAAAAGTCCGGGCAAAGGTAATGGAAATCGGACTTGCCATTGCATCAGGCATCGGTGCAAACCAAATATTTTCAAATAATGCGTATATTTGAGAAATACCTGTGGCAAAAAAAGAAACCATGAAACGAGCCATGCCAATATATTGACATACACGGGGATGATTATCGTCACGGCGGCGTTCAGACTGAGTAGGCTTTTGGCTATTAGCCATTGGCTATTGGCAAGAAAGCCAACAGCTAAAAGCCAATAGCCAATAGCAGTCTTGTTGAAAACATAAACGTTAGAAAACCAACAATTTAAAAAAATATAAACACATGAAACGAGCCATGCCAATCTATTGACACACACGAGAATGATTATGTCATGGCGAGTTCCATGTGCCCGAAATATAAAAATTATAAACACATGAAACTGGAACTAATTAGGGGCGACATTGCCAACCAACCAGATATGGATGCCATTGTAAATGCAGCAAATGCCCAGCTGCGCACGGGTGGCGGGGTAGCTGGTGCCATCCACCGGGCTGCAGGCCCGGGCCTGGAAGAAGAATGCCGGCCTTTGGCTCCGATTCAGCCTGGACAGGCGGTGATTACAGGCGCGCATCAGCTGCCCAATAAATATGTGATCCACTGCCTGGGGCCAGTATACGGTCGCGACAAGCCCAGCGACAAGCTTTTGGCTGCCTGTTATAAAAATGCCCTTAAGCTGGCTGAAGAACACCGGCTCAGGTCCATTGCTTTTCCTGCGATCTCCACCGGTGTCTTTGGCTACCCCCTGGATGATGCGGCGGAAGTGGCCGTCAGCACGATTCAGGAAATGACCGGCACGCTTGAACACCTTGAAACAATTCGTATGGTGCTTTTCAGCGAGCGCGACCTTCAGGCATTTCATCGGCAAGTTGCTGGCAAATAAGGCGCTGGGTCAAAATCGCATAACCAACCTGTTACCCAAAAAACAAACTTCTCATGCCAAAACCTTTACCTTTCCGGTTTTATACCGGCATTGCCCTCATGCTCGGCATGCTTGCCGTGGTGTGGGTCTCTGGCCATATGAACAGGCCACCCGAAGTCGTTCCGGAAGATGCCCCACCAACCGCCTTTTCCGCCGAAAGGGCCTGGCAACACCTCGAAAAGATCGGGGCTGTTAAAAACCCCATTGGAAGCAAGGAAAATGCAATGGTCAGGGACTATATCCTGCATGAGATCAGGAAGCTGGGATTTGAGCCAGCGCTCGAAGAAACCACATATTTTGATACAAGGTTGCAACGGGTGGCTGAGCTGGGAAACATCCTGGTGCGCATTCCAGGGAGTGGGAACGGAAAAGCCATCCTCTTCATGGGACATTACGACACCGTAGCCGATGCCTATGGGGCTGCAGATAACGGTTCAGCCGTGGCGGCCATGCTTGAACTGATGCGCATGCTGCGGCACCATCCGCAATTAAAAAATGACCTCATTTTCTTTTTCCCTGATGGAGAGGAAGTCGGCCTGCTAGGTGCCAAAGCATTTCTTGAATCGCACCACTGGGCGCAGGACGTTGGCTTCGTAGTGAACCTGGAGGCACGGGGTACCACAGGACAGAGCTTCATGTTTGAAACCGGCCACCAAAACCTCAGGACCATCGCTGCCTTTGCAGATGCCGTCCCCCACCCCGCAGCCAACTCCATCAGTTACGAAGTGTATGCGCGCATGCCAAACGATACAGATTTCAGCCCTTTCAAGCAAAGGGGGTATCCTGGCCTCAACATGGCATTCATCGAAAACGCCTTTGACTATCACACGGCCATGGACAACCTGGAAAACACCGACATCCAGGCCATACAACACCATGGATCCTATGCAGCGTCTATAGCACTTGAACTGGGCAACCAGGAACTGGATTTCGAAGCCGGGCAAAACGCCGTATATTTCAACACCATGGGCTATGGCTTTGCCTTTTATCCATATGGATGGGCCCTGCCGATAGCCATTGGCGTGATCATCCTTTTTGGGGTGATGCTCTGGATCGGCGTAAGGAAAAACCTTTTAAACCCCTTGCAATGGCTGAAGGGGATCGCAGCTTTTGCCCTTTACCTGTTGTTGTTGTATGCCATCCTGCATGCGTTGCATGCTTTGATCTCGGGACTTTATCCGGAAAGCAGGCAATTGTTGCTGAGTTACCATCAACCCTTGCTCATCCCTGGATTGCTTTTGCTGGCAACATCCTTCAGCCTGATCTATTACAGGATGGTCATCCGGGGCATCTGTTTCAGGCATGCAGTGATCTTGTTCCTGTTGTTGACTGCCTTGCTGTCACTTAGCGGAGAGATCAGCCTGTTAAACGGCCTGGGCGTCCTCGCAGTGAGCGCTTTGTTGCCATGGCTCTTCAGAAAGCCCACTTCTGCCTATGACCTTGGCACAGGAGCCATGTGTTGCTTTGCTATCCTGATGGTGTATACAGCCATTGTCATTCCCGGAGCCAGTTATCTGCCAACCTGGCCCCTGGCAGCAATGGTTGTCGGATATTTGCTGATCGCATTGTTTTCGGGCATGAAGGATGAGCGCGGTTCAGCCAGGACCGGCCAGACAGTGCGCACTGCAATCATCCTTTTGCTTGCAGCCTTGCCAGCGCTCATTTGGTATCCCTGGCTTGCCGGCTTTTTTACCGTAGCCATGGGATTGCAATACGTCGCTTTAGCATCACTGCTGATCGGCGGACTTACAGGACTGGCCATTCCACATATCGATATCATGACACGCACAAGGCCAGCATGGACTCCTGGCATCCTGTTGCTGGCAGGCATCGCTTTCCTGGCAGCCGGGACAGTAGGAAAGGATTATGACGACAGATACAAAAAACCGGTAAATCTGCGGCTGGTGCAACACGCAGACCATCACACCTTAAAATGGATCACTGCCGACGGCCGGGTCAATGAATGGACAGCGCAATTCCTTGGCGATGAACCCGGGGAAGTGCATATTACAGATGTGGTACCCCTGGACAACCAAACCTACCACGGCCGTGCAGCAATCCTCCCAGAAGATATCCCCGCACCTGAAGCCATGCTGTTAAAAGATACGGTCACGGAAGGTGAGAGGATGCTTCTCTGGCAGGTCCATCCTGCTGCAGGTGCTGCGCGCTCAGACATTTACCTGCACGCTGAGCAGGTTCATGTGGAAGTGAGGATCGATGACCTGCAAAGAGCACCGCTAATACCACACCGGGGCTCGCAATGGCGAAGGTTGCATTATTTTGCTCCACCAGAAGAAGGCTTTATCCTAAGCATTTACACAGATCCAAATAAAGATATCAAACTGCACCTCGTCGATACCTGGCATAGCCTGCCAGGATCTATCGCATACGAAGAGATGCCAGCGCATATGATGCCCCGCGGTCACCAGACCCAGTCTGCGCGTACCTTTTTGTATTCTCCCTAAGTGGCACGATAATAATTTATATTTTTACATCCATGACCGTAGAGGCGATTCTGGTATTTGGTATTTTGGGGGCATCGCTGCTGCTCTTCTTCACGGGGTGGGTGCGTATGGACATCGTGGCGCTGCTGGTGCTTTCCATATTGGCATTCACGGGGATCGTCACGCCCCAGGAAGCCCTGGCAGGGTTCAGCAATCCGGCTGTTGTCACGGTATGGGCGATGTTCATCCTGAGTGCGGCCTTGTACCAGACGGGGGTGGCCAGGATCATTGGCCGGCAGGTCATGCGCTTTGCCGGAGAGGGCGAAGTGCGCCTGATTGCCCTGATCATGCTCTCTGCAGGTGCAATGTCAGCTTTTATGAACAATATCGGGGTGGTGGCCCTCATGCTTCCCGTGGTGATGGACATGGCCAGGGCCAAGGAGATCTCTCCGTCGCGATTGCTCATGCCCCTGGCTTTTGGGGCGATGCTCGGCGGCCTGACCACGCTGATCGGCACCCCGCCCAACCTGCTGATCAGCTACACGCTCGCAGATAACGACCTCCGGCCTTTCCGGCTGTTCGACTACACCCCTATCGGTTTTACAGCCCTTTTAGGGGGTACAGCATTTATGGTACTCGTGGGGAGGCATCTGCTGCCCAAAAAGGATGCCATCACGGAAGCCAAAAAGCAGACAGGCATTCCGTCGGCCACCTATGACCTGCAGTCGCGCAGCTTCATGCTGAAAGTCAAGCCGAGCTCATCCCTGGCAGGGAAAAGTTTGGCAGAAAGCAGGTTACGTGCCGGACTGGGATTAAACGTGGTGGCCATCATCCGGCATGGCACCACCATGCTGAGCCCGGGACCGGAGACCATTATCAACAGCAACGACAAATTGCATGTGCAGGGTAACATAGAGGCCCTCAAGGCCATGCAGCACTGGGACATCATCCTGCCGGCGCAGGAAGGGTTTGATGCACGGGAGCTGCTAGGACAAAACCTGCAGATTTATGAAGCAACACTTACAGAGACATCTGCACTCACAGGAAGCAGGCTGCAGGAAACAGACTTCAGAAGGCGCCTGGGCATCAATGTGCTTGCCGTGCGCAGAGAAAACAAGATTGAACGGACCCTGCTGCATGAGCTGACCCTCGAGAAACAAGACATCCTGCTTTTGCAAGGCCCAAGGGACAGGATCGCCATTCTGGAAGAAGAGGGTGTCATTGGCGAGGTGCATGAACCAGGTTCCGGCGAGCTTATGGAAACCTATAGCCTGCACGAACTCATTTTCGTGATGGAGGTTGGAGATGATGCGGCACTGTTTGAAAGGGCCATTGCCGAAAGCCACATAGGCAGTGCATTTGGCCTGACGGCGATTGGTGTTTTTGACAAGGACAGCAGGCTGCTGCCCTATGCACCCGGCACCAAAGTGAAGACTGGTGACCGGATCCTGGTTAAAGGCAACATCCATGACCTGCCTTTGCTGCAAGGCCTAAAGGAGCTGGAGCTCCTTGATGAAGATGTTCCCGAAACCCAGGCCCTCGAGTCGGATAACATCCAGTTGGCCGAAGTCATTCTTGCGCCACGCTCCCTTTTGGCGGGGAAGACGCTGCGGGAAATCAACTTCAGGAAAAAGTATGGGCTCACCGTGCTGGCCATCTGGCGAGAGGGCAAGGCATACCGGACGAACCTGCACAACATGCCCCTTGAGTTTGGAGAGGCCCTGCTGGTTTATGGGGACCGGGAAAAACTCGAACTGATCGACAGCGAGCCTGACTTCATTCTGCTGACCGAAATGGCCGGGAGGCCGCAGCGCACGGAAAAGGCGATGACGGCAGCACTTGTGATGCTGGGCATCCTAATACCCGTGCTGTTGGATATTGTACCCCTGGCCATCGCAGCCGTGGCAGGCATCATCCTGATGGTGCTTACAGGGTGCCTCAAGATGGAAGAAGCATACCGGGCCATCGAATGGCGGGCCGTATTTCTTATTGCGGGGATGCTGCCCCTGGGAACAGCCATGCAAAGCAGCGGGGCAGCAAGCACGATGGCCTCCGGCGTGGTGCATACCTTTGGCTACTTTGGCCCCTGGGGGGTCATCGCAGGATTATACCTGCTCACCGCGGCATTGACCATTGCCATCCATCCTGCAGCCCTCGTAGTCATCATGGCACCGGTTGCCCTGGAAGCCGCCGCAGGCTTCGACATATCGCCGCAAACCGTCATGATGGCGATAGCCATCGCCGGCGCATCTGTGTTCATGAGCCCGGTAGCTCATGCAGCCAACCTGCTGGTCATGGGACCCGGTGGGTATCGTTTCAGTGATTACCTGCGCGTAGGCATCCCCCTCACCCTTGTGGTGATGGCCATTGCCATGCTGCTGCTGCCCGTGATCTGGCCACTCTGATCGCGCTTGACATGGCAAGTTTTGTGGTCAGCAAGCACAAAAAACACAGCACACGGAAACAACCAAAGCCAAAAGCTAAAAGCCAATAGCAAACAGCATTCTGCCTGAAAACAGAAACGCCAGACAGCCAATAACTTGAAAAAACATTAACAAATGAAAGAATATCAACACATACAGGTTATTTTTGAGGGGAAGGTCATGGAGGTGGTGCTGAACAGGCCGGAAAAGCGCAACGCCATTGACGGGGTGATGGCCGCTGAAATCATGGATGTCATTGGCTGGGCCGCCCATAACCAGGATGTCCGGGTGGTAATCCTGCGGGGGAAGGGGCCTGTTTTCTGTGCCGGGGCCGACCTGAAGTTCATGCAAAGAACAGACCTGGAAGGGAGCGCACGCCCCTCGGCGGTGCTGGCTAAACTTTTCCAGGCCACCTATCTTTTCAGGAAACCCCTCATCGTGGTTTCACATGGCAAAGCCATGGGTGGCGCCCTTGGACTGATCGCAGCAGCAGACTTCGTGCTGGCGACCACCGATGCGGAGTTTGCCTTCAGCGAAGTGAAGCTGGGGCTGGTTCCTGCCACCATTTCTCCATATGTGACCAAGAGGATGGGGGAAAGCAAGGCACGGCAGCTTATGTTGCTGGGCGATACATTTTCAGCTGCGGATGCCTTGGCGGCAGGCCTGGTAGATAAAACCGGCGATCATGACACACTGGAATCCTATAAATCATATCTTTGCAAACACTTTACCCAAAATGCACCCGGCGCCATGATGGCCACCAAGCGCACCATTCAGCACATATCGAATGTACCCCTGGATGAACACGCCATCACCCATACGCTGAAGGTGCTGGACGACACCCGCAAGGGAAGCGAAGCCCGGGAAGGCATGCAGGCATTCCTGGAAAAACGGAAGGCCTGGTGGCAACAATAGCCGAATCCTATCCATTCATTATATATTTGGCTTATGAATCAGATAAACAAGGTATTGGTGGCTAACCGCGGTGAAATCGCACGGAGGATCATGAAAACCCTTCACCAGATGGGCATTTCTTCCGTGGCGATCTACCACGAGGCCGATGCCACATCGCTGCATGTGAGAGAAGCCGAGGAACGTTTCAAGCTACAGGGAAAGACCCTGACGGAAACCTACCTCGACATACAACAGGTCATTGACCTGGCCAATGAGTCAGGTGCCGATGCCATCCACCCGGGATATGGGTTTTTGTCGGAAAATCCTGCTTTTGCCACTGCCGTAGGCAATGCCGGACTGATTTTCATAGGCCCTTCAGCCGAAGCCATTCGGATCATGGGCAACAAAAAAGAGGCACGCGCGCTGGCCGCAGAGCTGGGAGTGCCCGTCATCGATGGGGCTGCGGGAGATACCGGCGAGTTGCTGCAAAAGGCCGCAGAAACAGGATTTCCTGTCCTTGTCAAGGCAGCAGCAGGCGGTGGCGGCAAGGGCATGCGCATCGCCAACAATGCCGAAGAGCTGGAAGAAGCCATTCAGCGGGCACGCCGCGAGGCACTCAGCTATTTTGGCAACGACGAAGTCTATATCGAAAAATACCTCACCAAACCCAGGCACATTGAAGTGCAACTGCTGGCAGATCACCATGGCAATATGTGCAGTCTTTTTGAAAGAGAATGCTCCGTGCAGCGCCGGCACCAGAAGATCATTGAAGAAGCACCCGCCCCGAACCTCCAGGAGTCCGTGCGCAACAATATGATGGAGGCCGCACAAAAGCTTGCAAGGCATATCGGTTATACCAGTGCTGGCACGGTTGAATTCCTGGTAGAAAAAGATCATTTCTATTTCCTTGAGATGAATACACGCATCCAGGTGGAGCATCCGGTCACTGAGATGATCACCGGCCTCGACCTCGTCAAGGAACAAATCCACATCGCTTCTGGTAGGCCGTTACCCTATACACAGGAAAGCCTGCAATGCCAGGGCCATGCCTTAGAGGCCCGGATATATGCCGAAGACCCCGAGAACGAATTCCTGCCCTCACCGGGCAAGGTTTTGCTGCATCAAACACCCGAGGATAGCAGGCTAAGGATAGATACGGCCCTGGGCACCATGGGCGAGGTAAGCCGCATCTTTGACCCCATGATCAGCAAAGTCATATTTCATGCTTCTTCAAGGGATACTGCGAGGAAAAACATGATTCGCTACCTCAATGAATACGTCATCCTTGGCGTAAAAACCAACATCGCCTTCCTGAAAGACATCCTGGGAAGCGATGATTTTGCTGATGGCCACACCGACACCGGGCTTGCGGAACGCATCATGGCCAGTCCGCAAGCACCTAAGGATTGCCAGCAAGCTACGCTGAACCAAAATCACTTGCTGGCGATGGCTTTCCTGTTTTCCCATGCCAGTGAACAGAATGGCCATAACATCTGGGGCGAGATCGGTTTCTGGCGACTGTTGCCCGAAGCCAGCCTGATGATCAATGACAGCACTTTAACTATCAACTATGTCTACCATGCCCCCAACCGCATCAGCATACCTGCTGAAAAAGGGCTGATCAACGTCAGCCTGCTGGATAAAAACCAGCATACCATGACCATTGAGATGGCGGGTTGTGTGCATAAGTTGTTCTATCTCGCTGACAACGGCGAAATCATCTTCCAGCACGAGGGTAAAACCGCCAGGGTCAGGCCGGTAAGGCACCTGGGCAAGGAAACACTCAAACGGATCAATGAAAATCCCGTGCTTGAAGGAGAAAGCATGATCCACGCGCCCATGCATGGCACAGTCATCGATGTGCAGGTCAGCGCAGGCCAGGAGGTCAGCAAAGGCCAAACCCTGCTGGTGCTGGAGGCCATGAAGATGGAAAACAAGATCACGGCAACCGCCAAAGCGCGCGTGAAAAATGTGCATGTAAAACCCGGTGAAGTTGTTGCTGACAACGCCCCACTTGTACTTTTAACCGATAAAACCGCGGACAAATAGCTCCCCAATAAAGAAAAATTTATACTTTTACAAAACCTTAGGGCAACAATCGTTGTTATTTTTATAGCAAAATATATCCATATTAAGTTAAGAATCAATTGATCATACATGGTGCAAAGTCTTTTTTTAACGGAGGCCCACGAGGAGTTGAGGGCGAAGGTTCGGCAATTTGCTGAGCAGGAGGTCAAGCCGGCAGCAGCTGAACTCGACGAGCAGGAGATTTTTTCTGAAGAGCTGACTGCACGGATGGGCGAGATGGGATTTTTTGGCATACAGGTACCCAAAGAATTAGGTGGACAAGGTCTGGACACCTTGTCCTACATCATCATTGTAGAGGAACTGGCCCGTGTCGACAGCTCGCAGGCAGCCACCGTAGCTGCGGTGAACTCGCTGGGCATTGCTCCCATTTTAAAATACGGCACTGAGGAACAAAAGAAGCGTTTCATCCCGCCACTATGCACCGGCAAAATGACCTGGGCCTTTGGGCTGACCGAAGAGAATGCGGGTTCTGATGCCATGGGGTCGGAAACCACAGCCATCCTGGAAGGAGATCATTGGCTCATTAATGGCAGCAAGACACACATCACCAATTCCGCATCTCCCGTGTCAGGTGGCATCACCTTGCAGGCTGTTACCGGAGAAAATAAGGGCAAGAAGCGGCTTTCTGCCATCATTGTGGAGAAGGGAACACCCGGCTTTACTTCGGAGCCAAGCAAAGGCAAGATGATGTGGCGTGCCAGCGACACTGGCAAGCTCTACTTTGACAACTGCAGGGTGCCTGCAGAAAACCTACTGGGTGAAGAAGGCCAGGGTGGTCGCATCATGCTGAACACACTCGACTCTGGTCGCCTGTCTATAGCGGCCATCGGACTTGGTTTGTCGCGCGGCGTATTGGAAGCTTCCATTGAGCACGCCAAAACCCGCGTGCAGTTTGGAAGGCCCATCTCCAAATTTCAGGCCGTAGGTTTTAAGCTCGCCGACATGGATGTCAAGATCGAGCTGGCCCAGAACACCCTCTATAATGCTTGCTGGCGAAAGGACAACAACATGCAGTTCGCCCGCGAGGCTGCCATTTCTAAACTGTATACCTCCGAGATCGCCAGGGAAATTGCAGACGAAGGCTTGCAGATCCACGGTGCAACAGGATTCTTCAAACCCCATCCCATGGAAAGGTTTTACCGCGACCAGCGGCTCCTGCAAATTGGTGAGGGCACTTCCGAGATCCTGCGTTTGGTCATTTCCCGCTACCTGGGAGTATAAACACCCCCATCTCTATGGAAGACCGAAAAAAAGACCATATCGACCTGGCCTTTGCTTCCCAAACACTCACATATCAGCTGGATAAGCGGTTTATGTACGAGCCGGTGCTGAGCAAGCACCCCCAGGAGGCCATTCCAGAAAGCACTTTCATTGGGAAAAAACTCAAGTTGCCCCTATGGGTCTCCAGCATGACGGGCGGAACCAAAATGGCCGGGCACATCAACAAAAACCTGGCAAGGGCGTGCAAAGAGTTCGGCATGGGAATGGGACTGGGCTCCTGCCGTATCATTCTCGATGACGACACCTACTTTCCCGACTTTGACGTACGCGACCTCATCGGAGACGACCTTCCGCTGTATGCCAATCTTGGCATCAACCAGCTGGAAATCCTTCAGATGGGAAAAAAGACGGAGAAAATCAACCAACTGGTTGACAAACTCCGGGCCGACGGTTTAATCATCCACATCAACCCCATGCAGGAGTGGTTTCAACCGGAAGGTGACCGCCTGCAAAGATCACCTGAAGCGTCAATCGCGCAGCTGCTTGAAGAGGTGGATTTCCCCGTGATGGCCAAGGAGGTGGGCCAGGGCATGGGCATGGAAAGCCTCCGCAGCCTCCTTAAAATGCCGCTTGCAGCAATTGAATTCGGGGCTTTCGGGGGTACAAACTTTGCAAAAGTTGAGTTGCTGCGCGACAAAAACCAGCCTGAAGAGTTGTTTGAGCCGCTTTCGTTCATCGGCCACGATGCCGCCGAAATGCTCAATATGATTAACCAAATCGTTTACGAAGAAAAGGAAGCGATTCGCTGCAAACAGCTCATCGCATCAGGCGGCATCAAATCATTCCTCGACGGATATTACCTCGTCAGAAAATCTGTACTTCCCGCCATCTATGGCCAGGCATCCACATTCCTTAAACATGCCCGGGGCGATTATGAAGAATTGCGTAAATTCGTACAATACCAGATCAAAGGGTTAGAGATGGCATACGCTTTCCTTCGAATCAGAGGGTAGAAGGCTTCTGGCTTTTGGCTTTTAGCTGTTGGCTGTTGGCAAGAAAGTTAAGGGTTAATGAGTTAAGGGGTTACTGGTTTGAGGTTTGAAGTTTTTGCATACCAGCTTGAAGCCATCGCATTCCCGGACTTTTTGACCTTTAGACATTTTGACTTTTAGACCTTTTTTACGCATGAAGA
>PUOJ01000048.1 GCA_003552075.1 Bacteroidales bacterium
AGGTGTTGGTCATCCTTGGGATGGGATAGTGGCGGAAAGATTCGCGCCTTCCATTTCCGGTACGCGCCATGTCCAGCTGTTTGCTGCTGAGGATGTCGGTCATGTAGCCCTGAAGTACTCCTTTGTCAATCAGTACGTTACGTTGCGCCTGCGTACCTTCGTCATCAAAGTTAATCGTGCCGCGGTAGTTGGGTAGGGTGCCGTCATCCACCATGGTAAACACGTCGGTGGCCACCTTTTCACCCATCTTGCCGGTGAAGGCACCGATGCCCCTGGCGATGTTGTCTGCCTCGAGCGGGTGTCCCACCGCCTCGTGGATCAACACGCCGCCAAACCCATTCTCCATGACGACGTCCATGGTTCCGGCCGGCGCATCTTCAGCGTCCAGCATGGCAATGGACTCACGGGCTGCGCGTTGGGCAACCGCTTCCGGACTGTCTTTTTCGAACAGTTCAAATCCGCTGTGTTCGCTGATGCGTTCGCGCGACATGTGGCGGTTGGTGCCATCATCGCTCATCGTCTGTACGATAAAGAAGAGCAGTGGCAGCTCATCACGCAGGTATAGTCCTTCGCTGGTGGCGATTACACGGCTGCGGATCTGATCGTTGTATTCGATGATGGCCATCCGGATGCGCGAGTCGTAATCGAGGGCCGCCTGGTTGGCGCGCTCCATGACCTCAATGCGGCTGGCATCAGCAATGTCCTGCAAGGGCCTTTGCACGGTCACGAAAGATTCGCGCTTGCCGGTTTCGATGTGCACCGGTTGGATGTGATTGCCGTTACGCGCCACATACGACGCAACTTCGGCTGCCCGCATCAGGTTTTCTTCGGTGATCTCATCGGTATAGGCATATCCGGTCTTGTCGCCCGAGATGACGCGTACACCGCCGCCCTGGCTGATACCATAAAGGCCACTCTTGAATCGGGATTCTTCCATTACGATCTCGCGCGAGCTTCTGTTCTCGAGGTAGACGTCGGCAAAGTCGCCGCCCTGCGACAGGGCCTTGGCGATGACCTTGTCCAGGGTGCCTTTGTCCATTTCGAGCCCTGGTCCAGCAGGCGCCATCGGACTGCTGCACGAAGCCATATGGGTTAAAATGGGAGGTGTTACTGCAAGGGCAATGCCGCTTTTCAGTCCCAGCTCCAGAAAACGCCTGCGGGGCATGCCCGCAGTAAATGGTTTATTGCTCATAACTGCTATTTTTAATTTGCTAATGTGCTGATGTGATGATGTGCTGATGTGATAATGTGCTGATGTGATAATGTGCTAATGTGATAATGTGATGATGTGCTGATGTGATAATGTGCTGATGTGATAATGTGCTGATGTGATAATGTGCTGATTTGCTTCTGTGGGTGGTAAAAATATAAAATGTTTTTTATTCACCTATGTGATACAGACCTATTATTATAAATTTTATCTTTGCCTGACAGCCAACCGGATAAAAAGCCTATAAAACCCAAGCTTATGAGTAAAATGGATGCCAAGTTGCTGATTGTCGATGACGATGAAGATGTGTTGCTGGCTGCAAAGCTTTTCCTGAAGCAGCACATCAAGGTGGTACACACCGACAAGGATCCCAACAACATCCCGATGTTGCTTAAAAACGACAATTATGATATGATGCTGCTGGACATGAACTTTTCCAGGGATGCCACCAGCGGCAAAGAAGGTTTTTACTGGCTCAACAAGATCCTGGAGACCGATCCCACCATTGCGGTTGTCCTCATTACTGCTTATGGCGACATTGAGCTGGCCGTACAAGGGGTCAAGGAGGGTGCCACCAATTTTCTACTTAAGCCCTGGGACAATAAAAAGCTGCTGGCAACCATTACGACCACATTGGAAACACAGCGTTCCAAAAAAGAACTGCAGGATCTGCGATCCAAACAAAAGTTCCTGATGGAGCAGGGTGACCAGCCCTACAGCCACATCGTGGGGGAGTCGGAAGCCATGCTGAAGGTTTTGAACACCGTACAGAAGGTTGCGGTGACCGATGCAAATGTATTGATCCTTGGAGAGAATGGCACCGGCAAGGAAGTGATTGCCCGGGCGTTGCACCGCGCATCGAGGCGCAAGGACGAGGTGTTTATCAGTGTAGACCTGGGCGCCATCAGTGAAACCCTTTTTGAGAGCGAGTTGTTTGGCTATAAGAAGGGAGCCTTTACGGATGCCAAGGAAGACCGTCCGGGTCGTTTTGAAGCCGCCAACAAAGGCACCATTTTCCTGGATGAGATCGGCAACCTGAGTCTGCCCCTGCAGTCAAAGCTGCTGAGTGTGATCCAGAACCGCAACGTGGTCCGGCTGGGTTCGGTCAAGGAAATACCGGTGGATGTGCGGCTGATCTGTGCCACGAACATGCCGCTATACCAGATGGTGGAGGAAGGCAAGTTTCGTCAGGACCTCCTGTACCGCATCAACACGGTGGAGATCAACTTGCCGCCCTTGCGGGAGCGGAAAGAGGACATCCCCTTGCTGGTCAACCATTTCCTGGAAGTTTACTGCAAGAAATATAAGATGCCAAATAAGCGGCTGCACACCAACACCCTGAAGCGGCTCGAGAAGCACCACTGGCCGGGCAACATACGCGAACTGCAGCATTCCGTAGAGCGTGCCGTCATCATGAGTGATTCCAACATCCTGCAACCAACTGACTTTTTCATTGGGCAGCAGCAGGAAAAAGAGGAACCGGATCTTCCCGAGTCGGCCACCAACCTGGAAGAAACGGAAAAGATGCTTGTCCGCAAGGTGATCGACAAGCACGGAGGCAACATCAGCAAGGCAGCCAAGGAGCTGGGCATTACCCGGGCTTCTCTTTACCGTCGAATAGAAAAGTATGAACTTTAGAAATTTCCGTTTCATGGTGGTCAGCCGCGTTGTGTTGATCATGCTTTCCGTGGTGGTTTTGCTGATGCTGGTGGATCGTCCCGGCTTCCTGATCAGCAGCTTCATCCTGGCTTTGCTGATCATCCTGCAAGTCGCCAGCCTGGTCAGGTATGTGGAGCGCACCAACAGGAAGCTATCGGTATTTTTTGAAACCATCCGCCACAGCGACTTCACCTCCACTTTTGCGGATAAAGGACTGGGCAAAAGCTTTGATGACCTGAACAAGGCCTTTAATGAGGTCATTGCCGAGTTTCAGAAGACCCGTGCGGCCAAGGAGGAGCATTTTAACTACCTGCAGACCGTAGTACAGCACGTGAATAATGCCATCATCGTATACAAGAAGGATGGTTCAGTAAATATGATGAACAACGCCTTCAAGCGGATGTTTCGCATCAGCAACGTCCGTTTCATCGACGAGCTGAAAAAAGTGGATGATAACCTGGCGGAAAAGCTGCTGCATATCAAGGCCGGCGAAAGCGAGTTGATGAAGGTGTTTCACGACAACGAACTGATGCAGCTATCGATCAGGGCCACGGAGTTCAGGATGCAGGGCGATGATTATGTGCTCGTTTCGCTTCAGAATATTCATACCGAACTGGAGGCCAAGGAGATGGACTCCTGGCAAAAACTGATCCGGGTGCTGACCCACGAGATCATGAATTCCATCACGCCGATCGTGTCCCTCTCTTCCACGGTCAAAGGCTTGCTCATCGACGAGGAAAGTGTGCACCTCAGGCAGGATATTGATGAAGACGATGTGGAAAGCGCGCAAAGTGCGCTCAACACCATTGAACGTCGCAGCCAGGGATTACTGAACTTCGTGCAGGTGTACCGCAACCTCACCCGGATCCCCAAGCCCAGTTTCCGGCATTTTGAGGTGCAGCAGCTTTTTGATAATGTGGAACAGCTGCTCCAGCCCAAGATCGAGGTACAGCAGATCCAATGTGTATACAAGGTGTTGCCTCCCGGGCTGATGCTTACTGCAGACCCTGACCTGATCGAACAGGTCTTGATCAACCTCGTGATCAACTCCATCCACGCCGTCAAGGAAGCCGAAACCCCTAAGATACAAGTGCTGGGCACCGAGGCAGGCCCAAACCACATCAACATTTCGGTCAGCGACAACGGCCACGGGATCAAGCCCGACAACCTGGAACAGATCTTTGTGCCCTTCTTTACCTCCAAAAAGGAAGGCTCAGGAATTGGCCTGAGCCTCGCCCGTGAGATCATGCGGCTCCACAAAGGCAATATCACGGTAAAATCGAAACCCCACCACGAGACGAAGTTCACCCTCCACTTTTAAGTCAGATGGTGTTCGCAGACGTACGCTTTTTGTAAGCTATCGAACACCTTCTTTCCGGTTTCTCATCAGGAAAAGCTTCTTTGTTGCTGATTGCGTGAACATTACACGCACTGGCATGTTTGTTGACTTCTCACTGGTGTCACGGATGGGAAGTGAAGAGGGAAGTAAGCAGTATGCAGTAAGAAGTAAGCAGCAAGAAGAAAGGATGACACACGGGGGGGGATCGCTGGAAGCGGAGCGCCACAAAAAAACTGAAAAACAGCCAACAACGAAACTACAAACAGATGAAGACATTGAAGTTCACCGCGCTATTATTGATTTTTTCCGTCCTGGGTGCAAAGGCACAAGAGGTTTGGAGCCTGCAGGACTGCCTCGACCACGCCCTTGAGAACAACCTGGAGATCCGGCAACAGCTCCTGGAAGAGTCGCGTGCCCGGCACGATCTGAACCAGAGCTATGCAAATGCCCTGCCGGCCTTAAACCTGGGCAGCCAGGCCTCCTTCAACTTCGGACGCAGCATCGATGAGGTCACCAACGAATTTTTTACCGAGCGCATCGCTTCCCAAAGCATGGCGGCCACCAGCAACCTTAACCTCTTTGCCGGGTTCAGGAACATCAACACGATCCGGTACCACACGGCACACCAAACCGCCCTGCGATATGATACCGGGCACATTGAAAACATGTTGACGTTGACCATTGCCAATGCATACCTGCAGATCCTCTATTTTGAGGACATGCTGGACGTCGCCACGGAACAGGTCGCGCTGTCGCGGGATCAGGCAGAAAAAACCAGGATCCTGTTTGACGGGGGCACCGTGTCCCGCGGTGACCTGCTGGAAATGAAAGCGATTGCTGCCGAGGATGAAGCCCGGCTCACCCGCATGGAGAACAACCTCCGCATGGCGTATCTTGAACTCATCTACCTGCTTGAGCTGGATCCCGGGATGGATTTCCAGATCGAAAGGCCTGCAGTGGCAGCTGATGAACAGCAACTCCAGATGGAGCCGGACAGGGTGGTGGAAAAAGCCCTGCGCATCGAACCTTCCGTAAATGCCGCCCGGCAGCGCATCGAAATGGCCGAAAAAGGACTGGACATTCGCAAGGGAGAGCGTTACCCGACATTAAGCCTCCACGCTGCACTAGGTTCGAGATATTCAGAAGCATTTAAACGTTTCCCCGAAAACAACGCCCACAGCATCCCAATAAAAAACATGGCCTCAGCAGCAGGTGCAGGCATGTTAAACAATGCGGGGCCTTTGCCGGAAACCGTGCCCTATACAGACCAGTTAAGGGAAAACTATTACCGCACCGTACAGCTCGCCATTACCATTCCTGTGTTTAACGGATGGCAAAGCCGCAACAGGATACAGCACGCGCGCATCGACCTGGACAGATCGCGCATCAACTATCAGCAGCGTAAGAAGGAGCTTTCACAAATTGTGTATGAAGCCTGGTCTGACGCCATGGGCGCATGGAAGAATTACCAGAGCAATGCGACCGTATTGGAAGCAGCCCGGGAGTCGTATCAATATGCGGAAGAAAGCTTTATCCTGGGCATCAGCAGCACCATCGAATACAACGAAGCCAAGGCCAGACTCAACAGGGCCGAAGTCAACGCACTGCAGGCCATGTATGAATTCGTCTTCCTGAGCAAGACCCTGGAGTTTTACAAGGGAGAGGGTTTTGTGCTTTAACGCCTCGCCTCCTTCATTCTTCATTTTTCTGACCCGTCCTGATTTTTGTTTACAAAAAGTGTAAACTTATTTCAGGACGAGACATTCATTCTTCATTCTTCATTTTTCATTTTTCACTCTTCACTTTTCATTTATCATTTTTCACTCTTCACTTTTCATTTTTCACTCTTCACTTTTCATTTTTCACTCTTCACTTTTCATTTTTCAC
>PUOJ01000075.1 GCA_003552075.1 Bacteroidales bacterium
AGGTTTTGGTGCTTCATCCAAAATCAGCGGAGAGAAAGGGATTCGAACCCTTGATCCGCTTTTGACGGATACACGCTTTCCAGGCGTGCGCCTTAGACCACTCGGCCACCTCTCCCTTTAAATTGTCAACGCGCGTAGCCCTGTTTTACAGGCTGCTAAATTACAAAAAAATATTACCCGCAAATTTTTTTGTGCCTTTTTATTTTTAAAAAAATGTCAAACAAAAGACCTGAGTGCTTGCATATACAAGTTATAGCAGGTTTTCAGAACTATCCGGACAAGTGGTCTGGCATTGCCCGGATAGTTATTGCGCAAAAAAAGTGCCATTATTTAAATGCCGCCAGTGCCTTTTCCACTGCTTCAAACATGGGTACGTTGCTGATTTGCGCTCCGACAGCCTCATCCATCCAATGTTTTGGGGTGAGCTGACCAATGGAAAAGATTCTCAGCTCTTCCTCGGCAAAATCTTTGTCCCTGATGTAATCTTCCAGCTGGAACATGATCAGCCGGCCATATGGATAGTTGGACAGATAAAGCGGCGACTGGATCATGTGTGAATATATCGCGAGCAACGGGATATCCTCCACACCAAACACATCGGCATAATATTCATTCCACACTTCTTTGGCAATCCGGATGGTTGCCTCCTTCAGGTCACCCGGAGTTGCTTCGGGGTTTTCATATAGCCACTTCCATACAGTCATGTCCACAAGTGACACGCCCATCATCTCATAGTTGTCCCAGAATACATCGAGTACTTCCAGGTGTTCCTGCATGGGGTCTTCCTGCGTGATGCCAAGGAACTCAAGATCACGGCGCTGATACATGAAAGCCAGGGCTTCGGTAAATGCTGTGTTGGGAATGCCATTGATGAAATAGTTGTCTACAAAACGGGTGCTGATGGTTTGCTCCACATTGTGGCCAAATTCGTGAATGGCAATGTTATAGCCTTTATAATCCATGCCGTCAGCGCCAATGCGGGTTCTCAAATGCGATGGTTTGCCGTGCATGGACGACCGCCAGGCATGTCCGGAGCCCCTGGCTGCATCTACTTCAATACGTTCTGCAATGTAATCAGCCATCTCTGGTGTATGTCCAAGCTGTCTCAGCATGCGGGGCAGGTCGCGATTCAGTGCATCGGCATCCGGATACCGCCTGCGTGTAATCTCATCAAGCTCTTCCTCAGAAATTCCTGCCCTTCCCTTAAAGCCGTCATACCACAGGTCGTAAGGCCTGAGATCGCGTCCAAGCCTTTCCCTGATCAGGTCCGCCGTTTCCCTTAGTAAAGGCGAATCGGCATACTCACGGAATAAGGCTTCCACCTCTTCCTGCGGGATTTCCATTCCGCCTTCAAAACTGCGTTTGATATAGGTGTCCAGGTGCGGATAATAGGGATCCATGCTCCGCAGTCCATTGAACACATTCAGCAGGTGAGCATAACGACGCTCACCCTCGGGTTCGGCGTCTATGGGTTCACCGTCTTTCCAGACTTCATTGGTATAGGGGTTCCAGGTATATGCATCGTTGTTGATCACTTGTTTGGGGATGTCCTGGTTGATGATGTTAAGCATCACCTGGTAAAGCATCTCTTTTTTCTCGATGCCATCTGGCTGTCCGTAATTTGACCGGATCTCATCGCGGATGTTCCAGTGCGCCAGCAGCTTCATGCCTTCCGGGAACAAAGATTCGCCTTCTTCGTTGCGAAGTCTTCCTGCATATATGTTGTATTCAGAAATGTATAGACCGACGTCACTGCTGATGCGGCCGTATTCCTGGTTCAGGCGTGAAGGGACACGGGCGGTGAAATAGTCGCCAAGGCGGGCATGCCCCCATTCCTGGGCTGTCCAATCAGCACCACGCTCATTCTTCTCATCCAGGGTGTATTGCGGAAAGTTAAGTGCGATGGTGAAGGCAATCTTGTTGTCATACAGATCGCCCTGGATATGTGCTCCCGGGCTGTAAGCGCCAAACATCTG
This sequence comes from Bacteroidales bacterium, assembly GCA_003552075.1. Classification (GTDB taxonomy): domain Bacteria; phylum Bacteroidota; class Bacteroidia; order Bacteroidales; family UBA7960; genus PUPG01. Next base: position 1,977 of record PUOJ01000075.1, read on the forward strand.
GTCAATGCGGTGCACAGGACCGCGGTCTTCATGCAGCTGGCGATTCAGTTCGAGGATGATCCGGTTTGTGTATCCGTAAAGGTGCTCAAAATAGTGTGCCAGCCGGTCAAAGACCATGTCCAGCTCTTCCTCGTCTCCGATGAATGATTGCAAACAGAAGTTTTTAAAATCTTCTGATGAGCCGTCATCATTTCTCCAGAGCGAGGCGCACTGGGTCACGCCACGCCGGATGCGTTCGGCATGTGCTTCGCCATGCATTTCAGTCAATTCGTCAATCACTTCTTCCATGGTTACGGAATCTATGGGTGTAAGGTCGGTGGAGTCCGGGGCAGGTTCACAGGCTGCCATGACCCACAGGGCTAAAAAGGCAGTGATAAGCCGTTTCATGATGGGATGGGTTTGATAAATAATAATTTCTACAAGGGCAAAGATAAAAAAAGGTGGTGAAGTATGACCTGGTCAGGTTATTTGGCGAATAATCTCTTGATGACATCCTGGGTCATGACATACATGCCGGGCAGGATGATCAGCGTGAGGATGGTGCCAAACAGGAGGCCTCCGATCACAGTGAGTGCCAGTGGCTGCAGCAGTTCGCCGCCTGCTCCGAGAGCCAGTCCGAGGGGCAGCATCCCAAACACAGTGGTTAGCGTGGTCATCAGGATCGGCCGCAAGCGGATGGCCCCGGCTTCGCCGATGGCTTTCCTGGAATCTGTGCCTTGATCTGCTTGCCTGTCGGCGAATGTAACCAGCAGGATGGCGTTGTTGACCAATATTCCTACGAGAAAGATCACCCCGAGCAGCACGGGTGCACTGAGTGCGGTTCCTGTCAGCAAAAGTATCAGGGCAACACCAGTGACGGCAAATGGGATGCTGAAAAGGATCACCAGGGGGCTGCTGAATTTTTCATACTGGATGGCCAGCACGACAAAAACAAAGAATATGGCCAGCACAATGGCGAGACGCATGGAACGATTGGTTTCCTGTATGGCATCCGCGGCGCCGCCATACACTATGCTGTACCCTTCGGGCATGTCAAAATCTGCAAGCGCTTCTTCTACGCGCTGCTGAACTTGCCCTACAGTAGCTTCTTCAGGGTTTACCGTGCCATTCACCCTGACGATGCGGATCTGGTTGAGGCGTTCAATATGTGCCGGTCCCATCTCTTCGCGGAAGTCGGCAATGCTGCCCAGGTTGATGTATCTGCCTTCAGCATCGAAAAGCGGCATGTTCGCCATGCTGGTGGCAGATCCGGTGAGGCTTCGGGGCATGCGGACCCTGATGTTATACTCAAATCCCCCGGTCACGTACCTGGTGGGTACGATACCATCTACGGCAGACTGAATAGCCTGACCGGCCTCAGCCGAGGATATCCCCATGTCGGCGGCCTTTTCTTCATCCAAACGAATGATCACCTGGGGGATGCGTTCATCCCGGCCTATCTGGACACTTCCCATTCCGCTGATGTCTTGCAGCCGCCCGAGGATCTGCCTGGCGGTCGACTCCAGCACATCCAGGTCTTCACCCACCACACCTACAGATATGTCATCATCAACCACAGAGGTGCGCAAACCTTCTATGCGGGGGCCGCGAATCCTTTCCTGGGTGAAGACCAGTCCGGTCTCCTTCACTTTTTCTGCAAAAGCATTGACCCAGCGTTCTGCAGGGTAATGGCGTCGCTGGCTGTGGGGGACAAGCTGCACCACCATGTCGATCATGCCACCGCGGATGCTTAGCTGTCCTCCCCTGAAATAGCCGCCGGCAGTGGTGTAGTAGTTTTCCACATGGGGCATTTCCTCGATGGCTTCTTCAATGATGATGGCTGCTTCCTGGGTAGGTTCCGGGGCGGTTCCCAGCGGCAGCACAAAACGCATGGTGATGCGTCCGTCATCCACAGGGGGCAGGAATTCGCTGCCTTTCTGGCCCAATGACCATATGCTGAGGCCCAGCAGTAACAAGGCCAGGGCCAACACGCCATAACGATGCCTGATCACCAGCGGGATCATCTCCCGATAGCGGTTGGCCAACTTTGACATCAACTGTGGCTTGCCGCCACGATGTCCACCTTGATCCGTTGACTGGCTTGGGGCTGTCATCACATACAAGGCAGGCACCAGTGCTGCAGCTGAGACCAGGGCGGCAAGCATGGCAAAGCCGATGGTAAGGATCAGTTCGCGAAAGATCAGCGCAGCCAATCCGGTTAACAACAGAAAAGGAACAATGGCGGCCAGGTTCGTGCTGGTCCCTGCAATGACCGCGGACAATACTTCGCTGGCCCCGTCGCGTGCTGCATCTGTTGGTTTCTTGTTATGCTCCTGTTGATGCCGGAAAATATTTTCCAGCAACACCAATCCATTGTCTATTAACAAGCCCACACCGAGCGCCATCCCGCCCAGGCTCATCACATTCAGTGTAAGCCCTGCTGCCGTCATCAACAGGAACGTGGCAACAATGGCTACAGGCAGGGTGATGCCTATGATCAGGGACTTCCTGATGTTTCCAAGGAAAAGGAAAATGATCACCATGGCAAGCACTCCCCCGGTGATGGCCGCAGTGGCTACGGAGCGTATGGAGCCCCGAATGAAGAAAGACTCATCGCGTATGGTGTCCCAGTTGATTTCGGAGGGGATGAATCCGGAATCATCAAGCTCCTGCAATGTGCTGACCAGTCCGTCAATCACTTCCACTGTGTTGGCGTCCGGCTGCTTCATGATGGTAACCTGGACTGCATCCAGGGCGTTATGCCTGGCAAACAGCCGTTGTTCGCGGTGGCTGTCGGTGACGTTGGCTACCTGGTTGAGGCGAACGTACTGGTCGCTTCCGGGCAAGGTGATCAGGGTGTTGCCTACATCTGTGGCATCCCTGTAGCGATGTTCGGTTCTTGCAAGGATGTCATATTCCCGCGAGGTAATATTGCCTGAGGCGATATCTACATTGCGCTGTTCCAATGCCTGTGTGATATTGCTCATATTGAGGCCATAAGATCGCATCAGTTCCGGGTCCACCTCTACATCGATTTCCCGTTCCCTGCCACCTGCGACCTCTATCGTGCCTGTCCCCCTGACTGTGAGCAGCTGGGGAACCAGCCGCTGGTCTATCCACTGGCGAAGCTCCACGGATGACATCAGGGGCGAGCTGAAGGCCAGTTCATATACAGGCTGTTGTGACGGGTCCATTTTCATCAGCCTGGGCGGTTCTGTGCCTGCAGGCAGTTCGGCACGCGCTCTTTCCAATTGCCTTGCGGCATCCTGCAGGGCAATGTCGATATCGGTGCCTACATCGAAAAACATTTCAATATAGGAGCGTCCTTCGGAGGCGCGGCCGTGTATTTCTGCCAGGTTTTCCGTGGCCGACAAGTTGCGCTCCAATACCCTGGTAACCTGCTCTTCAATCACCTCCGGCGTCACTCCCGGGTAGTTGACCACTACCCGCACATGCGGGTAATCCACTTCAGGAAGCAGACTCACTGGAAGCCGGCCCGAGAACAAGATACCCAACACGATGACGACAGCCGTGACAGACAATGTCGCCACGGGTCGGGCAATGGCCCATGAAGAGATGTTTGCAGGTCGTCTGTGTGGAGATGGTGAGGCTGTTGCCATATTGTGATCCTTTTAAGCTCAAAAAAATTGGTGTGCCCTGCTTGCTGCTTGTGTGGGTTTCTGCAAAGAAAAGTTGACCGGATGCAAGCACGGTCAATCGCGGAAGCCGTGACGCCTGAAACGCCCCTGCACATCCACTTTCGCCCCTTCCTGCAGGTTTTCAAGGTTGGCTGCGGCTACTTTTTCACCGCTTTCCAGCCCGGTAAGCACTTCCACCCATCCATCACGACGGATGCCTGTTTCCACTGGTCGTTTTGACACCTCGTGATCCATGATCACAAACACAAAGCTTTCTTCATTGTCATGCCAAATGCTTTCCGGTGGGATGGCCACGACCTGGTCCCTTTGCACAGTGACAAAATCCAAGCGGGCAAGATATCCTGGCAGTATTTTATGGGGTGCACTTTTCTGATCGATTTCCACTTCGACAGTAAACAAACGGGTGATGGCATCCGCCGCCGGAAAAATTCTCCGGATCGTACCCCGGAAATCATCATCCGGGTATACGTCAAAAC
>PUOJ01000001.1 GCA_003552075.1 Bacteroidales bacterium
ATGAGTCCCACCTTCTCGCCCTGTGCCATCTTGTAGTCGATGGTTTCCTTGATGGTTTCGGTGATGGATCCCATCGCCACGATGATGTTTTCTGCATCGGGTGCACCATAATAGGTAAAGGGATGGTACTCGCGGCCACAAAGTTTGGAGATCTCCTGCATGTAGGCTTCCACGATGTCGGGAAGCGCCTCATAGAATGGGTTGGCCGCCTCACGCGACTGGAAGTAAATATCGGGGTTTTGCGCTGTTCCTCTTGTTACGGGGTTTTCCGGGTTCAGAGCACGCTTACGGAAGTCCTGGAGGGCCTTCATGTCGAGCAGCTTGGCCAGCTCTTCCTGGTCGGCTGCTTCCACTTTCTGCACCTCGTGAGAGGTACGGAAGCCATCGAAAAAGTGCAGGAAGGGAATCCTGGATTTAATGGCTGCAAGGTGGGCAATGGGTGCAATGTCCATGATCTCCTGCACGCTTCCGGTGGCCAGCATGCCAAAGCCTGTATGTCGTGTGCTCATCACATCTGAATGATCACCAAAGATGGAAAGTGCCTGTGCAGCAAGGCTCCTTGCGGATACGTGCAATACGCCTGGCAACAGCTCGCCGGACATCTTGTACATATTGGGAATCATCAGCAATAAACCCTGCGAGGCCGTATAGGTACTTGCCAGGGCGCCTGACTGCAGTGCACCGTGCATGGCACCGGCAGCTCCCGCTTCCGACTGCATCTCCACCAGGTTGACTTCTTCTCCAAAAATATTCTTACGGCCTCCGGCTGCCCACTCATCCACATTCTCCGCCATGTTGGAGGATGGGGTAATGGGATAGATGGCCGCCACTTCACTGAACATGTACGCCACATGCGAAGCCGCATGGTTACCGTCACACGTAATGAACTTCTTTTTACTGGTCATAATACTCATGGTTTAAATTATATGAAAACATCTTATTTTAAGGCAGTTAGCTCTCTGCAATGAACCTACAAAATTAAGAAAATAAATTAAGGATAAACAGCAAAAGAGCTATTTATAACGATTTTACGTAAGAAAAAACGGGGTGTTGTTAATTAAAAAACATCCACGAAATGCCAAATTTAAACATGGTTTCGGGCAAGGGGTAGAAAGGGATTTCATATACTGGTGGCCGGTCCGTCAGGATGCCCAGCACATGCTCAAATTTCACAAACAGCCGGGCCCGGCTTACCTGTACATTGGCAAAAACATCCACAATGATTTCGTGATCGGATTCATATACATTCTGAATGGCGAAGTGCCGCACCATCGGCAGGTATGCCATGGGCTTATATGGTGCATTGTATCGCACGTCCATTCCGACATTGGCGAGCAAGGCCTCATCAAAAAGGCTGAATGCACCGTAGAGACTATGATGGCTCAGGAGCGGAGGGAACTGGTCGTAATGCGTTTCATCCACAAACTGGGCAATTACCTTGTGTGCTGATTGCAGGAATCCCAGCTGCAGGTCCGCATTTAAGGTGGCTGTAAACACCGGAAATGAATCATCGTGTTGAGCAGGATAGCCGTCTGCATTCATAAATACTGCACGATTCATCAGGTAATAATTTCCCTCCAGGCTAAAAGCCTGGTGCTCCAGTGTAAGGCCGGCATTCAAGGTACGGTTTTTTTGCAGGTCAAGGTCCCACTGCACATAATTGCTTCGAATGTGCTGCATGAAATAGGGTGCTTCCTGCTCGGCATAATGGGCATGCAGGCCCATCCGGACCGATGACCCTGGCCTGCCAAGCTGCATGCTTCCGCCGGCAAAATAGTCCTGATCATTGTAGCCCCCAAGGGTGTACCTTGCCTCTCCCTCAAAGGAAAGGGCACGGTCAGGATTGGATTTGATCCTCACACCGGGTTCAAACTGTGCATAGCGCGTACGTAGAAAACCATAGGAATCGCCACCAGCGAGCTCCTCTTCATCCGGGATTTCCAGGAGGGGTTGCCTGACCTGGAGAAGGTGATGGTTCAGAAACATCCGGTAGCGGATCAGTGAAGCCTGGTCTGCATCGTATCGCTGATTGGACCACTGGAGCGTATTCATCACATGATGAACCAGGGTTGAGTCAAAGGTAAACTGCGTGTTATCAGGGTCGAAATCTGCATAAAACTCCCCGGAAGGCGCAGATGCATGTTCAAAGACATGGGCTTCCCGCTTATAGGTAAAGGTATGCCTTAATTCACCAAGGCTTGCCTGCTGCTCCTCATCCCCGTCACCACCACCAAGAAGTCCCGGCATTGGCGGATGATAGCTTTGTGCAATGCGAAACCCGATGTCCCTGTAACGGGTTTCTGCATTGTCCAGGACCATAAACGCCTGCACCTCGTCCTCTTCAAATGCCTCACGATCTTCCAGGCCACCGCTCTCGGTATTGAAAATCCGGTTGATGATCAGGTTGCCCGCCACATGGTAGCGTGTTAGTGGCTCAGCCTCTAAATACAGCATAAAATTTGAATTGCGTGCACGCATGTTTGCATAACGCCCCGGCGAATTGACCGTTTTATATTTAAAGCCGCCATAAGCGCGCTCATGAAGACGTTGATGGTGTTGGGCATAAAAATTCTGTTCCTGCTCGGATCCCAATACGAAAAATAGCTCTGAGTAGACATGTTCCGGACGATGAAAGCGAACATTGTTAAAAGTATGCAGGTAATATGGATAGCGCGCATGCCGGTGCATATGGAAGCCCTGCTGCCCCGGGGTAAAATAAAGTGGACGCACGGCATGCCCGACGTTGCCCTTACTGCCATATAGCTGGCTCCCCTTCTGATAAAAATCATATTGATGAATACCGGCAAGTGTCGTATCCGCGAATTGCGTTTCGAAGAAGGCAGAATCAAAAAGCGCTTCCCAGCTATACCAGGGCACCGCAATATCAGGCGGCTGGTGATCATGTTCCGCCTCAGGCTGCGGCAGGTCCTGTTGTGCCTTGCTTTCTGCAAAAGCAAAAGACAGCAGTAACAGGATCATCCACATGAGGTGTTGGGGTCGCCGCATAAACCAGGTATTACAAAACGAGTGTGTAAAGGTAGGAGTTTTTTCAGGAAATCCGCGTCGGCATGCCAAAGCTGTCACAGAATGACTAAGGAATATGGTTGTTGAGGTCATTTATAATTTGCAAAATCAGTATATTTGACTGCGATGATGAGAAGTAAAACTGATTGTAACAGAAGAGATTTATAGAGCCATTGATGATGCGTCATATAGTATTTTTTTTATTATGTCTGTTGCTATGGAAGGTGTCTGCTTCAAGCGGAATGTCTTCAACGGGCGCATGGGGTAGTGAATACGGAGAAAAAACCCTGGGCCTGACCTTAAGTGGGGGTGGCGCCAGGGGGTTGGCACATGTAGGTGTACTGCATGTGCTGGACAGCCTGGACATTCGTATTGATTACATTACTGGCACCAGTATGGGCAGCATTGTGGGCGCCATGTATGCCGCAGGGTACTCCGCGCGGGAAATTGAGGAGTTTGCCCTGGAAATGAACTGGGAGGCCATGTTTGCCCGAAGTGCGGATCTCAGCTATGTGCATCCTGCTTGGCGCGAAACGGCGCAACGTTTCATCCTTGAACTACCAATAGAGGAAAGAAAGATCCGGCTCGGCACCGGTGCCATCGAAGGGCAACAGCTTTGGAACACGCTCAATGAAGTCTTTCTGCATGTCCATGAAATCAACGACTTCAATGAACTGCATATCCCGTTTGCCTGTGTGGCCACCAATGTAGAAAATGGAGAGCCAGTGGTGATGCGTGATGGCAACCTGGTAAGTGCCGTGCGAGCCTCGATGGCCATCCCTTCCGTGTTTACCGTGGTGGAAAGAGACGGCAAAAAGCTCATTGACGGCGGGGTGGTCAACAATTTTCCTGTCACTACCGCCAAAGAAATGGGGGCCAGTTTTGTCATCGGGGTCAACGTGTCGCAGGGCTTAAGGCCGGCAGAAGAACTCACCAGCCCGATCGACATCATCTACCAGATGGGTTTTTACAGCGATGCCAGGAGTTTTATAAAGAACAGGGAGGCCACCGACCTCTATATCGAACCAGATCTGGTTGGTTACACGGCAGCAAGTTTTTTTAGCACCTACGAGATCATCGAAAGTGGAAAAGTAGCGGCAAGAAAAGTGATCGATGAATTAAAACAGTTGCAGCGGAATGAGGACATCCGACATGACCGGAAAACCGTACCGGAAAAAAAGGATATCAAGCTGATCATCGATTCCATTGCCTTTTCAGGCTTGGAGAATGTCCGGCAATGGTTTGCACAAAACACCTTACACATCACACCTGGTGACACACTGACGGCTTCCAGCCTCACCCGCGCAGTCAACAGGCTATATGCAACCAACTATTTCGACAGGGTGCACTATCAATTGCTTCCATGCGAAGAAACCAACAACAACATCCTGCTGCTTGAAGTGGTGGAGAAACCATTTGCCAGCCTGTCAGCTGCCATTCATTTCGGCTCCTTCACGGGAGCTGGCATCATCGGGCGTGCAGCATCCAATAAGTTCTTTTTGTATAACATGCATGCCTCGCTGACAGCAAGCATCGGCGAGCAACCGGGGGTGCGTACAAGGCTCACCTACTTTCTCAGCGACAGGAGGAATAATTGGCTTGACTGGAAGAGCCAGGCGAGGAACCTGACCTTCCCGCTTTACCAGGACTTCGAGGCCATTTCGGAATATCGGCAGAACCAGGTGCGAAGTGAGCTGTCATTTAACACACTTGCCGGAGATAATGCATACCTTTCCCTGGGACTGGCGTTCAATTATCAAAGCCTCTCTCCCAACATGCGTTCTCCCATCAATATCGACGGCAATATCTCTTCGTGGGATGGCATGATCTCATGGCAAATGCATAGCCTGAACAGCAACACCTTCCCGCAGTCGGGCCAGCGGCTTCAATTGCGTGGGAGGTACATATTCAACCAAAGCCCTTCTTTCTCTCTTTTTGAAATAAACGGGGAAGCAATGACCCCGGAAGAGATGGGCATACACATCAGGGATTTTATCCAGACAAGCATTCATTTTGAAAACTATATCACGATCCGTGAACGACTCACTCAGTTCTCCCACATTCAATTTGGCTATAACTTACTCAACGACCAGGGTTTCATCAATAGCTTCAATGTGGGTGGGACCTATGATCACCTGGAAAATCAGATCACTTTTGCCGGTCTCAATGAGTACGAGCTGATCACAGAGTCCATCCTGGCAGGAGGTCTTGGTTACCGTTATCACCTGGGCCGGAACATCTACACGTCCTTAATGGCGAATGCCGCCCTGTTTGACTTCACACTGAATGAACCTGAAAATGTTTCACGCGATAACTTTGTATTTGGGACTGCTGCCTCCCTTGGCTATGACAGCTTAATAGGCCCCCTGGAGCTTACCTTCTCTTACAGTCCGGAAACAGGAAAGGTGATCGGATACGTGAATTTGGGATGGGCATTTTAGGAAGGAAAGGCAAAAGGACGAAAGGAGGAAAGGACAAAAGGAGGAAAGGACGAAATGATGGGAGGAAGTGATGGACTGATGTTTTTAGATAAAGTCAAAAGGTCTAAATGTCGAAAAGTCTAAAAGTCAGGGGATGCGGGGTGTTGTGCCTGGGCGGGGAGGTTTGAAGTTTGAGGTTGCCCGAGGTGTTTGAGATGATCTGGATTAAATGTGGTGTATTTGTTTGGTTACCAAGTTATGAGGTTATGGGGCTGCCTGAGGTGTGTGCGAGGTGTTTTTTGTATGCGCCACAAAACCCTTCCTCTGCGAACCTCTGCGAGAACATCTGCGAACCTCTGCGAGAACATCTGCGAACCTCTGCGAAAACATCTGCGAATCTCCGCGAAAATATCTGCGAACCTCTGCGAGAACCCATCCCCAGAACCCGCATAAACCAAAAAAGCCCGTTTCCTCTTTGGAAAACGGGCTTTTATAAAATCCGGCGACGACATACTCTCCCGGGACGAACCCAGTACCATCTGCGCTGGCAGGCTTA
>PUOJ01000032.1 GCA_003552075.1 Bacteroidales bacterium
GGTTGGAGCGGCTTGTGCGACACAGAAGGCTTTGCCTTCTGGCTTAGCAGTCCACCTTCTAAGAAGGTAGTCGTTTAATTTGACTTGGAAACCCACCGTCTTTGGCGGTGGTAATGTCCTTTTTGCTTTGCATTTACAATTCTTTGCTCATTTACTGGATAAGCGGCTGGTTGGAGCGGCTTGTGCGTCAAAGAAGGCTTTGCCTTCTGGCTTAGCAGTCCACCTTCTTAGAAGGTGGTGGTTTAATTTATTGTCAACACCAACGACCTTTGGGTGTGGTGATATGCTTACCGGGGCTTTGCTGGCAGGCCTGTGTGGCAGACAAAATTTGCGGTGCGAAGCAAAAATCGGGATTACAGCAATCCAATGAAGGGTGCAGACGGTCCGATTTTAGCAAATTGATTGCTACTTTTTGCGATATATAAAGGCCTGGCTCGACCAGGGAGATTTTTTTCTTCTAGCCCGGTAGTTGGAAACCATGGCTGTGCGTGCGGCGCTGAGAAGCCGGAGCGGGCCCGGTTTGGAGGGTTTTTCCCTTTGGACATTTGCGTTCTGATGTTTTTGTTGTTCGCTGAGCAGGGAGATGTACCATGCATCGAATGGCAAGGGGTAGGTGGCCACGTGTTCGAGTTTTACTTGCTTGGCCAAGGCATGGAGGGTTTTGGGGGTAAAGTGGAAGAGGTGGCGGGGAAGGTCCCAGGCAGCCCAATCTGATTTATAGTGTATGGCATCGTAGCTTGTGGCCATGGGCACAGCAAGCACAAGCAATCCGTTGGCGTTCAGTTTTTCGTGCAATTGTTGCAGCACTTCCTGTACATTTGGCACGTGCTCGAGCACGTGCCACAATGTGATGACATCAAAAGAGGTCTCATTGTCCAGGCGTTCAAGTGCGGAATAGACGTCCACTCCTTTATTCAGAGCGAGCTTTCTCGCATCTGCATTGGGTTCTATGCCGGATGCATGAAATCCCTGTTTGCCTGCATACAACACAAAGTCTCCGGTTCCGCATCCATAATCAAGCAGTCTCGGATTTTGGGCATATTGGTGATTTTTTATCCAATGAAGCTTTCGTCTGGTCATCAGCCCTTTAATCCACGCGTACAGGACATCCTGCATGCTTCGGCGCGCATCAGTATGCGACACATATGCTGTAGATTGATAATACTTCGCAGCCTCTTCAACTTTCGGCCGCGGGTTGGTAATTAACAAATCGCAATTCGAGCACTGTGTGATGGAGAAACTTTCCTTTGAAACCAAGGTGTCGCGGGCCGAAAGATGTGGTTTATGTGTGCCTGTCTGCCCGCAGAGCGGACAAGTGTCTATTTCTGTCATTATGGGTTGTGATGTCTGTTTTCTTTATAAAAATTAAGTGTTCCACGTGGAACAATGGGGTTGGTGTCATGTCAACGCTACTTTAGCCGGCCCAAGACTAGACCTTTTTCCTCATCCCTAGAAAATAAAACCCTTACATAGCTATTGCTATGCGCGGTTTTTCTTTTTTGAGCTGAGAAAAAATTTCTGCGACTTAATCGACACAGTAGCATTGACACGGCTCTAGCTGGGCTGGTTTTTCTTTTGATCTCACCTACGCTCCTATCTCCTATTCGCAAAAATAATGGATGAATGCCTTATTAAAACACCCTGTTGTGCACAAAAGCCGCGTAAATAGACTAACTCATGGCAAATTTCATAAAAATTAAGGGATAAACCAACACCTCCGCGCGTTTTATGGCGTCAAAAATAAATAGCCGGGCAAACAGAGGGCGGCCTATGTGGAACCTATACCAACAGGTGGTTTGTCATTTAATCTGAATTGGCGTGTTCGTGTAAATTAAGTATGTTTTTCTTTCGATGAATGGTCTTGCAGAAAACCTCTTGCGTGTTTCTGTACGCATCCCTATGCGTTACATATGGCATTGATTAACAATATGTTGCAGCGCCTTCGGTCTTCGGTCCTGGGTTCATGATTAACAACCATAAATTCACACACTGGCGATGGAGAAACCTTCCTTTGAAATCAAGGTGTGCTAAGCCGAATGATTTGGGTTTTGTGCTTGTCTGCCAACTAAGTGGAGTAGCATGTTTTTTGTAATTATGATTGGTGATGGTTGTTTTCATTTTAAACCAACCTGCCACCGACAAATGTCGGTGAATTTCAAAGATATCGTCAGATGATGACTTGTTGTATTTGCTGATTTTGAAGTCACTGTCTTACTTTTCTAAATCTTGACCGGTCATGTGCTCCAGTTATAGCCTCATCAGAAATTTCAAATTCAACGACCATCTTCTAAAAAGGTGGATTGTAAAGCCAGACGGCAAGACCTTCTCCGCCGCACAAGCCGCTCCAAGCAGCCGCTTATGCATTCAATGAGCAAATAATTGTAAATGCAAAGCAAAAAGAACATTGCCAATATCTAAGAAGGTGGGTTTTCAAGTTTAAATGAATATGGCATGGGTTGACTAATTCCTGAAAAGATTTTCTAAAAATGCGTTGCGCGTCTCATTGGAGACCTGGCTGCCAGAAATTGATTTCAATGTTTGCGTAAAACATATAGATTCTTTATGCAATAACGGTTCTGGCAGAAAAGCGCAGATGGGTTCGTAGATATTCGAGCATGGAAGTCCACTCCATTCATTCCAGGCACGACCTCTTGAGCCGCCTGGAATTACTATCGTTTACCTAATTCTATAGGCAATTGTTAAATGCTTCTTCAGGTTTAAAACTTATGTTGCATCCACTTGAATTTTATTTCAGTGTTGCGGCTAAACACATTGATCTCTTGGTAACAAAGATTCTCGCGGAAGTGTGCTAAGAGCATGAAGATGCTTGCAGAAGAAGCACATTCGAATCTTTACAGCAGTTAGTTCCGCATCCAATGGCAAGTAAAGCATAGCTATAATATTTCGGAAAGGGTTTTCGGAAAGAATGTTCCACGTGGAACAATTTGATGAGCTTATTTCGGCAGACACGAAATAGTTTGTAAAAGAAAGCGCAAAAAAACAAAGTGTTATAGTCATTCCAGGCAGCAATATAGCCACCTGGGAGGCTTTGGTTAACACAATTTAATGCGCTGTATATGAACATGATACAGAAATAAACTAAGCGGCCGCTATGTCCCTTATAAATAATTTGCACGAATCGAAGGATCCACTACCCAATGTGATTGTTATTGCCCTGATCCTTGACCCCCCCTATCGTGTTTTCTAACACCAGGACCATTTGGAAACATACCATTAGAAAATTACCACGCATTTCTGGATGTGGTGTTTCTAGATAAAATAAAAAAGCAGAAAGTTACCTTCCAAGGTAGACAAGAAGTACAGATACATCAGAAGGGTTGATGCCGGATATTCTCGAAGCCTGACCCACAGTTACAGGTTTAACTACATGAAGTTTTTCCTTCGCCTCACTGCTAAGTCCGGGGATCTTGTCATAATTTATGTTTTCTCCTAATCGGACATCTTCAAGCCTGTGAATTTTATCAGCCAGTTCTCTTTCCTTTTCCAGGTAACCCTTGTATTTCATTTCGATCTCAGCAGCCTGCAACACATCGTTTTGGTCTGGAAGGTCATTCATCACCTCATCCTCTCTAAGGCTCATAAAATCTTCGAGTTCATGCATCATTTTTGTCAAGCTAACCTGTGGACGCAAAACCAATTGTGCATACCTCGTTTTTTGTTGGATTGGGGTGGTGCCAGCATCTTCAAGAAAGGTGTTCACTCTTTCGGGGGCAGCGTTGTTGTCGTAGAGAAAGTGGTGTATCTTTTGTATGGCATTTCTTTTCGCCTGCAAACGGTCCATTCTTTCCGCCCCGGCTAATCCAATTTCGTGTCCAATTGGTGTGAGGCGCTGATCTGCATTGTCTTGTCGAAGCAGGATGCGAAACTCCGCCCTGCTCGTAAACATGCGGTACGGCTCTTTCGTTCCTTTGGTTACCAGGTCATCTATAAGTACGCCAATATAAGCTTCTGCTCTTTGCAAAATGAGCGGCTCCTCTCCTATCCTTTTACGGTGTGCATTGATTCCTGCAATCAGACCCTGGCAGGCCGCCTCTTCATACCCTGTGGTTCCATTGACCTGGCCGGCAAAATAGAGCCCATCCACAATTTTCGATTCAAGGGTTTTCCTTAACTGTGTAGGAGGAAAATAATCATATTCAATGGCATAACCAGGTCTGACGATCCTTGCATTTTCAAAGCCGGGAATACCTTTCAAGGCCAGAAGCTGGATTTGCAATGGCAGGCTGGAAGAAAAGCCATTGACGTAATACTCGTGGGTGTTTCTCCCTTCAGGTTCTACAAAAAGTTGGTGCCGGTCACGGGAAGAAAACCGCTCGATTTTGTCTTCAATGGAAGGACAGTATCTCGGACCACTTCCCTTGATGCGGCCTGCGAACAGCGGCGACTGTTCAAATCCTTTGCGCAACACCTCGTGAACATCCTGGTTTGTATAAGTAAGATAACAACTCAGCTGTTCCTGCAGCGGGGGTGTGTCCAAAAAAGAGAACTTTCCTGGGTGGGCATCGCCCTTTTGTTCAGTCATCCGGGTGAAATCAATGCTCCGGCCATCCACGCGAACAGGTGTACCAGTTTTTAAGCTGTCTTTTTCTATTCCTAAACTGGTAATACTTGAAGTCAAATTCGGCACATTCTCCTCACCAAGTCTTCCGCCTTCATAATTTTGCTGACCAATATGTATTCTTCCATTGAGAAAAGTCCCGCTGGTCAGAATAACAGATCGGGTCGATAGTCTTCCTGCAATGCGCGTGTTCACGGCACATACTCCCTGATCATCTGTAATGATATCTGTGACAGTGTCTTGCCATATATATAGCCTGGATGTATTTTGTAGTACGCTTTGCCACTTGAGTGCAAATGCATGCCTGTCATTTTGTGATCTTGGTGACCACATTGCAGGACCCTTGCTCAGGTTGAGCATCCTGAACTGTATCATGGTATGATCGGTCACGATGCCAGTCATCCCCCCAAGTGCATCTATCTCTCTTACAATCTGCCCTTTGGCAATGCCACCCATGGCAGGGTTGCAAGACATCTGCGCGATGGTAGAAATGTTCATCGTTATGAGCAGGACACGCGATCCCAGCTTAGCAGCAGCTGTTGCAGCTTCGCATCCGGCGTGGCCCCCTCCTACGACAATGACATCGTAAGATTCATTCATCATGATAGTTAGATTTGTTGCCGCAAAGATAGGCAATAATTCTCTTTACGGCGCATCTCAGCCTGGTCTTCAGGACTTTGATCGGTATATCCAATAAGGTGCAGCACACCATGGATCAATACCCTGCGCAATTCCACCATGACATCCTCGCCCATTGCATGCGCATTATCAACAACGCGTTCATAGCTAATAAAGATGTCTCCTGAAATCACCTTTTTGTTCGCACTGTAGTCAAAGGTGATGACATCCGTGTAGTCATGATGGCCCAGGTATTTTACATTCATTTCATATAAATATTCATCCCTGCAAAATATGAACTGCAATGTACCATGCTGCACATCCTCACTTTTCACACATTTAATAATCCAGGATTTCTCTGCCTCTTCAATAAAGCCAGGGATGATAATGTCTTCGAAATGAAATTGTATCGACTGTGCTTCCTGTGGCAAGTCTTCTGGGTGTGGAATAAATTTCACGGATGAGTAGGTTATTAAATTTATATGATCACACTTTGACAGGCCGAAATGTCAACTTAATTATCACATAATGGTTGTTGCGTATGATTTTTGCATGCATGTTTCTCCAGCAGAAGCCTCATCAATTGCTGTTTGAAACCTATAAGAGGAGTTGGCAATCGATTGCTTATTGTTGGCTGGCTTTTGTTTTCCTGAGCAAGCGATCATAATACTTTTGCAACATTTGCGTGCGTTGCATGGCAAGCATGTCATTTATGCCGGTAATGTGGAAGGTGATGTCTAAGGTCTCCTTATCCGGATCAAACAGCAGGCGATCCGACAACAATGTGATAAGCAATAATTTATTGTCCGACTCGTCTTGCGCTTTCTGCTGATTTTCGCCTTCGTGGGGACGATTTTCCAGGTCCTTAATTTTATTGTGCTTTGCAGCAAGGTGAAGAAATTCTTCGCCCACGTGAATGGAAAACTTCACACCTGTTGGCAGGGATTGGAAGTGTATCTCCAGGTCCTTTGGTTGCTGGCTGATTTCAGTGATCAACTCGTACGCGGTGGTAAGTGTAGACACCACATTCCCATAATATTCGTCATAGATGTGGAAGTCATCACAGATCTTATCAAGGAAGGATTCCAGCAGGTAGAAGTCATCCTGGCCAGTACGGATGGTCAGTTGGCGACGGCGGTAATTTTGCTTCATATCAATCTATATGTAAGAAATACTGTTCTACAAGCGCGCGATAAAAAGGCCGCAAGTCGGGGGGCAGGCTGCGTAGCATCTCTACTTCCCTTTCTCTTATCCTATTATACTCAAAAAAGTCTTCAGGGTTACTTATTTCCCATTCTTCTGCAGTAGTCCCTTCTCTTCTGTCTTCCGCTTCCTGTTGTCTTTCAGCACGTTCGTGTTCAAGAAGGCGGGTTAAAATTCTTTCCTGGCGTTCAATGGTCTGTGTCGACAGTTCCTTACGAAGCATATCCAGTTCCGATTGCTCCATTTCCCTTTGAAGTTCCATCAATTCTTCCGTGCCTTCTTCTCCCTGGCTGCGCATCTCGTCAGCCAGCTCACGCAGCTTGTTGCGTATGGCTTCCTGCTCAGCAGCCATTCTGGCCATCTGTTCACTGGTACTCATCTGTGGCTCTCCGGTCTCGCCTGGCATGGGTTCAAAGCCGTCCTGCATTTGTTCTAGCATTTCGTTCAATTGCTCCTGCATCTCCCGCAGGTTTTGAAACGACTGGCCTTCTCCGTCCTGCATATCTTCTCCCATCCCCTCTCCCATTGCCATCTGTTGTTGTATGTCCTGGAGGCTTTCATTAAGAAGCAAAGCCAGGTTATTGATGTGCGTCATGACATACTGCTGCCGGCTGGAGCTCTGATGCCTGCGACGGTTGATCATGTGATCTATGGCCTCCCGCATCTGGTGGTTGATCTCGGCCACTTCGCGCGTAACGAAGGACTGTATTGCTATTTGTCTTTTGCTCAGAGCAACAAGGCTGTCGTTGATCATTTCCATGTCGCTTTCAATCTTTCGTTGTTCCCGTATCAGGTCAGGGTAGCTGGGGTCATTCACATTGGCCTGACGTGTCTCCAACAACAGGTCTTCCTGGGCAAAGCTTGAGCGCAACAGGTTTTCAAGAATCACTCGAATGGCGCGTGCGTCTTCTGCAAGTTGTTCCTGGAACATCTCCTCCTGCATCTGCATCAGGGTGTTTCCAAGGTCTTGCATCTTCTCTCCGGCGTCCTGCTGAAAAGGCATGGCTTCTTCCATATTTTGCTGTTGCATCTGTTCCAGTGCATCCTCCAAATCGTCTGAAATCGCATCTTCCTGTTCCCGGGTATCCTGCATCTCCCTCGGCCGACTAAGTTTCTCGTTGGTTTCCCTGAACTCCTCCAGCATGTCCTTGATCCGCTCATACGCTTCGTTCAGCTGCTCCTGTGCATCACTAAGTTCTCCTTCATCGCCCCCGGCTGCCGTCTCTTCCTGCAACTCTTGCTGCTGTTCAGCGAGTTGCTCCAGCCTGTTGATGCTCTCCTCGAGCAATCGTTCCATGGCAAACTGCCGGAACATCTCAAGGGTGCGGTCCATTCGCATCTCCAGATCCTGGAATTCAAAGTCCATCTGGTCAAGCTGTTCGTAGATTTCATCACGGCTCATCTCATCAAGTCCTTCTCGCAGCATGTCAAATAGCTCTTTCAATTCATCCGACATGACTTCATCAAATAGCCGTTGCAGCTCCTCCTGTTTCTCCTGGATGCGTTCGCTGCTCTCCATAAACTGTTCAGATCGTGTCTCTGTTTCCTTCTTCAAGTCGGACATCTCCTGCAGCTGTTTCTCCATCTCTTCTTTCTTTTCCAGGAGCTGCTCCATCGCCTCGCGTTCTTCCCATCCTACCCGCTCAGAATCCAATAACGATTTGCGCAATTCGTCGATCTGATCACGTGCCTGTCTGACTTCACCTGAGCCATCCTCCAGTCCCTGCTCAATACGTTCTTCCCCTTCTCTGCGTTCTGTGAGGATCTCCTCTTCAGTAGGAATATAGTGGCTAAAAATCCTGCTTTCGGTTTGTTTTGGTCCCTGTAGGGGATCATTGTCATAGACGGTAAAATAGATCTCCACAGTTTCGCCCGGCTGCACATAAATACTCTGCAGGTCAAAGTGGTGATAGAAGGTCTGGTTTCGAAGATATGGATCAATATCCATGGATTCCGTAAAGAAATCGACTTCCTCTCCCCTGTTTACCTGGCCCTGGTCCATCACACGGTAATGGAAGTCCAGTCCTGTAAATCCAAAGTCATCTTCAATGGTGCCACGGAAAAAAAGGTGTGCCAGAAGCACGTCATCGCGGTGTTCTTCCACGGCAATGCGCGGATATTCGTCTCTTATCATCTCTACCTGGTAAGCAATGCTGTCTCCTTGACCGTGTTCCTCGTCATAAGCCGTGACCTCGTAGTCGAAGGAACTGTTGATGGTATGTTGCACCCGATGTTGTCCGGTACGCACGGTTTCCGTTTCAATACCTTCGTCTTCGATCGCAAACTTCACTTGGGCAAGTGCGTTGGTAAAGAATGTCCAGGTTACCTCCGCACCCTGTATAACGGAAAGGTCTCCCATGTTGGTAAATTCATCATCTGAAAGTCCGGTATATTCAGGATAGTCTACATGGATATGGAAGTGGGAGAAGCTGGCTCTTTCCAGTACGTCAATATGGTAGGGTCCGAATCTAAATCCCTGTGCCTCCAGATAAAACCTTTTATCTTGTTGTATGTTACGGATCTGGTGGGTAAAGAGGTCGCTTCCCGACTTGTGGAGACGGTATCTTGAATTGTTAAATACGATGTATGCTTCAGATGGCATCACCTGCCCGGAAGCCTTCATGGTGATTTCCACATCATCATTCCTGAATGCTTGCGATGCAGATTGCATGGAAAACTGAAAGGGCCGGGGTCGCTCAAAGGCTACATCGTAGCGCACAATTCGTTGCGCTGGTTCAAGCAGTGTAGCAGGTTGCATGAGGTAAACGCCCACAATGATAATCAGCGGGACCAACACATAAGGAATGAATCGCAGGTTACCGTGAAGAGGGATGGCTTTATGGAAAGGTATGATGCTGGTCTGTCTTGCCTTTTGATCGATGCCAGCCATGATGATGCCTGCGTTCTCCGGATTCTTTTCAAGAAACTCCTTCAATTTGATGACATTGGTGATCTTGTCTTGTATCTCATCAGGATAATATTTGCCGATGAGGCGGGCAGCCTGTTCCGGGCTGATGCGCCTGCCGATGCGGATTATTCCAAGGAGTGGCAGTATCACATACTTAATAAGTACGAATCCGTTAAAGAGGATGAAGGCATAGAATAAGGCAAAACGTACGTTTGTGGGGAAGTAGCCGAAATATTCGAGGCCAACGAACAAGAGGGTCAGGATGAACAGCGAAGCACCAAAGAGAATCAGGCCTTTCAGCAGCTGGTTCGCATAGTACCTGCGGATGAACCGGTCTATTTTCTTTAAGAGTATATGCAGTGTATCAGACATAGTCAAATTTTGAATGGTATTAACCTGTAAAATTACGAATTTTCAGAGGCATATGTTGTATAAAAAAGTTTAAATCCATATCGGGACAGGCGGTTTTAATTGTTTGTTGGTCAGCGTTCGGGCAGGAATCGGTTTGCAGTCGTAAGGAGGTTGTATCGGACCTGGTTGAGATGGCGGCGCAGTGGTTGATGGTTTCTCGCAGAGGAACGCAGAGGTTTTCGCAGAGGTTCGCAGAGGAAGGTTTTTTGTTTGGCCAAGTCACAACATACCGCATCCCCCGACTTTTCGACCTTTCGACATTTTGACGTTCGGACTTTACGCCCTCTCTTCCATATTTAATTTCGTCCCTTCTTCCTTGTGTCTTTTTGTTATTTTGTCACTTCGTCTTTTCTTCTTTTTGTCACTACCTTTGTATACCATTGAAGCAGAAACACCAACGGTACTTAACCATCATCAAACGCATTCATCCCATGGCAAAGCAAGACAGGAAATCGCAGATCAAGAAAAAGCTGAAGGAACAGATCCTACGAATATATGAGTCAAATCCAAGGCACACGTATAATTACAAGCAAGTGGCCAAGGCGCTCGGGGAGGAGGGAAGCAAGCACAAAAAATACCTTTCAGGCATCCTATATTCGCTTGCAAAGGATGGCGACCTGGTGGAGGTGTACAAGGGCAAGTTCAAGATCAGTCCGGCATACCTGGAGAAGAAGCGCAAAGTCGGGCCGTTTATCAAGGGGCGGGTTGACATGAAGTCGACAGGAAAGGCTTATGTGGTCACTGATGAGCTGCTTGAGGACGTGCGTATTTCATCCAACAATACGGGATATGCCTTGCATGATGATTATGTCAAGGTGCGTTTGTTTCCCAGGCGTAAATCCCAGAAGGTGGAAGGTGAGATCGTGGAGGTCTTGCGCCGATCCAAAAATCGTTTTGTCGGCATCGTTGAATATACAGGTAAGTATGCTTTCCTGTTGGCTGACAACAAGGCCATGCCCATCGATATCTTTTTGCCCCTGGAAAACCTGCATGGTGCCAAAGACGGTGAAAAGGCCATCGTGGAGATCACAGAATGGAAGCCACCTGCTAAAAATCCATTTGGTAAGGTTGTGGAGGTGCTTGGTGATCCAGGCGACAATGAGGTGGAGATGCACGCGATCCTGGCTGAATACAACCTGCCTGCCCGTTTCGACAAGACGGTGGAAGCGGAGGCCGGGAAGGTCCCGGAAGCCATTCCTGAGAAAGAAATAGCAAGAAGGAAGGATTTCCGGAAAGTTACCACCTTTACCATTGATCCGGCAGATGCCAAGGATTTTGATGATGCCCTGTCTGTGAAAAAGCTGGGAGATGGTAAGTATGAGGTGGGTGTGCACATTGCGGACGTGACGCACTATGTAAAGCCGGATACTTTGCTTGACGGCGAGGCACAGCAACGCGGGACCAGCATTTACCTGGTCGACAGGACCATCCCGATGTTGCCTGAAAAATTGTCTAACCTGGTATGTTCCCTCCGTCCCAATGAAGATAAGCTCACCTATTCAGTAGTATTTACCATCAATGACCAGGCGCGTATCCTGAAGACCTGGATAGGCAAGACCATTATCAACAGTGACCATCGGTTTGATTATGACCAAGTGCAGGAGATCATTGAATCGGGTGAGGGTAAGTACTCCGATGAGATTGCCGTACTGAATGGCTATGCCAAAAAGATTCGTGAGCGCCGTATGCGGTCGGGTGCCATCGACTTTGAACGGCAGGAGGTCAAGTTCCGATTGGATGAAGACAGCAAGCCCGTGTCAGTCTATTTTAAGGAACAGAAGGAGGCGCATAAGCTCATCGAGGAGTTCATGCTGCTTGCCAACAAGGCGGTGGCCGAGCGGGTCGGTAAGCCCAAGGGCAAGGAGAAGCCCAAGACTTTTGTATACCGTATCCATGACATTCCAAACCCTGAAAAATTGAGCACCCTTTCGACCTTTGTGGCGAAGCTGGGTTATAAGATCAAGACCGATACGCGGAACAACATTGCCAAATCATTTAATAATCTATTGAAGGACTCCCAGGGCAAGGGAGAGGAGAATCTCATTGAGACCCTAACCATTCGCACGATGGCCAAGGCCGAGTACAGCACGGTGAATATCGGTCACTACGGACTGGCTTTTGATCATTATACGCATTTCACTTCTCCCATCAGGCGATATCCCGATATGATGGTACACAGGCTGCTGGCATCTTATGATGCAGGCAAGCCCTCTGCACCACAGGAAGCATACGAAGAACAATGTCAGCATGCTTCAGAGATGGAAAGGCTTTCCCAGGAAGCTGAAAGGGATTCCGTCAAATACAAGCAGGTAGAGTTCATGGCCGACCAGGTGGGATCCGAATTTGAAGGCTTGATCTCTGGCGTGTCGAAATGGGGCATTTTCGTGGAGATCAAGGAGAATAAATGTGAAGGAATGGTGCGTTTGAGCGACATGGAGGACGATTACTATTATCTGGATGAGGACAATTTTCGGGTAATCGGTTACAATACCAAAAAAGAGTATAAGTTAGGCAGTCCGGTGCGGATACGCATCAAGCGCGCAAACTTGTTAAAGAAGGAATTGGACTTCGTGTTGGCTGAAAAATAAAAAAAGCACAACCGAAGTCATGCTTTTCCTGGGCTATATGTAGTGTGCATACGCTTTGTATGCAAGAGATTAAATAAGGTTCAACCTGCTGTAGAGCTCCTTACGGTAGAGTCCGCCAATGGGCAATACTTTCATCTTTCCTTCGATGACCAGGTCGGGGTATTTGATGGAGAAGATTTTGTTCAGGTTAACGATAAACGATCGGTGAATCCTGACAAAGTCCTTTGCAGGCAAGATGCGGACCATCTCCTTCATTGTGGTGTGTGTAGTATAGCTGTTGTCAGACGTGTTGATCACTACATAATCCTTCAAGGCCTCTACATAATAGATGTCATCAAAGTTAATTTTGTTGAGGCGATAATCGGCACGCACAAAAATGGAATCTTTTGACTCCTTGTTTTCGATTAAGGAATGGTAAAGGTCTCGTTCCTTTTTGACCTCTTCGTCCTTCTCATATTTGTACAGGGCCATTTCAATGGTAGTCTGCAGCTCCTTGTCCTTGTAAGGCTTGATGATGTAACCATAAGGTTCTGTGATTTTCACCTTATTGATGGTATTTTCATCTGCATATGCGGTAAGGAAAATCACGGGGATTGAAAATCGTTCTTTGATTTCTTTTGCAGTATCAATCCCGGTCATGGATCCTTTCAGCATGATGTCCATCATAATGAGGTCGGGCCGGTTGTCTTCCACTTCCCGGATCGCTTTTTCACCGCTGTTCACGATGTTTGTTACCTGATAACCCAGTTTCTTCAATGAACCTTGAATATCCTTGGCTACGATGCTTTCATCTTCAACGATCAGAATTTTTACTTTTGCCATATCGGTTGTTTTTATATTACTTTTTATCGTTTATGATAAATCCTGAAAAAAAGGCAACGAGTAGCTGCGTTTTATTTCTATGTTTGGATTTTATCACTTGCATGCCAAAATTAGTAATTTTTTGTCGATATTTCAATTACATCGCAGCATGTTTGGGAAAATTTAACAAGAAAACGAAAACTGACTACCATTTTTTTAAGATAGAACATTTTATGCCTGTTTTTTTTGGTGCCACATTCCACATATATGAATGATTATTTTATTTTAAAAAAACAGTCATCATCATCAGGCTGTTGATGGTGTTGGCAATATCTGGCGAAAAGGCTTGACAATATGCGTTATTAAAAGTTATTCACAATCTATGGACAGGCAAAATGCACATAACTCATTGATAAACAGGCAAAATAAAAACTTATTCACAGATTATGAAAAACCCTTGTTGTGAAGAACTCATGTGTTATACACATGTGAAAAACAGGGCAAAAATGTCAATTCTTTGTTGATAAGATTTGAAAAGTCGCTAAAAAAAAGCTTTGCTGTTTAACATTTTTTTATATATGGGAGGTCTGTTGGATTTGTCAAGAAAATTTTATCACAAGATATCAACAACCAGCTTCGGGTAATTCACAACGAACTGTTAATAAATCATAAAATATTGGCGCTCATTTGTTTTGAATTCATCGAGATGTGTATCTCTTTGCCCATGAAAGTGCATAAGTCATTGAATCAAAATTTTATATAGTATCTTTGATATTTGAACGCATACACGCACCCAAAAAATAGTTATCAACAATGCAGAAAAAAGTGCTGAACATCGCCATTGGCGGGGATCATGCGGGTTTTGCCCTTAAGGAGCGGATCAAGGAGCTTTTATCATCAGCCGGGCACCAGGTGACGGATTATGGTCCTGGCACAGATGCGTCTGTCGACTATCCGGACCAGATTCATCCCTTGGCTGCGGGAATAACTGCAGGCAAGCATGATTTTGGTATCATCATGTGTGGGAGCGGCAATGGGGTCAGTATGACGGCCAATAAATACCCGGACATCCGGGCTGCCTTGTCGTGGAAGCCTGAGATTGCCCGGCTGGGTCGTGCGCACAACGATGCGAATGTGCTGGCCCTGCCGGCACGGCATATCTCCGAGGAAGATGCCCTGGAGGCCGTGCAGCTGTTTTTGCATACGGAGTTTGAGGGCGGCAGGCACCAGGGCCGGGTGAAGAAGATCAATTCCGGCATGGTATAGGGCCAGGCCCGGGCAGGGAGCACATCGGATGCCGGCTTATTCCGCATGCTGCATATGTGAGAGGCAACCCGTCAGAATGACCGTAAAAGTTCCTCTGGGATCGACCAGTTCAGTGATCACCGTGCCAGCAGGCATTGCCGGTGATCGTATAGCCATGCAAACCTTGCCTTGGCTATTTTGCATCTTCTGCGTGGAGGCACACCGGATGGTGAGTGACCGGGGGCGTGCTGGTTTCGGCTGCGCATGCCATGTTATTTCAAAAAAAGGGGTACAATTTGACTATGGCGAACAAAGAGATATATCAGGCTTTTCAGGAGGCGAGCGAGAAAAAGGCTTTTGACAAGCGGCACCGCAGTACGATCGGGTACAACATCGGCTGTTACGACAAGGCTTTTGCCCGTGGACTTGACTTTTTCACGCGTCCTGACATCGCACGGCAGCGGGCAGCGTTAAAGAAACACGGTGTGCTGGAGCACCTGGAAGACCATCTGAAGTCTTTTGAGCAGCATTTCACTGCCCGGGGCGGGAAGGTGATCTGGGCGCAGGATGCCGAAGAAGCCAGGATGGCCATCCTGGACATCTTGCAGAAGCAGTATGTGGAGTCGGTGGTCAAATCGAAGTCGATGACCACGGAAGAGGTTGGTGTGACTACTTTTTTACAGAAAAACGGGATTGACTGCGTTGAGACCGACCTGGGAGAGTTCATTGTGCAGGTCTCTGACGACAAGCCATATCATATTGTAACCCCGGCCATGCACCTGTCGGCCGGCGATGTGGCAAAGATTTTTCACGAAAAATTCGATTTGCCGGAAGACGCCACACCCGATCAGGTTGCTGCCTTCGTTCGTCCGCACCTGCGCGAGAAGTTCAGGCGCGCCGGTGCCAGCATTACCGGGTCGAACTTCCTTGTCTCCCGCACGGGGTCCGTCGCGCTTACTGAAAACGAAGGCAACGCCCTGTTTTGTGTCAGCGCGCCAAAGATCCATATCGCCATTGCGGGCATTGAAAAAGTCATTCCCGCCATTGAGGACCTGGACCTTTTCTGGCCCCTTTTGGCCGTGCACGGTACTGGTCAGGACATGTCGGCATACAATACGCTTGTAAGCGGACCAAAAGCTGCAGGCGAAGAGGATGGTCCGGATCAGATGTATGTGATTCTCCTGGACAACGGGCGCAGCCGCCTGTTGTCGACCATCCCGCAGCGCCGGGCATTGTCGTGCATCCGTTGTGGCGCCTGCCTGAACGTGTGTCCCGTATACAAGAACATCGGCGGCCACAGCTATGGTACGGTATACAGCGGTCCCATCGGCTCTGTCATCAGTCCGCATCTCAGCGGCCAACTAAAGGAATATATCCACCTGAGCTATGCCTCCAGCCTCTGTGGAAAATGTACGGAGGTATGCCCGGCAGGCATCGACCTCCACCATCAGCTATTGCAGAACCGCCGCCTGGCTGTGCGCAGCGCCTTTCCACCACGTACCGAACGCTGGGGTATCAAAGCCTATAAGATGACGATGAGCAAGGCTTCGCGGCTGGATAAGGCCCCGCCGGGAGTGAAAAACTTGTTTGCCCGGATCTTTTTTTCCAGGGCCTGGGGCCCCAGGAGGACGTTGCCAAAGGTGGTGGAAGGCTTCAGGAAAAAGTGGGTTAATAATGGTTAATGTGTTAATTTGCTAATGTGCCAATTTGCTAATGAAGGGTTTCGGATATAAGGTGAGATTTTCCTTTTTTTGCTAATTTTTCCGGTAATCTCTTTACTTTGTGTCTTATAATTTTGATTTTTGTTGACAAAAAGTGCAAACCTATTTCAGTACGAGACACACATTATCACATTAACAAATTATCATATTATCACATTAGCAAATTATCACATTATCACATTAACACATTCATTTCCGGGTGATATACCGGTCCCGTGGGCTTCAATATGCTTTGGTATAAAGTAAAGTGATTCACGGTGACTTCCCCGAAGTCTTCTTCTGCATATTCGGCGAGCAGCTCTTCCAGTCCGGCGTGACTGGTGAGGTGTTTGACACGGGCGATGGTTAGGTGCGGCACAAAGACTTTCTTGTCGGGTTTGTGGCCTAATGGTTTGAGGTGCTTGTTGACCGTATCATACAGCCGGATGAGTCCGTCGGCTTGCTTGATGCCCAGCCAGATGACCCGGGGCATGCGCGGGTTGCCAAAGGTGCCGCACCCCCTGATGCGGATGGTAAAGGGTTCTGATTCCTTTCCTGCGGCCTCCAGGGCTTTTTTTATGGGTGGTTCATCGCGCATGGGTGTGTCGCCGAAGAATTTCAGCGTGAGGTGCATCTTTGCGGGGGATACCCAGTTGATCCTGTCTCCCTCCAGCTCGCTGCGGAAGTGGTCCAGCACATCCGTGACGGAGCCGGTTGGTGGGACGTGGATGGCGGTGAAGAGTCGTTTCATGCAAAGATTAAGGTTAAGTTTAAGATTGAGATTTAGTTGGAGGTTTGAGGTGTTTCTGAAGCTTGGGTTTATGCGTGACAGTCAGCGGTCATGAGCGCACTTGGCTGGTTTGAGGTGTTTCTTTAAGCTTGGGTTTATGCGGGGTGTTAATGGGTTGCCTGAGGTGTTTATGCAGGCTTTGGTTTATGTGGTATTTTACCGGGTTGTTGGGTTAATGGGTTGCCAAAGGATTTTATGGTGATTTGGGTTGGTGTATTGTTGTTTACAGGGAAAAATGGGCTGCACTTTGCGCGTTAAATTATCCCTGGGCGCTGGTGATGATTCGGCTTGTTTTGGCGTGGGATTGGGTTTTGAAATATTTTTGGTGAAAATAAGAAAAGATATTAATTTTGCAAACCAAAACACGGGGAATTAGCTCAGTTGGCTAGAGCGTTTGGCTGGCAGCCAAAAGGTCACCGGTTCGAGCCCGGTATTCTCCACCAGTTTTACCCCAACATATGTCTGGTAATCAACCGTTTGGGTTCAGGCCCGTGCGATTGATTACCATTTTTTTAAATATGCCATTGTTTTGGGGCTTTAGAGTCGCTGTGTGGATTTATTTATCCCACGCAAAAAGCGCAAAAATTAAAACACGCAAAAAATGCAATGAAAAAGAAATAAGGCATCAAACAAGAACAAAAATGTCATGTCGCATTGTGTTCGCCGCCCTTTCACGGGGGCTTGATGTCCGGAATGGCGTGTTTCAAAAACAAGAACCCAAAGTCTATGCCTCTCAACAACTTACAAGATAAAATCGCCGACATCATCACCCGTTCCCTGGGAGCGCACGTAACAATTACGGGACTGAGACCCATCGGCGGTGGATGCATCAATGACGCGCAGCAGGTGGAAACGGACAGGGGCCGGTTTTTCATGAAATACAACTCGGCATCCCGCTATCCCGGGATGTTTGAGGCCGAAGCCCGGGGGCTGCAGCTGCTGGAGGACGCCGGATACCTGAAAGTGCCCGCTGTCGTGGGCCACGGGGAGGCGAACAACTACAGCATCCTGGTGCTGGAATACCTCGCCTCTGCAACCCAGAAAACAGGATTCTGGCAGGAATTTGGAGAAGGCCTGGCCCGGATGCACCAGCAGCAGCCTGGTGACGGCCGGTTTGGATTGGATCAAGACAATTACATCGGCAGCCTTCCGCAAGGCAACCGCACCCATGACGACTGGATCTCCTTTTTCATATCCGAGCGCCTCGAGGCGCAACTCAAGCTGGCCCGCGACCACGGCAGGGCAGGGAAGGAGCTGAGCGCGATGTTTGAGAAGTTTTACCGCTTCCTTCCGGACTTTTTCCCGGAAGAGCCGCCTTCCTTGCTGCACGGCGACCTCTGGAGCGGCAATTACATGACAGGAGAGGAGGGAGAGCCTGCGATCATCGACCCGGCGGTCTATTACGGTCACCGCTACATGGACCTTGGGATGAGCAAACTGTTCGGTGGCTTCAGCACCGCATTTTATGAATCCTATCACGCACATTACCCCCTTGACAAAGGTTGGCAGGAAGGCATTGAGATCGCCAACCTCTATCCGCTGATGGTGCACGTCAACCTTTTCGGCGGCGGCTACCTGGGGCAGGTCAAAAGGTCGTTGCGCCGGTTTGTCTAAGCCGTGAGTGAAACATTTCAACCGTAAACACGTATTATTGTGTAATGTGATAATGTGCCAATGTGCTAATGAAGGGTTTTGGATATAAGGCGAGTCTAATTTGCTAATGTGCCAATGTGCTAATGAAGGGTTTCGGATATAAGGCGAGTCTAATTTGCTAATGTGCCAATGTGCTAATGAAGGGTTTTGGATATAAGGTGAGATTTTCCCTTTGTTTGCAAACCGCAAAGAAGAACAATTCACTTTTAATTTACCAAGGGGCTTTTAATTATCATATTATCACATTATCACATTAGCAATTAGCACATTAGCAATTATCACATTAGCAATTAGCACATTATCACATTAGCACATTATCACATTAGCAATCAGCACATTATCACATTAATTAAACCTACTATGATGAAACAAAAAGAACTATACTACGCCCACGATACCGACCTGAAAACCCCCAAAAAGCCCTTTGACCGGGCTTTCTTTGAAAAGCTGCCGAAAACCGACCTGCACGTCCACCTGGATGGCTCGATGCGGATGGAAACCATCCTGGACCTGGCCTCGAAGGATGGCGTCGACATCGGTGCCGATACGCTGAAGAAGCTGGAGAAAAAACTGCAGCCTGGCAAGAATCATGAGTCACTCAACGAGTATCTCAAAACCTTCGACCTGACCTTAAAGGTGATGCAGACCGAAGAGTCGCTCTACCGGGCCGCCTACGAGCTCGTCGAAGACAACGCCAAAGAGAACGTGCAATACTTCGAGGTGCGGTATTCTCCCATCCTGCATACGCAGAAGAAGTTGCCCGTGACGGCCATCCTGGAGTCGGTGGTCGAGGGACTCAAGGATGGCGAGCGCGATTTCGGCATCAAGTGTGGTGTGATTGTGTGCGGCATCCGCAACATCTCCCCGGAGGTCAGCATGCAGATGGCGGAGCTGGCAGTGGCTTTCAAGAACAGGGGCGTGGTGGGCTACGACCTGGCCGGCGCCGAGTACAACTATCCTGCCCGCGACCATCTCGAATCCTTTAACCTCATCCTGTCCAACAACATCAACGTGACCATCCATGCCGGCGAGGCTTATGGGCCCAACAGCATCCACCAGGCCCTGCACTACTGCGGCGCGCATCGTATCGGGCACGGCACGCGCCTCAAGGAAGACGGCGACCTGCTCAATTACGTGAACGACCACCGCATCCCGCTGGAGGTCTGCCTGTCGAGCAACGTCCAGACCAAGGCTGCCCGCACGATGGAGGCACACCCCTTCAAGTTTTATCTCGACCTGGGCCTGCGCGTTACCCTGAACACCGACAACCGCCTGGTGACCCTCACTACGATGACCGACGAATACCACCTGGCCTACAAGCACTTCGAT
Source organism: Bacteroidales bacterium (assembly GCA_003552075.1). Taxonomy (GTDB): domain Bacteria; phylum Bacteroidota; class Bacteroidia; order Bacteroidales; family UBA7960; genus PUPG01. Next base: position 19,826 of record PUOJ01000032.1, read on the forward strand.
CTCACCCCGCAAAACATCCTCGACCTCGTCATCAACGGCATCAAATCCGCGTTCATTCCCTTCGAGTACAAGAAGTGGTTCCTGCGAGACGCCAAACAGAAGACCATTGAGCTGATTAATGGGTATGATGCGGAACAGGGTTGATGTGTTAATTAACACATTAACCTTACCTTTGCATTGTACCAACGCTTAGGTGATGAGTGAACAAATCAAACACGAGTGTGGCGTGGTGTTGATGCGCCTGCTCAAGCCCCTCGAATATTACGTAAGCCATTACGGGACGGCCTTTTACGGGCTGAACAAGCTCTATCTTTTGATGGAGAAGCAGCACAACCGCGGGCAGGATGGTGCCGGGCTGGGTTGCATCAAGTTCGACATGCCGCCCGGTGCGAGTTATATGAACCGCCTCCGCAGCAACCGGCACAATCCCATCCAGCATATCTTCGAGCGTATCCACGGCGACATCGAAAAAGGCACGCGCGGACACCCGGAGCGGCTGCACGACACCGAATGGCTCAAGCAGCACCAGGACTTCACCGGGGAGCTCTTCCTCGGACACCTGCGCTACGTCACCTTCGGGCGCTATGATTTGGAGTCCTGCCACCCCTTTCAGCGGGCCAGCAACTGGATGTCGAAAAACCTGATGATCGCCGGAAACTTCAACCTCACCAACGTGGACGAGCTGTTCAGCAGCCTGGTGCACATCGGGCAGCATCCCAGCGAGACCAGCGACACGGTGACCATCCTCGAGAAGCTGGGGCACTTCCTGGACGACGAAAACGAAGACCTTTACCGGAAGTTCAAGAAGGAAGGCCACACCAAGAAGGAGATCTCGCCGCTGATCGCGCGCGACATCGACCTGGTCAACGTGCTGTCGAACGCCAGCAAGTATTGGGACGGCGGCTATGTGGTGGCCGGGATGGTCGGCCACGGCGACGCCTTCATCATGCGCGACCCCTCCGGCATCCGGCCGGCCTATTACTATCAGAACGACGAGGTGTTCGTGGCCGCCAGCGAACGGCCGGCGATCCAGACGGCCCTCAACGTGCCGCTGGAGAACATCCGCGAGCTGCATCCGGGACACGCCGTGATCGTCAAGCGCGACGGACGGGTGCTCGACCTTGAGTGCAAGCCTCCGGTGAAAAGAGCGGCGTGCTCGTTTGAGCGCATCTACTTCTCGCGGGGAACGGATGCCGGCATCTACCAGGAGCGCAAGCGCCTTGGCCGGCAGCTGGTGCCCCGTCTCCTGAAGAGCATCCACCACGACCTCGACAACACCATTTTCTCTTACATCCCCAACACCGCCATTGCGGCTTTCAAGGGGATGATGGAGGGGCTGCACGACTTCTGCGACGAGGTGAAGAAGGACCGGCTGCTGCAGCTCGAAGGCCGCGCAGACCCGGAGTCCATTGAAAAGATCCTGTCATTGCGCCCGCGGGTCGACCAGATCGCGGTGAAGGACGCCAAGCTGCGCACCTTCATCACACAGGACAAGAAGCGAGACGAGCTGGTGGCCCACGTGTACGACGTCACCTACGGCGTGGTGCGCCGAGGCCAGGACACCCTGGTGGTGATCGACGACAGCATCGTGCGTGGCACCACCCTGAAGCAAAGCATCGTCCGGATGCTCGACCGCCTCGGCCCCCGGCAGATCGTGATCGCCTCCTCGGCGCCGCAGATCCGCTATCCCGACTGCTATGGCATCGACATGACCCGCCTGGGCGACTTCATTGCCTTCCGTGCCGCGATGCAGCTCCTCAAAGAGCGCGGGATGGGACACGTCATCAACGAGGTGTACCAGCAGTGCAAGGAAGAGGTGCAAAAGCCCACGGAAGAAGTGGAGAACGCGGTCAAAGCCATTTACCGGCCCTTCAGTCCCGATGAGATCTCCGCCAAGATTGCCGAAATGTTGCACCCGCCGGAGGTGCAGGCCCGCCTGGAGGTCGTATACCAGACGATCGAAGACCTGCACGCCGCCTGTCCCGACAACCAGGGCGACTGGTACTTTACCGGTGACTATCCCACCCCGGGTGGAAACAAAGTGGCTTGCCGGTCGTTTATCAATTACATTGAAGGCAAAACGGAGAGAGCGTATTGAAATGTGCTAATTTGCTAATGTGCCAATTTGCCAATGTGCTAATGAAGGGTTTCGGATATAAGATGAGTTAAAAACATAAAACCGTGTCTACATACATCAAAAACCTCATCCTCCAGGGGGAGCATCAGCAGCAGGACTTCAAGTTCCAGGTGAACGACAGCAAGAAGATTGCACGTACGCTGGTGGCCTTTGCCAATACCGATGGCGGGAAGTTGCTGATCGGGGTGAAGGACAATGGGGTGATTGCCGGGATCCGCACGGACGAGGAGTATCATATGATGGAGGCGGCGGCGACGATGTATTGCCGCCCGGAGGTCGATTTTGCCTTCCGGCACTGGAACATTGATGGAAAGCGGGTGCTGGAGGTGGATGTGCCCCGGGCGCAGCTCAAGCCCGTGTATGCGAAGACCGACAACGGGCGCTGGATGGCCTGGGTGCGCGTGGGCGACCAGAACATCCTGGCCGACACCATCATGATCAAATACTGGAAGCGCCAGAAAAGTCCGAAGGGCACCGTGATCCAATATTCCGACAACGAGAAGACGCTGATGCAATACCTCAGCACGCATCCCACCATCACCCTGAAAAGCTTTGCCAA
>PUOJ01000126.1 GCA_003552075.1 Bacteroidales bacterium
GAAACCTCCATGCCAAAGATTTGACACACAGGGGGATGATTATTGTCACGGGGGCGTTCAGACTAAGTAGGCTTTTGGCTATTAGCCATTGGCTGTTGGCAAGAAAGCCAAAAGCTAAAAGCCAATAGCCAATAGCCAATAGCCAATAGCACTCCTGTTGAAAGAATAAACACCAGATAACCAACTAGTTGAAAAATTTTAAACACATGAAACAAGTGAAAAAATGCAAACAATGTGGTTTTTTATTATTTATTCCTGCAAAAAACGTATTTTTGACAAACAGGAAGCCCAAATGGTATACCGTATGTATCCAGGATCCTGTATACAAAACCTAAAATATTGAAAATCAACGTGGTTGATGCGCTAGTCATTATTCCTACCTATAATGAGCGGGAGAATATTGAAAAGGTGGTGAGACAGATCTTTTCACTGCCGGCTCATTTCCATGTGCTGGTGATCGATGACAACTCACCCGACGGCACAGCGGATGCGGTGCGCGACCTGATGAAGGCATTCCCGGAAAAGCTTCACCTGGAAACGCGTGAGGGCAAGATGGGATTGGGCACGGCTTACATCCACGGGTTCAAGTGGGCGCTGGACCGCGACTATCAGTATGTGTTTGAGATGGATGCGGACCTCTCGCACAATCCAGCGGATCTGGTAAGCCTTTACAATGCCTGCAAGCAGGATGGCTATGACCTTGCCATTGGCTCCCGGTATATCGATGGCGTGAACGTAGTCAACTGGCCCCTGAGCAGGGTGTTGATGTCTTACCTTGCGTCCATCTATGTGCGCATCATCACCGGAATGCCGGTCCGCGACACGACCGCAGGGTTCAAATGTTACTCGCGCCACGTCCTCGAATCCATCGACCTTGACCAGATACGCTTTACGGGGTACGCCTTCCAGATTGAAATGAAGTTCGCTGCCTGGAAGCTGGGATATAAGATAAAGGAAGTCTCCATCGTCTTTACTGACCGCACCGAAGGCGAGTCCAAGATGAGCACCGGGATATTCCGTGAAGCCGTGTGGGGCGTGATCAAGCTGAAATGGAAAAGCATGATGAACCCCGCCAAATATAAACAGGAGAGCAGCTAAACCGGGGCTGCTAGCTTGGTTAGACACAGAAGACGATAATTAATCTCATGGTCAACGCCGAATGATTCATGCAATCAAGGTACACACCCGTGAAACATGCTTTGTCACCAAATGACCTGCCATAAATTATCCACCCTGCATGCCGAACACACACAATTATTTGCTCAAGAATGCAAACATCATCAATGAAGGCAACTCCCTGGAGGGAGATCTGCTGATCAGTGAAGGAAAGATCGCCGGCATCCATCCCGGAGGCGCCCCCGCAGAAATAGCCACATCATCCTTTGAGGTGATCGACCTGGAAGGCATGCTTCTCTTGCCAGGCGTAATTGACGACCAGGTACACTTTCGTGAACCGGGGCTGACCCACAAGGCAGACATCTATACGGAGTCCCGCGCTGCTGTTGCCGGAGGCATTACCAGCTTCATGGAGATGCCCAACACCATCCCGCAAACCACCAGTCAAAAGCAACTGGAAGAAAAGTACCGCCTGGCGCAGGAAAAAAGCCTGGCCAATTATGCTTTTTACCTCGGCGCCACAAACGACAACCTGGACGAACTGAAAGCCTGCGACCCATCATCGGTGTGTGGCATCAAAGTGTTTATGGGCTCCTCCACGGGCAACATGCTTGTGGATAGCAAGGGTGCCCTGGAAGCCATTTTCAGGGAAGTGAAGCTCCCCATTGCCGTACACTGTGAAGACGAAGCGACAATACAGGCAAACCTGGCTGCTGCAAAGAAAGTGTATGGGGATGACATCCCGATGTTCATGCACGCGCTGATCCGCAGTCATGAGGCTTGTGAAACATCCTCCCGCCTGGCCATCGAACTGGCGCTAAAACACGATGCCAGGCTGCACCTCTTACACCTGAGCACACGGAACGAAATCCGCCTGCTGAACAATGACCAGTTGACTGCAAACAAACGCATCACCGCCGAGGCCTGCGTACATCACCTCTGGTTCCATATCGACGACTATGCAGAGAAAGGGGCTTTCATCAAATGGAATCCCTCCATCAAATACGCAGCTGACAGAGCGGCCCTGATCGAAGCTGTCAGGGAGGGCTATATCGATGTGCTTGCCACGGACCACGCCCCGCATACCCAGGAAGAAAAAAAGGATCCCTACACAAGCTGTCCTTCAGGTGCTCCAATGGTACAGCACGCCCTTCCAGCAATGCTCACCCTGGCCGACAAATACGATATAAGTACGGAACGGATCGTTGAGCTGATGTGCCATAACCCGGCCATTTGCTTTGGCATCAAAAACAGGGGATTCATTCGTGAGGGCTACGCAGCAGACCTTGTCGCAGTTGATCCCAAAGGGAGAACGATTCCTGATAAGGACAACATGCTGTACAAGTGCGGTTGGTCACCAATGGAGGGTTATACCCTGAAAACGCAGGTAAGATATACTTTTGTGAATGGTAAGCTCGTTTACCATAATGGGACGTTTACAGCACACGACAGAGGGGAGGCATTGAAGTTTGAAATACGATAGCAACAGGGGGTCGGAATGCCCGTAACATGACCATGAACATCTTTTTGAAGACATCCGGCAAATTTCGCAGCCTGGCTTTGGCAGTGATGCTGTTGGCCCTGGTATCCTGTACCTTTTTCAGGGCACCGGGCCGGGACGACTGCGACAAGATCCTGACCAGGGAACAGATGACCGACATTCTCACCGACATTTACCTATTTGAAAGCTTTGCCCGGGAATTGCAAAGCCTTCAGCCTGAGTTCAGGGATTCAGCCAAATATTATTACGCCGGTATTTATGATTACCATGATGTGGAGCCTGCCGTTTTTCAGGAGGCATTGGACTGTTATCTTCTGGACCAGCGGGAGATGGATGCCATCCACGAAGAAATGCTGAACCGCCTGAGCATCATGGAGAGTGAACTAGAGCTGGTGGATGAGGATGCACTTGATGACTATGTGCCCGAAAGGCCGCTCACCACCCCACCGGACACGCTCTAATCTGACCTCCGGTTAATCGCCACCCAGAAAATATCTTTCTTTGCCCCTCAGGTAAGTTTATTCAACAGGTCATCGTCGGCCATGTGTGGCAGGGTAACCTTCAGTCGGGGTTCAGCTTCCATTGCACGCCTGATGGCAAAAACCGCTTCCTTGTTTCGTGCCCAGCTCCTGCGGGCGATGCCATTATTCACATCCCAGAAAAGCATGCTTTCCAGCCTGCGGTCAGCGTCGTCAGAACCATCGAGCAGCATGCCAAAGCCACCGTTGATCACTTCACCCCAGCCTACACCGCCACCATTGTGTATCGACACCCAGGTAGCCCCCCTGAAGCTGTCGCCAATCACGTTGTGAATGGCCATGTCGGCAGTAAACTGTGAGCCGTCGTAGATGTTGGACGTTTCACGATAAGGGCTGTCGGTACCGCTCACGTCATGATGGTCCCGGCCAAGTATAACAGGTCCCTTAAGCCGTTTATGACGGATGGCATCGTTGAAGGCCCGCGCGATGCGAATGCGGCCTTCACTGTCGGCATAAAGGATACGAGCCTGTGAACCCACTACCATCTTGTTTTCTTCCGCCTGTTCGATCCAGCGCAGGTTATCGTCCAGCTGTTGCCTGATCTCTTCAGGTGCCTTTTCCATCATATCGCGTAGCACCTCTGCGGCAATCCGGTCGGTCAAACGCAGGTCTTCAGGATCAGCGGAGCCACAGACCCATCGGAAGGGACCAAATCCGTAATCGAAACACATAGGCCCCATGATGTCCTGCACATAGCTGGGATAGCGGTAGGACTTGTCGTTCCTGAACACATCGGCACCGGCACGACCTGCCTCCAGCAGGAAAGCATTGCCATAATCCCAGAAATACATCCCCTGATCCACCAATTGGTTAATTGCATCCACATGACGGACAAGCGATGCCTGCACCTTTTTGCGGAAAGCAGCCGGATTAGCTGCCATCATCTCGTTGGCCTCTTCAAAGCCAATGCCTGCCGGATAATAGCCACCTGCATATGGATTGTGCAACGATGTCTGATCCGAGCCCAGTTCGACGTGCATCCCCACGTCCAGGAATTTTTCCCATAGGTCCACTATGTTACCCTGGTAGGCCAGCGACACTGCTTCCTTGCCCTCTTTTGCTTTTTTGATCCGAGCAATCAACTCGTCCAGGTCCTCATATACTTCATCTACCCAGCCCTGCTCATGGCGCGTGCGGGTGGCCATGGGGTTGACCTCGGCGATGACGCCAATGGCCCCTGCAATCACCGCAGCTTTAGGTTGGGCGCCTGACATTCCTCCAAGTCCACTCGACACAAAGAGTTTGCCAGCCAGGCTTCCATCGCCGCCTTTCAACATCCTGCCGGCATTGAGCACGGTGATGGTGGTGCCATGCACGATGCCCTGCGGACCAATGTACATGAATGAACCCGCCGTCATCTGCCCGTACTGGGTCACCCCCAAGGCGTTAAACCGTTCCCAGTCATCCGGTTTTGAATAGTTGGGGATCATCATGCCGTTGGTGACCACCACACGCGGAGCATCCGGGTGCGAGGGAAACAAGCCCATGGGATGTCCGCTGTACAAGACAAGCGTTTGCTCATCGGTCATCGTGGCAAGGTACTGCATACAAAGCCGGTATTGCGCCCAGTTTTGAAAAACAGCACCATTTCCGCCATAGGTGATCAACTCGTGGGGATGCTGCGCCACCGCATGGTCCAGGTTATTGTTCAGCATCAGCATGATGGCAGCGGCCTGATTGGAGCGGTGCGGGAAGTCATCCACGCTTCGGGCATGAATGGGGTAATCCGGGCGAAAACGATACATGTAAATGCGCCCGTAAGTCTTCAGCTCTTCCATAAACTCCGGAGCGAGCGTGCGATGAAACTTCTTCGGAAAATAGCGCAGGGCATTCTTCACTGCCAGGCGTTTTTCTTCCGGCGTTAAGATGTCTTTGCGCCTGGGCGCGTGATTGACTCCGGAATCATAAGGCTTTGGTTCAGGCAACTGTTCCGGAATCCCCTCCAGAATGGCTTCCTTAAAAGCTTGATCAGACATGGTTAATTTTTATTTTAATGACAAAAGGACAAAAGGACAAAAGGACAAAAAGTCCAGGTTTGTGATAACCTGCTTACTTCTTACTTCTTACTTCTTACTTCCTACTCCCTACTGCCTACTTCCACGAATGGCATATCCCAGGAGAACCAGTCCTCCTCCACCGTGTCCATGAAAATGTCGTCTGCCCGGAAACGCAGATCATCACGGCGCCCCCTGATGCTTTCGCCAGGCTCGAGATGTACTTCCTGCTCTTCGCTTTCAAAAAACAATTGGTGGTCGCGGTAAAAGCCCACGGTAAATCGAAAAACCAGTGGTTCATCGGTAAGGTTGGTGATACGCAGGTTGAGCAAGGCGTTCGGATTGCGGGCAAAAAAACGCTCTTTCTGCCAGCGATACTCAATGAGCAACTCATCCGTACGTTCATGTTCGTGATACTGCACCTGCCCGGAGGCAAACTGGGCTCCCACCAGGAGCACCAGGAGAAATACTATTGTTTTCATGTGTTTATAATTAAAGTCAACATGTCGAAATGTCAAATTGATTTTGGCTTCTCGCTGAGGTTCGATTATTTTTCCCCTGAGACAATTAATTTACTTACTTGTCAATGCCTGAAATATGTTGACCGTTTTATGGCCATAAAATTACACATAAATGGCAAAGCGTGATCAATTTAATCTAACTCTTTATGAACGTAGGCGTCGTAATTTTATTCCTGCATTTAAGCGGGACAAAGTCCGTGAGATTGAATCCGGATTATCCAAGATCTCCGAAGTAAGCAAACAATATGGAGTCTCAGCAACGTCTATTTACCGTTGGCTTCGTAAATTTGGC
>PUOJ01000087.1 GCA_003552075.1 Bacteroidales bacterium
ACCATGCACCTTTATTTGTTCGATATAGCGTAGTGCGGCCATCTCCGCAAATCTCGGTTGATACGTCAGTATCATAGAGTACATTGAAAACTGTAAGTTTTCTCATTTGCACTTTCCTATCTCATTGCGGGCTCACGATAAGCAGAGAAAACGCACTCGCAATCAATTTGATCGTATGGTTCCTCACATCGCAATCGCTGTCACTGATGATATCGGCATGATATCCAGCATTGAGGCGTTCAGCCACATCCGCTTGCATGATCCAGAACCCAGCAAAATCATGGGTGTCGAAGCATCTTTCTTCGTCCGGCACCGCCATACAATCGTTGACCAGTTCTTCAAACGACTGGCCTCTGTACTCAATCGGTTCACGCTCTGGTTGGAGTGCTGCCAAGTCAGCTAATTCGGTTCGCAATTGCAGCAGCACCCGATAGGTATAGGGTGAGGAAGGGTCTAGTTCCAGCCATTTGATCATTTGGTGGCCAAACATCGGCTCCAACCGTGACTGCTCTGTGATTTTCACAAGATGTTGTCCGACCTCGGCAGTTCTCAAGGCCCATTCGGACAATAGACCTTCCACCCCTGCACTGACATATCGTGCCAATGGAGGAAGCTGGTCTGCATGGTTCGGCACATAAACGCTATTCGACACCAAGCGCTGCAATTCGAGACTTGGATAAAATGCAGACGTATTCATGATTCATCCTTTTCGGCCCACGTCCTCATACCCTATTTGCAGTTTCATCACTTGTTCCTGAATTGCCAGTATCTACTGACATCTTCCCCAAGAAATCCTTTGGTCCACCACCAATCCGGTCCATAGGCTGCTCCTATGAATGGATATGGATTATCCTTGATGTCCCTGCCATCCTGCGCCGCCTTCCTTCCCTCCCCATAATATTGGCGGACTTTTTCCGGTTCCAACATGTTGCTTGCGATTACAGGCATGGTTTTTCCTTCCAATTGCAAAAGAGGTGAGGCCCTTTCGAGCCCCACCCCTGAACCAGATCCAAGCTACCAGACCCAAGGAGCCCTGCTTCATGTTAGTTGTTTGAGGAGCAGAGCGAAGTCGGGGTCGTTTTCGGCGCCTTCTTGTGTGCCCAAAATCACGGGATTAGCGTTCAAGACGTAAATCCGGCTGTGTAGATTGCGTATCTGTTGTTCGAGTATATTGGGTCCATTTGTCATCTCACCATTTGCCGAAATTTTCATACCAGTCCGCCCAGAGGTCGGCCTCTTCAAGCACAACAACATCGAACTCGCTCTTTACGTCGAGATTATCCAAATTCGTCTTGAGAGCCGCGACAGCATCATTGTGGCCCCGATGTAGGCATACCGGTTTGACATTGTCGTCGAAATAGGCTCCAGACTTGGGGATAACGAACACCTCGGCATCTTCTGGGGCCGAATAAATTTCTTCTTTGGTTCTACACTGACGGTCATCGTCATCACCGCAAATAATGATGACATAATCCCTCAAAATGGCATCCAGCCCCTCGTCAGTGAGTGGGATAATCCACCCATAATCCACATCATTGAAGCTTGCCACTTTGTTGTCAGGCGGTCCAATTAGCCTGATCAATTTGAGGGTGTTTTGTATGCTTGATCTGACCCTATCGACTGACGGGGGATCGCCACGACCATGATGTGAATTGCTGAACGTTATTAGGTACATAGGTTGCTCCTTTATATAAGACTTTTCGGGCAATCTTCACGAAGAATCGTCCCGCATCGAACACAGTATGCGGTGGGGAACGCCCCCGCCGCCGCTGTCCCGTGTTGCGCGGCGGCCGCGCCCCCAAATAGCATTTCATTCTACCCCGAATCCAATCTTGGGTTTGCCACATTCGCATCGTAGTGGCTTCGACTCGATCAATGCCTGCAATTGCTTGAGCGTAGCGAAGTCCATGCCGATGGTGTCCCATAGCATTTTGTCAACTGCTTCTGGGTTTTCTTCGATGTCTTCGATCTCACAGCCATCGATCTTGAGCCATTCTCCGAGTCCACAGTGATAGGTGGCTTCGTGGCCATCCCGTTTTACGGTGATTCGGTCGTATGAATACGGGTCCCACGATGGGCCCTCCCAACCCATTTTCAACCGAACCACGGTGCCAGTTGTGCTTGCTCTGGTGTTAATCATATAGCATCGGCCTCAACTAAGGGGCTAACCTTATACCTAATGGTTGCCGGGGACTCGAAACCATCATATTCATTAGTTGCGCGGATTCCCACCGTAAACTCTTTCCGCGCCCATTTGCCCAAGAAATTGAACACCCATCTGATGTCGCGAGTGGTGTGGCCCGAATTCCCTTGTCCCAGAGCGATGCGGAGATTGCCCTCTTCATCTACGTGGGTATTACGCTTGAGGAAGTGCCAGATCATAGCATCTTCGGTGAAGCCGAGGCCATCTTCGCACCATTCCATTAGCTCTGCGTGCCGCTCGGGGCATTTGTCGATGCGATTCATAACCGCTTCGATATCGATTTGCTCGTCTGAGAGGATCAATTCGGTGCTGATATTGATGCAATTGGCCATTTGGCATCCGTTATACAGAACAATATGACCCTGGTGCATAAGCCATTCAGTCTGGGCATCGTCCCTGGCCCGCACCACAGCAATCATGTCATTCGCCATAGTTTGCTTGGTATCGAGGCTGAATCCGGTTCCGCTGAGTGCCTGCTCCATTTCCGTGATAGTGCTAAGATATTCGCCAGATGGAGAATAAAGGGCAACTTGAAGCACTCCCGTGGATCTTTTCTGATATGGCTCAGTTCTCTCACAATTAGCCCGACGATTGCTGGGAGTAGGAACCGATTTTGCAATGGATTCGGCCAAATCATCATCAAAGAATTCATCGGCCTTTGACCTCTCGGTGTTCCAAATAAAAATGCCGCCATTCAACTGGAGGAAGCATTTTTTCCCATTATGGTCTGTGGTGATGATGGAACAAGTCTCGCGTTGCTTGTGTCGATCCGCCTCGACTGCCCCTTCCGAATCCAGCGCATAGTCTTCAGGATTATCACAAACAGAACAAATGAAACTGTTCGCGATGTAGTTGAGTGCAGTGCAACTTTGGCACTTCACAACTACACCTGAATGATCGTCGCCTGCGCCAAATTCGCCGAGAGTAGTTCCGCAGTTGTAGCACTTGAGCTTAAGCATGTTCATGGTGGGTCTCCAGTCAAATATAAATGCGGGAACGCCCCGCTGCCGGTTGCCCGTGTCGCGCGGCGGCCGCGCGGGCAAATATAGTTTAAGCGATTTTGAAATAATTGAAATCGCGCGAGAGAAAGATCTTTGAGAGAATTGGGTCTGGACACTCCCCCCTTCTTTCCATTCTCCTTCCTTCATAAATCTCAATACACGGCCTGGGCTTCGGTTTCCCGTAACGTTTTTTCATCAATTAAGCGCGGGTTTTGGCGCGGCATTATCTTCCCCTTCCTTCTTTTCTAACGTTTGTTTTCTCCGCACCACACCCAACAGCTTTTCTTCCCCCGATATTCGTCTAACGTTACAGAACTTCATCCCATCCTCTCTTCGTGACGTTACATCGTATCCTCGATTATCTAGTGGAGCTTATGTCGTCTAACGTTACGTCGCATGACTCAAACACAGACGGCCTCCACGTGACGTTACGGTCTTTCAGTCGTCAGGGGAATCACAATAGCCCCAATCGCACAGAGGCCAAGCTGCCGTACACAAGTATCATAGCCACACTCCATATACCCGCAATCACGAGAGCCACGTTGATAAGTCGATCATCTGTATTTCTCCTTAGGAATAGAAAAGTGGCCCCGCACCGAGCCCGACCCTACCCACATGGGTCTTTCCTTTTGATGCGGGGCCACTTATGCTGAACTTGAGTTTTTTTGTTTCTATTTTTTCCTCACATAGAGAGTCGGATCACTGATCTGTACACTGACGTCCAATAGATTCAGTATCCCAATCATTGCGATAGTGCCGCAACGGCAAGAATTTCAGACACCCTTGGTTTCAATTCCGCAAACTGGTCGTCTGCAGGTATCCAATAAGTCCTTCCACTTCCCTCGTCCGGAGATGCAACCTACTTCCGTCCCCCAGAGTGATGGCACATGCGTCTTCATGTTCATCTGATCTTTTTATTGTTGCCCTCTTCAAAATAAACTCTGGAAATGGAACCACCTTTAGTTTGTTATCATCATCCCGAACGACTGCCAAAAAGTCACCGGGGTCCTGTGTTGGAAATAGATTGCGGAGATCGATGTTCATAGGTCTTCTTTCTGGTTGGTATCTACCTGATCTGCTCCATCTGCGTCCAACTTGTCTCTGTGGCGTTTGTACAGCAGTGATTAAACCATTCCCGATGTAGTTGAGTGTGCTGCACTTCGGACAATCCATGATTACGCCCGAATGATCTCTGCGGCAAACTCCCCGAGGACAGTTCCGCAACTGTGGCACTTGAATTTGAGCATGGTGTCTCCTTGTGACGTTACGTCTGTTTGACTCTCTCACTTAAGCGGGATGGTTGTCTTCCTTCGACTGGTTCACTCTCATCGACTGGTTGTCTTGTCCCAGCTAGTGTGTTCATCGTACCAACCAATTCTGACCAATTCACTTTTCTCTGGCACCACCTCCTCGAAGTAGCTCTCCTTCCTCGGCCCCCTGGGGGACCCTTCACGATAGCCTCGGAGATACACCAGGAACCACAAGTTCCTGAGCCTGACTTGCACCAGCCAATTGCCAGGAAATTCAGAATCCTGTTTACCGACGGCACTTCGTATCTCGTCTTCAGTCAAGCAAGACTGTTCTCGTAGGACTTCCAGGGCATTTTGCAGTGTGTCTTCTGGTTTGGTCATGATCGTGGCACCTATCTTGGGGTTAAAGGGAAGGCAGAGCCCACCCGCTCTCTTCAATTGGATGTCTGACCTTCTTCTGGCTCTCATTGTAGTTGTTGGTTTATCTCACTACGGCCTAGTGGTTGTCTTGGACTAGGTGGGTTTATCTCACTGCGCTCTCATCCGGAATATGATCTATCGGAATCCTGAAATCTATGCCGGTGTGTTGCTTCGATTTCCAAATTCGGGTACAAAGCCTGATAAGTACACCAGCTACGCCTGTATTATAGTTTCATCGGATACAGAGCCTGGTGTGGATAGGTGTTTCGGGCGGTATATATTTACCGCCATATACTGTTTCATCGGGTATAAAGCCCGATGTGGATAGCAATGCGTTCGAGGATAACTTCACAGCACCAAGTGTAAATGCTCTCCACTCTGCTGCGGGCGAGTAGGTTATATCGCATGTTCATCTCCTTAGGACACTGGAGCGATTCTTCCTCATCTTCTTCTTCTTTTCGGCTATCCTCCAAGGCACGCCGAATTCAAATGAGCACTCTGATCCTGATTCAGTTTCAACGACCCGTAAAGTGACATCCTGAGATTTAGCCATCTCATCCCATTTAGCCACCACATTAGGCTCACGGCACTCTAGATAAGCCCTAAGTTCCGCAAAATATTCTGTTAATTTCTCTTCGGCTTGTTCTTTTTTACCGGGAATTTCTTGCATTACCCATAATCTAAATGACCAATATACAGTCATGCTCATAAATTTCATCAAATGATAGTCATATGATTTTAAGGCAATCCAATCTTTGAACTCTGGGTCAGATAAACCTTCAATAGACGGGCGTCAGAATTTTCATCTTTGCTCCTTTTGCTCGCCTTGCCCAGTATACCTCTAATTTGTTGGATGCATTCCACTTGATTCGCATCGTTTGGCTGCATTCATGTTGACCTCTGCTTTTGTAAACACAATGTTCCGGATGTTTCTGCAATGTTGAAGTCAGGAATCCAGCACCGACCTCCTTCCAGCATTTCCAGTAATGCATCGGCAAGAGCCGACGACTCTTCTGGATTAAATTCTCCGGATGATTCGGCTGCCAAGACAACCACCTCCCGAAAT
>PUOJ01000006.1 GCA_003552075.1 Bacteroidales bacterium
AACCTGTCTCCTGCCTGATCATGGTCTCCGTCAGCTGCTGCTGGAATCCTTTGGCAAAGGAGAGCAGGGCGGTGGCGAGCACATAGGCGAACAGCACCGAACTGACCGTGATCAGGGTGCGTCGCTTGTTGCGCCAGAGGTTACGCCAGGCAAGGGTGAAAAACATGGTGATAATGTGCTAATGTGATAATGTGCCAATGTGTCAATGTGATAATGTGCCAATGTGCTAAGGGAAGGGTCCTTTGGGCTGTGTTTAATGGGTAATTGCCAGAGCCCTGGGTTGTCAGTTTCTGTCGAAGTGTTCGTCTTTGTCGACGGCGCCGTCGACGAGGGTGATCACGCGTTTGGCCCTGTCGATTACGCGCTGGTCGTGCGTGGAAAAGATCAGCGTGATGTTTTCTTCCTTGTTGAGGCGTGCCATGATGTCGAGCAGGTTGAATGCCGACTCGGTGTCGAGGTTTGCTGTGGGTTCGTCTGCCAGCACGAAGTCGGGACGGGACGCCAGGGCGCGGGCCACGGCGACGCGCTGCTGCTGTCCGCCGGAGAGTTGTGCCGGACGGGTGTTGAGCTTATCTGACAGACCGACCTGCTCCAGCATCTCCTTTGCGCGCTGCTCCATCTCCTTTTTGGGCCGTTTCTGCAACAACATGATGAACGATACGTTTTCCACGGCGGTGAGCACAGGGATCAGGTTATAGGCCTGGAAAACAAAGCCGATATGCCGCATCCGGAAATCAAATAGCTTGCTTTCCTTCATGGTGGCGATGTCTATGTCGTCGATCACCACCTTGCCCTCCGTGGGCTTGTCGAGGCCGCCGATGACGTTCAGGAATGTGGTTTTGCCGCTCCCCGACGGACCTACGATGGCGGTGAACTCACCTTGCTTGAATTCCAGGTTTACGTCCCTGAGTGCGTGAACGGGGACAGCTGTGTTGGTGTAGGTTTTTGATAAGCCTTCTGTTTTGATTACTGTTTGCATGATTTTATGATTGAGGGTTTGTTTTTAGTTCCATTGTTTCGCCACAAAGGCACCAAAGGTTTTCTTGTTTCCTGGTGTCTTTTGCTTCTTCGTTTACAGCCCTGATCACTCTGCCCTGACCGCTTCTGCCGGAGCGAGGCGGATGGCCTTCCAGGCCGGGTAGATGGATGCAAGGATGGCAAAGAGGATGACCACTCCGCCGATCTCAAAATAGAATGATGTGGGCAGGTCAGGGTAGAGGACGGATGCAAAGCCAAAGTCCTCCAGCCCCTCGCCACCCGGGATGTTTACGCCGTGCTGGTTAAGAATTCGTATCATGATGAATGACAGGGTCAGTCCGGTTGCACCCCCTATGAGGGCGATCATGGTGGTTTCCATCACCACCATCGAGAAGACTTTCAATCGTTTCATGCCAATGGATAGCAGGATGCCCAGCTCACGTACCCTTTCCAGGATCGACATCAGGATGGTGTTCAGCAGTCCGAATGACACCCCCAGGATGATCACACCCACCAGGTAGATCAGTATCTGGTCTAGCACCTCGAGCGAATAGTATAAGGCGGGTTCCATGTCTGCCCAGTGCCGGACCTCCAGGTCGGGGTATTGGCTGCGCAGGTCATCGGTGACCTCACGGTATCTGTCCGCATCCTCGATAAGGAGGGCGATTTCCGTTACGGCCTCTGTGTCACCCACAAGTTCTCCGAGCAGGTCGGCCTGCACGAACACCGTTCGTTCTTCAAAACGCCTGGATGTCACAGTATACAGTGCTTCCACACGGAATGAGGAGCTGACGATCTCGCCGTCGACATCCTGGAAAGTCAGCACGATGCGCGAACCGGTTTCGACCATCAGGTCTTTGGCAAGCTGTCTGCCGATGATCACGGAAGGCAATCGCCATTCTTCTTCGAAATAGGTGCCTTCCTCCAGGAGTTGATCCAGTTTGGTGGTTTGGGATTCTGCTTCCTTTTGGATGCCTTTGATGCGGACGCCAGTGTTCATGTTGGCGGATGCGGCCATGCCATCCATCACCAGCCTGGCTGAAAGGGCTGCCGTTCCGGCCTGCTCGCTGATCTCTTCAGCAACAACCTTTCCGTCGGGGATGCGATAATGTGCCTCGGGGTTGGCAATGAATTCCGGATGGTGTATCTGTATGTGGGACACCAGGTTCTCTATGGTGTCTTCAAACTGCTGCTCTTCTGCAGCCAGCCTGATGGCGGCAGAAAAAATGCCTCCCATGATGCCCAGCACCAGCGCGGTGGTGATCACCAGTGTCCGGCTCCGGTTTCTCCAGATGTTTCTCCAGGATATTTTGATCAGTGTGTACATGGTGTTTAAGAATTGTCAAATTGTCAAAAAGTCAAAATGTCGAAATGTTAAGAGCTTGGTGCTTAGCTTTTCAATTACGTGCGGCGTGGATCATATCCAGTCTGAAGACTTTTTTCACCGGGTAAAGGCCCACGATCAGGGCGATGATAAAAATGTTGATGCCCTGGTAGATGAAAATGTCAGGAGCTATGGAGAATTGCATGAAGGGCTCCATTCCATAATCGATCATCACCTCCCCCACATCTGCCCCAAGTTGGATGGGATTCAGGAAAAAATGGTATACGATGGGGAAGCCCACGGCCACGCCTGCCAACACGCCTATTAAGCTGATAAAGAGTGTTTCGAGCATGCAGACCATGGCCAGTTTGCCCCGTTTAAGTCCGATGGAGAGCAGGATGCCCAGCTCCCGGAGGCGTTCGTGCATCATGGTGATCATGGTGCCAAAGATGCCGAAGCCAGCCACGATGTAAAGCACCCAGGCAAATACCCTTACCTGCGCATCCCTGGCTTCGAATGCCGCCACCTTATCGGGCATCAGTTCTTCCCAGGTTTTGGCAGTATACCATTCGTCGTCGAGTTCTGCCTTAAGACGGCTGGCGATGTCATCCGCCTTCTGCGGGTCTTCGAGCATCAGGGTCAGGCTGTTCAATCTCTCCGGAGCAGCAAAAAACATTTGTGCCTCCTTCAGGGGCAGGTAGACCAGGGTGTTGTTCATGTCGGGGAGGGGGAATTCCAGGATGCCGCCCACGGGGTACTTTCCTGCGGCTGTCATTCCCTGGAAGCCTTGCCCAAGCAGCACGATCGTATCTCCCAGAGCGAGGTCGAGCTGATTCGCTACGCCCTGTGCGATTACGGCAAAATGGTCATCCGGGGCAAACATCTCGCCATCCACCAGGCGTGTGGAGAGGTCGTTCATCTTGTTTTCCTTTTCAGGGATGACACCCATTAGGTATACCCCGCGGCTACTGACCTCCTTGGATGCCAGGCAAAATCCTTCAATCCGTGGAACGGTATATTTTACGGCGTCGCCAAGGGCTTCCACGGCCTCCTTTACTTCCTGGCTGTATTCCATGGCATGGTCCATGGTGGGCTCATCGTGGTACAACACGTCCTGTATCTGCACGTGACCTGTGGTGTTGCTGATGATGGAATCAACCATCTGCTGTTTCATGCCGTTGACCATCGACATCATGACAATGGCGAGGATAACTGCGAACATCACCGAGCTCACCGTGATCATCGTCCTTCTTTTCTTGCGCCATAAATTGCGCCATGCGAGTGTGATTAACATCTGGTTTGTTGTTTCTGTGGTGAAAGATCTATAGGGTTGTTAATTGTTTCCCGGATTTCCCCGGGTTTAGTTGATTTCCGTGAGGTTTTCTATGGAGAAAAAGTCTTCCCTGATTTCGATGTCATAATCTGCTTCATGGGTGGTGATGATGGTTTTCTGATCGCCGTTGTTTTCGGGCACCATTTCCATGATGCTGGGAATTTTGCGCCCACCGAGCGTTTTGATCTCACGAAAATGGATGGTGTTAACCAGCTGGTCGCGCTCATCATAGTTTTCGGTGCGCACAGGGAGGTGATGTTCCTTACTTACCCATTGAAGTACTTTTTCATATACGATGGGGTTGTCGGGCTTCGGCTGCATTTCAATCAGGTAGCAGGCATGGCCATCTATTTCTTCTTCGCCCAGCAATTCGTGGGTGTAGTCGTCTGCCAGCGAGGTGGCGTTCACCAGGTCGTCGTTGGTGAAGTCGGAGCCCATCCAGGATTGCGACATCATGGAGGGGGGCATTTTAACGGTACGGTCGATGTTGGGCTGATAGTTCCAGATCTCATTGCCGATTTTCAGGAAGCCTGTGCCCTCATCGCGTGCCGGGGCTGTTACGTATACCAGCGAGTAATCGTCGCCGAGGGCCCAGGTGCGCATGCTGATCTCGCGGGTATACCGCGGTCTGACCACCTCCATGCTCATCTCAGTGTAAGAGGCGTCGCCCCGCATGTTCTGTTCCATGCGGCGGATGATCTCCACCGGGTCTTGTGCAAAGGTTGTGCTCGTGATCAGGATTACCAGGAATAAAGTCAGCAGGGGAGTTGTGGTTTGGTTTTGTGTTTTCATTGGTTTATGGCTTTAATTGTGGTTATGTTCTGGTTGATGTGTGCTGTCAGGTTTATGCTATATTTGGTGTGTTTACATAATGTCAGAAAGTCAAAAAGTCAAAAAAGTCAAAAAGTCGAAAGGTCAAATGGCTTGGTGTTGAACAAATATTTTTCTTATTAAGATCATGACTCTTTTTTTATTTCTTTCCAGCGATTGAGCATTTCGGGAAACTCGCGACCTACCCATTCATAAAATTCTTGTGCGCCATGAAGCCACTCAGCCGGTTTGTCCTGCTTGTTTACCCTTAGCTCCAGGCCTTTATTAAATAGCTCAGACAGCTGCCGCAGTGTATGCAGGCGCTTTTCGAAAAGTCGGGACCAGTCCATGTCGGGTGAGAGCATGTAATAGGTTTTCCTGTCGCCGGGTTTTGTCAGGGGTTTGATGAATTCGATCTGGGCAAGTGCTTTCAGGTTGGTGCTGATCGAGCTTTTGGATGCCTGCAGCACTTTGGTCATCTCGTCAAAGGAGACCTCTTCCTTGTCGCTGATCATCAGGTACCCCAAAATTCTTCCGGACATCCTGGTGAGTCCCATCTGTTCAAACAGGATGCCTGTTTCTTCGATAAACTTCGCTCTTTCATTATGCTGTGACATATTTGATAAAAGTTATTGTGAATGTTATACAGGTATATGCAGCAATCAAGTTAAGAAAAAGTGCTTAAAATTCGGCAAAAAAAGAACTAAAAAAACCAAAAAAGCGCTTCATTCTAATTTTTTTGGCCATTCTCCACCAGTTTTGGGTTTTGTTTTTGTTCACCAATGGCAGATCAAGCCGTGTGCCATATTTTGTAAAACACATTAAAACAGAAGCAAAGCTTTAGTTTTGTCTTTTTTTGAGAGAGTGTTCTTCAGGTTCTTTATGTACAAAACCGGACAGTTATTGTGCGGAGGTGAACGGTAGGGGGCGTGGTTTGAAATTTAAAGTTGCTCGAGTGGGTAATAGTAGCTTTTGGGTGTTGGCGTGTTGCTGGGTGATGTATTAGGGAGTTAATGGGGTATGAAGTTCAGCAGCAGCGAAGTCTCGCAGGTCTGTTGATTTGCGATTTGAAATTTGAAGTTTGCAGGGGCAACACTTTGGTTGTCCAAAGGTTGAGGTAACGATGTGAATAAATTTGCTAAGAAGAATGTACACTCCCTGTAGCGGAGCAACCTCTCCACATTGCCGCGAATCGGCATATATCCCCTGTAGCAGAGCAACCTTATTCTCCAAGCGCTTACTGTACCTCTTTCAAAAACCGGAACAGTTCATTATCGGTAGAGAGGACGATGGTGGTCTGTTCGTCGAGGGATTTTTCAAGGGCTTCCATTGCTCTTAGGAAATTGTAGAGTTCCCTGGATGCATTGCTCCGGTTGTATGCCGAGGCATAGATGTCGGTGGCGCGGGCATCGGCCCGTCCGCGGATCATCTCTGCTTCGCGGTGTGCTTCCGACTGGA
>PUOJ01000056.1 GCA_003552075.1 Bacteroidales bacterium
CGCAGGTTGATCGCCGGCGTGCCGTGCCCCAATTCATGTATACCTCTACCATGCACGGCGATGAGACCGCCGGATTTATCTTGTCCCTGCGCCTCATCCATTACCTGCTGACGAATTATGGAGAGGATAAGGCCATCACCGAACTCATGGACAACGTGGAGATATGGATCTGTCCGAACGAAAACCCCGACGGCACCTACCGGTACGACAATTCAACGTTGGCTGGTGCTACCCGGGGAAACATCAATGGCGTAGACCTCAACCGCAACTACCCCAACCCCGTAAATGACCCATGGCATGAAGAACAGCCCGAAACCACAGCCATGATCAATTTTGCCGATACCATGAATTTTATCATGTCAGCCAACATGCATGGCGGCATCGAACTGGTGAACTTTCCTTTTGATAGCTGGATATCTGATGAAGATAATAATGGTAATCGACACGCTGACCACGACTGGTGGGATTTGGTGATGTACGAATACGTAGATACCGTGCACGCCCACAGCCCTCCCGGTTACATGACAGGCATGGGAGACGGGGTGACGCACGGCGGCGACTGGTATTTGATTTATGGCAGCCGCCAGGACTATTTTAATTATTACCTGAGCTGCCGAGAGTTCACCCTGGAGTTGAGTAATCAAAAGCTACTTAATCCGGAACTTTTACCGGCACATTGGGAATACAACTACAGATCCTTGCTCAATTATATCCATCAATCCACCTATGGCATCCATGGAACGGTATATGACAACAGCACGGGTGAGCCACTGATCGCAGAAGTTTCGTTGCCTGGCCACGATTCCAACAACTCGGAAGTCCTGACGGCCTTGCCACATGGCAACTACAACAGGCCCCTGCTGCAAGGGAGTTACGATGTCAGTTACAGCGCAGATGGATTTGATCCGGTCAACCTGGCCGACGTGGAGGTGTTTAACTACGATACCCGGTTCATTCACATCGGCCTTGGGAATGAAGTGGCTGACGAACTGGTGGAGGTGCAGATTCAACGCGAAGGCGAAGGTGGCCTGGTCCTTCCCTATACGGGTACGGCATTCTTCAATGATGGTGCGCGCGTTTTCCTGAATGCAGAATCGGAGAGTGTCTGGCAGTTTGACCATTGGGTCATCAACGGCACGTCGTATGACGATGCGGAAATAACCCATGTATTGGATGGGGATGCAGAGATCACCGCCCACTTTGTTTCCACGGAAACCGCATTGATTCAATTAAGTCCTGATTCGATGGACTTTGGTGAGGTGCACGTGGGAGAAACCAGCGAAAAAACATTGACCGTATCCAATACGGGGAAACGGCCTTTAACCCTGGCAGGCTTGCAGCATGAACCCGGTGTATTCTCTTTCAGTGACGTGGATTTTCCGGTAACCGTTGATTCTGATGACAGCCTGTCTTTCGTGGTGAGCTATTCGCCCGAATCGGATGGCGAGGATAGCGATGAGGCCATATTTTTCAGCGATGCCGACAATGATGCCGAAGCCGTGTTTTATTTGGAGGGCACTGGCGTCGACCCCACGCATATTGCAGACCATCAGGCAAGTGGACCGTCACTAGAGGTTCATCCAAACCCGATTGAATCCGGATCAAGGATTTTTGTGCGTACCATTAAGGCAACAGCAGATGCAGAGATATTGGTCTATAATGTTCACGGGACGGTCGTAAAGGTCTTGCACAGGGGACGTATCCCGGCAGGAGATTATTCTTTTGAGCTGAACGGTGGTTTTGACCTTTTGCCTGCAGGGATTTATCTTTTGGTCTTCAAGACACCCGAGGCGCAAGCCGTTGAGCGTGTTATGAAGTTTTAAGACCACAGGAAGTGGTGAGGTGCTCCCGGGAGCGGCGTTTGGATACTACTTTTTCAGGTTTTCCAGTTGTGACTTGATCACCTGGATGCGCGATTTCGCGTCGCGCTGTTTTTTCTGCTCCATGGCGACCACCTTTTCCGGTGCGTTGTTCACAAACTTTTCATTGGAAAGCTTTTTCTCAATTTTTTGCAGGAAGCCTTCCTGGTATTTCAGCTCTTCTTCCAGGTTCCGGATCTCTTCTTCCGTGTCCACATGCTGATCGAGTGGAATAAGCAGCTCGGTGGATCTTACGATAAGGGCATGGGTGCCTTCCGGTTTGTGGTCTGTGTATTCCAGGCTGTTGATATGACAAAGCTTTTGCACAATGCCGTCAAAGGTAGTGTCGGGCTGTTCCTTGTTGTTTTTCTTTACAAAGAGTGTAAGCGCCTCTTTCTGCGGGATGTTTTTTTCCTGGCGCAGATTGCGGATGGCCATGATCACCTCCCGGGCAAAGGCAAAACTGGCTGTCATCTTTTGATCAAAATCGGCTGCCTTAGGGAAAGGAGCGATGGTGATGCTTTCTGCATCATCGGCGCCTTTTACGTGCTGGTAAATCTCCTCACTGATGAAGGGCATGAAGGGATGCAATATGCGGAGCAGCTGATTCAGGAAAGTCATGGTGCTTTCATAGGTTCTTGCGTCGATGGGCTTCTGGTAGTCTGGTTTGACCATCTCCAGGTACCACGAGCAGAAATCTTCCCAGATCAGTTTGTAAACCGCCATCAGGGCATCGGCAATGCGGTATTTCTCAAAATGGCTTTCGATTGTCTGGAGTGCCTGGTTCAGGTTCGATTCGAACCACCGGATGGCCGTTGCGGCATTTTCCGGTTGGTCAAGGTTGTGGTCAACCTGCCAGCCTTGCGTCAGGCGGAAGGCATTCCAGATCTTATTGCAGAAGTTCCTCCCCTGCTCACAGAGGGATTCATCAAACAAGAGGTCATTGCCTGCCGGTGAGGAGAACAACATGCCCACCCTGACCCCGTCGGCGCCATAATTGTCCATTAGCTGGATCGGATCGGGCGAATTGCCAAGCGATTTTGACATTTTGCGTCCCTCTTTATCCCGCACGATACCATGCAGGTAGACATTTTTGAAGGGAATCTCATTCCGAAATTCCAGTCCGGCCATGATCATCCGGGCAACCCAGAAAAACAGGATCTCCGGGGCGGTGACCAGGTCGTTGGTGGGGTAATAATACCTTATTTCCTTGTTGTCTGGCTCGTTGATGCCATCAAAGACAGAGATGGGCCATAGCCAGGAAGAGAACCAGGTGTCTACCACGTCTTCGTCCTGCACCAGGTCTTCGGCTTTGAGATTGGGATCCAGCTTTTCCCTGGCTTCAAGGAGGGCTTCATCCCGGTTTTTTGCCACGACATAACGGCCATCCGGCAGGTAATAGGCAGGGATGCGATGTCCCCACCAGAGCTGACGACTGATACACCAGTCGCGGACGTTCTCCATCCAGTGCTTATAGATGTTTTTGAATTTCGGCGGATGGAAGCGGATGGTGTCGTCCATCACCACGTCAAGGGCAGGTTCCGCCAGGGCGTCCATCTTCAGGAACCACTGCAGGGAAAGCTTGGGCTCAATCACCTCTTCCGTGCGCTCGGAAAACCCAATGCTGTTGGTGATGGTTTCCACCCTGATCATGTGGCCTTTTTTCTCGAGTGCGTCTGCCACCTTCTGGCGCGCAGCAAAACGGTCTTCCCCGATGAAGATCTCAGCCTTTTCATTCAGTGTGCCATCATCATTAAAGATATCGATGGATGGCAAGTTGTGCTTCAATCCCAGGTTGTAGTCGTTGATGTCGTGTGCCGGTGTCACCTTGAGTGCACCGGTACCAAACTCGCGGTCTACGTATTCGTCGAGGATGAATGGTACCGGACGGTCGATCAGCGGCACCAGCGCCTTTTTCCCGATCAGATGCTTGTAACGTTCGTCTTCCGGGTGTATGCAAATCCCAGTGTCTCCGAGGATGGTTTCGGGACGCGTCGTGGCAATGGTCACGTATTCATCAGTGTCCTGGATTTGGTAACGGACGTAGTAAAACTTTGACTGCACCTCTTTGTGCACCACCTCTTCGTCTGAAAGTGCGGTCAGGGCTTTAGGGTCCCAGTTTACCATGCGCACGCCGCGGTAGATCAGTCCCTTTTTGTAGAGGTCGATAAACACATTGATCACGGAGTCCGAGAGGTCTTCGTCCATGGTAAACTTTGTCCTGTCCCAGTCGCAGGAAGCACCGAGCTTTTTCAGCTGCTCCAGGATGATGCCGCCGTGCTTTTCCTTCCATTCCCAGGCATGCTTGAGGAACTCTTCTCGAGTGATCTTTTTCTTATCGATGCCTTCGCTTTGCAGCTTATTGACCACCTTGGCCTCCGTGGCGATGGAAGCATGGTCGGTGCCAGGAAGCCAGCAGGCGTTGTATCCGCGCATCCTTGCCCTGCGCACAAGAACATCCTGGATCGTATTGTTCAGCATGTGCCCCATGTGCAGCACTCCGGTCACGTTGGGCGGCGGGATCACCATTGTATAGGGCGGCCGTTCGTCTGGCTCCGATCGAAAATATCCTTTTTGTACCCATTCCGCATACCATCTCGACTCGATACGACCGGGGTTGTAATGCTTGGGAATATCGTTCATGTGTTATCTCATTTGATTAAATCGGTCAGATGAACCGAGCACTTTGCGAGCTCGGCGAAGCCAAACTCGCCATGGAATAATCATCCTCCTGTTCCTTAATCCGTTGGCATGGCTTGGCTCATGTCATCGAAATCAATATTTGATTTACAAAAAAACCCGACAAAGTTATATACAATTGGTTAAAAAAAATTCAAAACTTGCATATTTTGTTGATAAAATTCTGCCACATGTACCATGTGCTTGCTCTGCCGCTTATTCAACTGAAGCTGTATCTGTTACCTTACTTGCACACATGCTATGTTCCTGATAGCAAATGATTATCTTACCCTGGCCTGGCAAATTGATGGCTTTTTCATATATTTGTTAATGTCTGGTCATCAGGAAAAGCACCTCAAGCCCATGGCAGACAATGGCAGGCATAAAGATAAGGAAGACAGGGGAAGTCAGCATGACGTGGTTTCTTCCTACCAGGCTTTTTCCCGCCTTGATACCAAAAAAAGAAGGGAACTTGCCCGAAACCTCGAAGATCCAAAACTGCTGGCTGAAATTATACACAAAGATCCTGAGCAAACAGTCCGGCTGGTTGCGGTGGAGAAGATCACAGACGTCCAAGTGCTTAATGAAATTGCTGCAAGTGCCCCTTTTTATTATCTAAGACATGCTGCTGTCAGAAAAATCCGGGATCCTCGGGTGCTTGCAAATATTGTGATGCACAATCAGCATGATTATTATCTCTGCAAGGATGCCATATACCACATCACAGATCAGGATATGCTTGCCAGCTTGCTGGAGGCTTTGACAGACAGGGACATGAAGACGGCGGTAGTCCGGCAGATTCAGGATCAGACTGTGCTGGCTGACATCGCCTGTTGTAACAGCGATTTTTACGTGCGATGCGATGCATTGAAAAAGATCACTGACGAGCAGATCCTTATCCATATTGCCCGCAACGACAGCGATTATTATGTAAGGGCCATGGCTGTTCAGCAAATCCATGACCAGGATATTATCAGGGAGATTGCCCTGCGTGATGCAGACCATTATGTGCGGGCACAGGCAGTATCGCGCATCTATGATGCCACCATCCTAAAAATCATCATAAGCAAGGATCAGGATTTTGACGTTAGAAAGCGTGCACTTGCCAATATCAAAGATGCAAGCCTGTTGCGCGATCTGGAAAAAGAGCTCACAGACGCGTATATCCTCAGAAAGATACGTGTCTCCCTTGACAATCTGGAATAAGCCATGCATTTTATCTTGCACCATTCTCACGAACCCCATTTTAACCTTGCACTTGAGGAATATCTGCTGCACCAACATACTGATGAGGTGGCCATGTTGTGGTGGTCATCACCTGCCGTGATCATCGGCAAACACCAGAATGCATTTGCCGAGGTTAACCTTCCGTTTTGCCGGCGCAACCAAATTCCGGTTATCAGGCGTTTATCCGGCGGAGGAACGGTGTTTCATGCACCTGGTAACCTAAACTTTACCTTCATCCTGGAAGGGGAGCCCGGCGACATGGTCAATTTCCGCAAATATACCGCCCCTGTAATTGACTTTCTTAATGAAATCGGTGTGCCGGCCCGCTTTGAAGGGAAAAACGACATCCGTGCAGGTGGGCTTAAGATTTCGGGGAACGCTGAACATGTTTACAAAAAAAGGGTCCTTCATCATGGCACCCTCTTGTATAATGCTGACCTGGAAGTTCTGCGCGAAGCCATCAGGGTGGAGCCTGAAAGGTACCAGGACAGGAGCGTGCAATCCGTGCGCAGCGAGGTGGCAAACATAGCTGAAATGCTTGATAAAGCTCCGTCTTTTGATGAGTTCAGGGAGATGCTTTATGAACACCTTACTTCTTATTTTGATCCGGTGGCTCCATATACTTTGACCGGAAAGGATGTGGATGCGGTAAAGCAACTGGTCAGCGATAAATATGAGCGACAGGAATGGAATTACACCTGGTCGCCGACAAAATACCGCTTTACCGGACAAGTCAGCTTGAACGGGCATCCAAGGAAGCTTGAACTTAATGTAAAAAACGGTACCATTGAGTCAGCAAGGTTCTCTGGCAGGGTGGTTGACCCTGTCTGGCGCAGGCTGGAGCAAATTTTGCCCGGCACGAAGCACCTGCCCGGTGAAGTTGCGCATGTGCTGAACACGCAGGGCCTCCTGCCCGCCCCGGATGAAGAAATACCCGATGAGCTGCTGCCCCTGTTTTTCTAAAACCCCGCCAAGGGTTCAACACGAATAGGAACCCCGCCAGGGGTTCAACATGAATAACGAATGGGAATTACATCACCTTCTTCGGCCAGCAGGGTGTTCGGGAATACGGTTGCCGATTCTTTTCTGAATTC
This sequence comes from Bacteroidales bacterium, assembly GCA_003552075.1. Taxonomy (GTDB): domain Bacteria; phylum Bacteroidota; class Bacteroidia; order Bacteroidales; family UBA7960; genus PUPG01. The sequence continues at coordinate 6,860 of PUOJ01000056.1, forward strand.
TTCCAGTTCTTTATACCTCGCGCTATAATGGCCAACAAGCAGTTTTTTGGCACCGGCCTTTTTTGCGAGCGTAGCGGCCTCTATGGTGGTGGAATGGGTCTTTTCCCTTGCAATCACCGCCTTGTCGTGCATGAATGTAGCCTCATGGTAGAGCAGGTCGACGCCCTCAATCTGCTTGAGAAAAGATTCAGTATACAAGGTGTCTGAGCAGAAGGCATATGCCCTTGGCTCGGGTGGGGCAAGGGTGATCTCCTTGTTGGGAATCTTTTGGCCTGAAGGGCTAATAAAGTCTTCACCGGACTTTATGGCTTGCATACAATCCTGGGGAATATTGAACTTTTGAATTGCCTTTTTCCGGATATTCCTTGGCCGGGCTTTTTCCCTGATCAAAAAACCAAAAGTGGGAATGCGATGCACCATCTCAATGCTTTCGATGGTCAACCTGTCGTCTTCATAGAGCACTTCTTCTCCTTTGGTGAGATCATGATATTGGATATCAAATGACGGTTTAAGCTGTGACAATTCGTATTGCAGGTCGATGATCTTTTGCATGCCTGGTGGGGCATAAATGTGCAGCGTGTTTTCACGCCCCAGCAAATGGTAAGTGAAGAGGAGGCCGGGAAGCCCCAGGTAATGATCGCCGTGCAGGTGGCTAATGAATATATGTGCTATTTTCATGAGCGGTAACTTAAACCGTCTCAATTGCATTTGTGTCCCTTCAGCACAATCCAGCAGGAAGCGCTTATTATGGTATTGTACTACTTGTGCGCTTGTATGGCGCAATGAGGTGGGGATGGCGGCACTTGATCCCAGGATGGTGGTATGAAATTGTTCGGCCATGCTTATTGGAAAAGGCGAAGCACATCATTGAGATTAACAAGTAAGATCAGTGTCAGAAGCAGCAGCATGCCTACCATTTGTGCGTACTCCATGAACTTTTCCGGTGGCTTTCGGCCTGCAATGATCTCATAAAGCAGAAATATGACGTGTCCGCCGTCCAGTGCCGGGATTGGAAGGATGTTCATTACAGCCAGGATGATGGAAAGAAAGGCTGTCATGGTCCAGAAATGCACCCAGTCCCAGCTTGGTGAGAAGATACCCCCGATGGTAATAAAGCCGCCGAGGCTGTCCCGGGCACTGACTTCAGGCCTGAACAGCAACCCCAGGTCACGGAAGTAATCCCTTGTAGTGGTATATGCCTTGGACACACCTGCCGGAATGGAGTTTAGCAGGGAGTAATCCCTGGTCTCTGTAACAAAGAGCTCTCTGGGGTCTTTAACATAGGCTCCAACACGACCTTCTTCTGGTATCCTGACATCGAGGTTGAGCGTTTCGCCATTGCGTTGCACCGTAAGAGTGGTTTCCTTACCAGCATAGTCAACTACTTTTTTGGCAAACTGCTGAAAACTCCAGGTCTCTTCATCTCCAATGCCCTTGATGTGGTCGCCTTCCTTTACTCCGGCTTCTTTGGCTGGTGAGTCATCAAGAAATCCGGTCACGATAAACGGGAACCTGATATCAATGAAATCCTGCCCACGGGCGGCAATGATCTCTCCAAAAAAGGCTTCCGGCACGTCGATATGGAAAACACTATCGTTTCGCTTCACCTTCAATTCGGTGATCTCCCCTCGGAAAAACCCTTGCATCATGGATGACCAATCTTCCGGTTCCTGGCCGTTCAGGGCAAGGATATGATCACCGGAATGAAGGCCTAACTCCTGCCCAAGTTTTTGGGCCTCAATTCCATATTCAAGATTTTTCACTGGCAGGTATTCTTCTCCGATGGAGAATAACATCATCACATAAATAAGGGCTGCCAGGATAATGTTAAAAAACACCCCGCCAACCATCACCAGCAATCGTTGCCAGGAAGGTCTGGAGCGAAACTCATAAGGCTTGGGTGGCTGTTTCATTTGATCTTTGTCCATCGACTCATCGATCATGCCGGATATTTTCACGTAACCACCAAGGGGAAGCCACCCCATTCCGTACTCTGTATCCCCGCGTTTTATTTTAAACAGAGAAAACCACGGATTAAAAAACAGATAAAACTTCTCTACCCTGATGCCAAATAGCCTGGCAAACAAATAGTGCCCAAACTCATGGACAATAACTAAAATGCTCAGAGCCAGAAAAAACTGTGCTGCCTGAATGACAATTTGCATATGATGACTTGTTTTGTTTCCTGTTTTACAAAAACTTCCTGGTTGGGCATGTTGCCTATTTCAGGATTTCATGATGATAAACGGTATTCTTATGAAAATGTTTTGATTAGCGCCTTTGCTTTTTCCCGGATTTCGCTGTCGATTTCGAGCAAGTGATCAGGATCATCCGTGTCGCCCTCCGGAGCCTCTGACATACATTTGCTGATCACCTCCGGGATATCGTTAAATCTGATGATATTTTGCAGAAAAGCTTCAACGGCAACCTCATTGGACGCATTCAGCACGCAGGGCATCAACCCATTCTTGTACATGGCTTCCACAGCAAGATCCAGACAAGGATAATCCATTTTATTCACCGGTTCAAAAACCATCTGATGCATTTGCTCAACCCGAAGGCGTGGCAGATCTGAATGGCTCCGGGAAGGATAATCAAGCGCAAATGCAATAGGGTGTCGCATGTCGGGGACACCCAGTTGTGCTTTCATCGAGCCGTCATAAAACTGGACAATGGCATGCACAATGGATTGTGGGTGTATGATGACATCAATTTGCTCAGGTCTGAGCGAAAACATCCACCTGGCTTCAATCATCTCCAATCCTTTATTCATCATGGTAGCCGAATCGATGCTGATTTTGTCACCCATGTCCCAGTTGGGATGCTGTAAGGCCTGTTCTTTGGTCACATCGGAGAGCTCATTGCGTTGCATGCCTCTGAAAGGCCCGCCACTGGCGGTGAGGAAAATTTTTTCCACGTGCAGGGTGTTTTCACCCATCAGGCATTGAAAGACCGCTGAATGCTCTGAATCTACAGGAATTACTGTGGCACGGTGTTTTTCGGTTAGCCTGGAGATGATGTGACCTGCCACCACGAGGCTTTCTTTGTTTGCGAGCAGGATCTTTCTGCCCTGGCTTATGGCGTTGAGTGTGGGTGTCAGCCCTGAGATACCTACCAATGCAGTAATAACTGTATCGACAGGCTCAAGGGTGCAGGCATCGTTGATGGCCTGGGTGCCCCCATGTACTTTTACAGGAAGCCCTTTCAATGCATCTTTTACAAATGTATAATGTGCTTCATTGCCAATGACCACAGCTTCTGGTTTATGCCTGATCGCTTGTTTTACAAGCAGCTGCGCATTGTTCATGGCAGTCAGCGTCACAATGCGATAACGGTCCTTTTGTTTGTCTATCACTTCAAGTGCCTGTTGACCAACTGAACCTGTAGATCCCAGTATGGCAATATTTTGGGTTTGTGCAATCGTCATTGAAAGGAAATATATTCTGCAGGATTGACCGGGACTCCATTGAACCATAACTCAAAGTGCAGGTGGGTCCCTGTGGAGTAAAGCCCGGTATCGCCAATGATAGCGATTGGATCACCTGCTTCAACCATGCTTCCTTCTTCTTTAAGCAGTTTGCTGTTGTGCTTATAGATGGAAACGATATTGTTCTCATGCTGGACTCCTATGGTGTAACCTGTTTCCATTGTCCATCCCGAGAAAATCACTGTTCCGGAAAGTGTTGACTTAATGATTTCATCCTGATCGGAAACGATATCCACCCCGTAATGCCCCTCTGCCGGGTCAAAATGACTGCTAATCATGCCAATGGCTGGGGGGAAAAATGTAAAATACCCCACATCGGCAATGGCTGGCATTTCGGTATTTTCCCAGTAGCTATTGTTAAATTGCTCTGTGAGTTCCATTTCTGCCCGCAGCAAAGAATCTTCGCGTGACCGGGGTCTTTCATCAATGCCAGTCACATCGGGGTCGGCTATGGTATCCGGTATTTCCTCAATGAGATCGCGCCCTTCGGCAATATTGCGGATGTTCATGATGTACAGGTCTTTTTGCCGGAGTTGCTTTTCCAATGTATCTGCCCTTAATGAAAGCTCCCGCAACACCATGCGCGTATTAAAATCTGCATAACCGGGAATGTACTCTTTCAGAGGCGTAAAGGCAATTAAATAGATGGTAGCCAACACTAAGAAAATGATCACAGTACCTGACAATATAAACACCCTGAACCGGGTGAGCCGGATATTTAATCGCTCCTCCATCGTATCGTCATTGAGGATCACAATACGATACTTGTTATGTAGCTTTTTAAACAAGCCTTTTTCTGTTTCTTTTTCTCCCATATTCAATAATGGTTGAATAAGCGATTAAAAATATATGCAAAAGTAATCATTTCTGACTGCACTAATGAATTTTTAAAGGCTTGATTGCCGTATAATGTTTTTTAAAAATGAACGTTATCTTTGTGGTTTAATGATGATGTACATGTATAAAGTCCGGAAAACCCTCATAAGGATCCTGCCATTGCTGGGTCCGGCCATTTTCTTGTTCCTGCTCCAGGGTTGCTCGACCCAGAAAGACTCTTTTATTAATCGTGCTTTCCATCAGATTAATGCCAAATACAATGGCTATTTTAACGCGAAAGAAATCTACAATGAGAGTCTGAAAACGCTTTCAGAGGCACATGTTGATAATTATGAAGACGTGCTGTCTGTTTTTCGTTATGGAACAGAACAGGATGCTGCCTCCATTAGCGGCAATATGGACGTGATATATGAAAAGGCGAGCCTGGTTATCCGGAGACACTCCATGGACATCAGGGGCGAAGAGCACAACAAATGGATTGATGAGACTTACTACCTGATCGGTCGCTCACATTTTTTCAAGCATGATTTTACGCTGGCCATTCTTACTTTTGAGTATATCATCAGGCAATATGATACCAGACGAAGCCATGATGCCAAAGTGTGGATTGCCAAATCATATCACGAACAGGAAAGGTATGAACAGGCGCTCAGGTTGTTGGAGACATTGGAACGGCGTTACAGGGATGGTTTACTTAAAGACGAGACTGTGGCAATGTTTCGCAAGGCGTATGCTGATCATTTTATCAGGCAGGATATGTATGAGCGGGCTGCGGCACAACTGGAAGCCGGATTGCCTTATGTAAAGGGTCGGAACGAGAGGGCAAGGCTCACTTTCATCCAGGCGCAGCTTTATCAGCATTCAGGCCAATTTGCACGTGCCCAGGAGACATATGAACGGGTGCTGGATATGCGTGCAAGCAGGGAGATGCGTTTTCAGGCACGCATAGGCATGGCACAAGCCTATGATCCATCTGTGGGCGGCAGTGATTTTATCAGAGATGAATTGATGGACATGCTGGGCCAAAGCAGATACGAAGAGTTTCAGGACCAAATCTACTATGCATTGGCTCAGTTATACATGCGTCAGGACGATGAAGAAAGCGCAATAGAGCACTACCTGATCTCCACAGAGGTCAGCCGTGACAATAATTTACAAAAAGGACTCTCTTTTCTGCGTCTTGGGGAGATATATTTTGAGCAGCCGGATTATGAACAGGCCAATCTCTATTACGACAGTGCAAATACTTTTTTACCTGCTAGTTACGACGAGATTGAAGTGGTGAGGGAGCGTCAGCAGGTATTATCGGGCCTTGCGCAGCTAAGTGAAGTAATTGCGGTTGAGGATAGCCTTCAACACCTGGCCTCACTTTCTGATGATGAGCAGCAAGCCATTGTGGCAGAGATTATAAAAGATTTAGAGGAGCAAGAACGCCAACGCCAGGAGGCTGAGCGGCAAAGACAACAGGAAATGCGGGAAGCTGGCAGAATGGCCAGAGAGGGGCAGCGCGGTGCAGGGGGGAGCAGGCAAGGTGGTGGATGGTACTTCTATAACACCAGCGCCATGTCCAACGGGGAGATGGAATTTTTCAGCAACTTTGGCGAAAGACCCCTGGAGGACCTTTGGCGAATCAGCAACAGGCAAATGGCAGCTGCTGATTTTGGCGATTTTGGAGAAATGGAAAGCTTTGATGACTTACTGGCTGGCGAAGAGGATACCTTGGACCTGGATGAGCACGATCCGGAGACCTACCTCAGAAACATCCCAAACTCTGAAGAACAAATGGCATTGTCTGTCGAGCGACAGGTGCAAGCCTATTTTAACAAGGCCATGCTTTTCAGGGATAGATTGAATGACCTGGAAAATGCCATCCAAAGCTTTACGGAGCTTGTCAATAACTTCGATGGGTCAGGTAAAGAAATGCAAGCCTACTACTATCTCTACCACATGCATCGCGAAACAGGCAATCATGCTGCCGCAGAACAAATCAAAAATACTCTGCTCGAAAACTACCCGGACAGTGAGTATGCCATGATCATTGGCGATCCTGATTATGCAGAAAACATAAGACAAAGGCAAAACCTTGCCAATGAACTGTATGAACAAAGCTATAGCGCGTTTTTTGCAGGCAGGTACGATATTATCAGCCAGAACAGGGCAGCATTGGATACCCTGGAAGTGGAACGCGAACTGAAAGCCAAATTTTCTTACCTCCATGCCATGGCCCTGGGAAAAAATGATGACCATGAGTTGTTTTTGACAGAACTGCAGTACGTGGTAGATAATTATGAGGGAACACCGGTACACCAGCCAGCTTCTGTTTTACTTGCATCCCTCCATGAGGAGCAGGAGGAACGCCTGGCGGCTGCACCAGAACAAGTTAGCCGCCCAGAGAGAGATCCCATTGAAAGCCCCTATGACTATAATCCCGATGCAGTGCACTTTTTTTTGCTACTTGTCCAAACCGAACACCAGGATCCGGCAAGGGTAAGCAATGCCATCACATCCTTCAATGAAGAGCATTTTGAAGAAGAAAGTCTTTCTGTAAACAATGTGTATTTTGAAGAAGGTAAACAGCTGCTGACCATCACAAACTTTCAAAACATGGAAAGCGGATTGGATTATTTTCTGCAATGGCAGGAACACGAACAACTTGAAACCGTTCGATCAGAGCACATTGAGCCATTTGTAATATCTGTAAATAACTATCCAACATTTTACCAGGATAAGAAAGTTGAGGATTATCGCGTCTTTTTTGATTATTATTATTTGGGAATCTGATAACCGTAATCTGAACTTTTTCTTACTTTTGTTTATCGTATGCCTGTAAGCCGATAAGGGGAAACGATTAATCTTTAAAATTTAAATGATATCATGGTCAAACAAAAAGAAACAGATCATACGGCGATCAATCTGGTAGGTTCAGGAACTACCATTAAAGGTGAAATCGAATCAAAGGGAGATATCCGTGTGGATGGGAAAATCATTGGATCAATACGTACCAAAGGAAAGATTGTTCTTGGTGAAACCGGGGAGATTGAAGGAGATCTGTATTGTGCCAATGCTGACTTTTCGGGCAAGGTCGAAGGAAGGGCAGATGTGTCGGAATTGCTCTCCTTAAAAGAATCAGCAATTTTCAAGGGTGATATCATTACCAATAAATTATCCATAGAACCGGGTGCGAAGTTTTCGGGTACTTGTTCAATGGATCAGGATATAGCTAAGACTGCACAGGATCCCAAAAAAGGTAAATAAAAGCAGATTGAATTCAAGGGTTCCTTTCAGCCGGTTACAGGGGTTATAAATGAATCCTCATGAAAGTACATCAAAATCATGTACAAAAGACTGATTCCCTTTGTCAGAAATCTTGCCATTTTATCCATCGTCCTTGTTGCAGTTTACGGTGTATTGATCTTTTTGTTACCGGATCATTTTGTGACTGATGCATATTATGCTTTTATTCCCTTTTTCTTTTTTGTAACCCTGGCAAGCAGACTGATACTGAACTGGCAGCAAGCTAAATCCAACCAGGCTTTTGCAAATGGTTTCATTTCGGTGACGATGGTTCGTTTTATGGTATATGTGGCTGTATTGTTGCTCTATTCTTTTAGTTTTCCTGATGATGCCATTGCTTTTATCATCACCTTTTTTGTGTTCTACTTTATTTATTCTCTTTTTGAGGTATTCCACCTGTATCATAATTTGAAAAATAAGCGTTATTTTTAAGCCGATAAAGCATTTTGCCAATCGATGATTGGCAATGAAAGCTTAAGTTCAAAACCGATATGATCATTGTGTCTGTAAGCCTGTATGGGGATAGAAAAATGGTACGGCATCATTGCCGGATGTGCTTGCTGGCAGTGATGTTGCTGTTTACCCATTTGGCAGCATATGGTGCTGAAAGGGATGTGACTGCAGGTCAGGCTGAAAAATACGAGCTGGATGCGCGAAAAATCATCGTTGACCATGTGCTTGACAGTTATGAATGGCACCTCTTTGACATAGGTGATCGGAATGTATCCATTTACTTGCCGGTGATCCTGTTTTATGAAAATGGTTTTTATTTGTTTTCCAGTAAAAGGCTGGCTCATGGCACCAAAGCATATAAAAACTTTGCCATTGCGCAGGAAGGTCCACATAAAGGACGAATCATCAGAGTACTTGACGATGGATCAACACCCGACCCGCATGCTTCATATATTGTTGACCTGTCTATTACAAAAACTGTACTGGCTGTTTTTATTGCCTCCCTGCTTATTTGTCTTCTTTTTGTGAAAGTCGGGGCCAAATACCGGAAAGCAGAGACCTACCATACCCCAAGAGGACTGCCACTGTTTTTTGAACCAATCATTATGTTTGTAAGAGACCATATTGCCATTCTTGCCATCGGACCTGATCGGTATCACCGCTTTATGCCTTATCTGCTGACTGTTTTCTTTTTTATTTTTATTAATAACCTGCTGGGACTGGTACCTTTTTTCCCGGGTGGTGTAAATGTCACTGGAAACATCAGTGTAACTTTTGTGCTTGCCATGTTTACTTTTTTTACCACTCATTGGTATGCCAACAAAAGTTACTGGAAACACATGTTCAACATGCCTGGTGTGCCTGCCTTCCTGAAGTTTCCGATACCCGTTATGCCAGTCATCGAAATAGCCGGAGCCTTTATTAAGCCTTTTACCTTGATGATCAGGCTTTTTGCCAACATGACTGCCGGACACATGGTTATTCTTAGCCTGACAACGTTGATATTTGTCCTTGGATCAGTAAGCATGGTCATGGGCTATTCCATATCGCCACTGGCAGTGCTGTTTCTGGTGTTTCTGAACTTCTTGAAAATTCTTGTTTCTTTTTTACAAGCATATATTTTTACGCTTTTTAGTGCGTTCTTTTTCGGGATGGCTGTTCCGAAAGAAAGCCATTAAGGGTAATCACTAAAACCAAAGACCATGAATTATTTATTTGTTTTGCTTGACAGTGTGGGCATTGCGCATGAATGGATGAAACTGGGTGCGGCATTAACAGGGGTAATCGCTGTTTTTGGAGCTGCATACGGAATTGCCTCTATCGCCAAAAGTGCCATCGACAACATTGCGCGTCAACCCGAGGCGGGTAACGATCTGCGTTCATCCATGGTAGTGGCTGCAGCGCTTATTGAGGGTATCACCTTTTTTGCGCTGGTTATCGTGCTGCTTACCTTGTTCGTATAGCAGACAATGACTTGAGATGATATTGATTGGATATCGATGATCCTACCTGTGCAAGGCACAATGACTTTAGCACTTAAGATTTTTGTCAATCCGGTCGTAACATGTTAAAATCTTGCTTATGGAACTATTGATGCCTGGTTTGGGACTTATTTTCTGGATGACCGTTGCTTTTGGCATCGTGTTGTTCATTCTGAAAAAATATGCCTGGGAGCCAATATTGCAGGTGATGTATGCACGTGAACAGCAACTGGAAAAGACATTCACCGACGCAAAGCGGATAGAGCATGAAATGACACAGCTTGATACCATGAAAAGCACAAAAATTGCTGAGGCTGAAAAGGCTTATGACGAGATGATTGCCAAAGCCCATGCTGATGCTGAAAAGATCATATCGGAGGCCAGGGAAAAAGCAGCGGATGAAGCACGCGAGATAGGTGAAAAAACTGAGGAGATGATCGAAAAATATAAAGAGGAAGCTTTCAGGCAGATCAAGTCTCAAATATCCGCGCTTTCTATGGATATTGCGGAAAAAGTATTGACGGAAGAACTTAGCGACCGCAATAGAAACTCGCACTATGTCAGCAAGTTGCTTGATGAAATTAAAGTCAACTGACCAGGAAAGCAAATGCCATGCAGCAGCATCACCATATCCTGCATAAACGCTATGCGAAAGCTTTACTTGCACTGGCAGAGGAAAATAATATCCTTGAAAGGTCCTATGCCGATATGAAATTGGTGTACGGGGCTTTTGCCGGTAACAAGGAGCTTGCGGCCATATTGAAAAGTCCCGTCACACGATTATCTAGAAAGAACCGGATCATCAGCAGGTTGTTCGAAAATCGTGTACATCCCCTGATATTAAAATACATACAGATCATCATGCGTAAGCAGCGGGGTTTCATGCTTGAGGGTATTGCTGCTGTTTATCAGGAGGTGTATAAAGAGCATCTCGGGATAGCACGCGTAGACGTAATAACGGCGGTTCCCATGGATGACGTGCTCAGGAGGCAGGCCATTGATGCAGCCAGGCGCCTTACGGATCATGAAATAGAGTTTAACGAAAGCGTCAATCCTGCCATCATGGGAGGTTTTATCATCAGAATTGGTGAAAAACAATACAATGCCAGCGTTTATGACAGACTCGTCAAGCTGAAAAAACATTTGAACTTTTAATCATGTCAGACCTGAAACCTTCTGAAATTTCTGCCATTCTGAGACAGGAGATGGCTGGTTTTCAGCCATCAGCTGAACTGGAGGAGACCGGCACCGTGCTTCAGGTTGGTGATGGAATAGCCCGGGTATATGGGTTAAGTAACGCCTGGGCAGGTGAGATGGTCCACTGCAATGACAGTGGGCTTAAAGGCGTGGTGCTTAACCTGGAAGAGGACAATGCAGGTGTGGTGCTGTTGGGCGACTGCCGTGGCCTGAGGGAAGGAGACATTGTAAAGCGTACGGGTCAGATTGTTTCTGTTGGTGTGGGCGAGGGTTTGCTTGGGCGAGTGGTCAATACGCTTGGACAACCCTTAGACGAGAAGGGAAAAGTAGAAGGTCCTTTATATGATATGCCACTTGAGCGAAAGGCCCCCGGTGTCATCTACCGTCAACCGGTAAATGAACCATTGCAAACCGGGATCAAAGCCATAGATGCTATGATTCCCATTGGACGCGGACAACGTGAGCTGATCATTGGCGACCGGCAAACCGGGAAAACTGGGATGGCGGTAGACACCATTATTAATCAGCGGCGACATTACGAGAAAGGTGAACCTGTTTATTGTGTCTATGTGGCTATCGGTCAAAAAGGATCCACCGTGGCAGGGGTGGCAGAAAAGCTGGAACAACACGGGGCTATGCCATACACCGTGGTGGTAGCTGCTCCTGCCAGCGCACCTGCATCCATGCAATTTTTTGCACCTTTCACGGGCATGGCCATCGGAGAGTTTTTCAGGGATACCGGGCGCCATGCCCTGGTGTTTTTTGATGATCTTTCAAAACAAGCGGTGTCCTACAGGGAAGTATCCCTGCTGCTTCGCAGGCCGCCAGGAAGGGAAGCTTTCCCGGGTGATGTGTTTTATCTGCACTCCAGACTGCTTGAAAGGGCTGCAAAAATTATTGCCTCTGATGATATCGCAAAAGAAATGAATGACATCCCCGAATCGATTCAGGATATGGTGCGGGGTGGAGGTTCGCTTACAGCCATTCCCATGGTGGAAACGCTTGAAGGGGATGTGTCGGCCTATATCCCCACAAACGTCATATCCATAACTGACGGTCAGATCTTTCTCGAAACAGACCTTTTTCATGCTGGGGTGAGGCCTGCGATCAATGTCGGGGTGTCTGTCAGCAGGGTGGGAGGAAACGCCCAAATGAAAGTCATGAAACGTGTGGCTGGCACGCTTAAGATAGACCAGGCACAATATCGCGAACTTGAAGCTTTTTCACGCTTTGGCTCCGATCTGGACCCGGATACGCGCTATGTGCTGGATAAAGGCGTTCGAAACATGGAGCTGCTGAAACAGCACCAGTATGACCCCATGCCGGTTGAAGAACAAGTGGTCGTGCTCTATTGTGGATCAGAGGGCATGCTGATGGAGCTTCCGGTCTCAAAAATAAAAATGTTTGAAAAAGAGATTCTCGGATATATGCATGAAAAGCATCCGGATGTGCTGGAGCATCTTAGAAATGATGTGATCACCTCCGAAATACTGGATGCCATCAAGGATGCGGCCAAGGTGATCCTGGCAAAGATGGTCAGAGAATCACAGGCATCGAGCGGGGCATAACCTGCGAATACCTATAAAGACAAGAAAAACATGCCAGGCCTGAAAGAAGTCAGATCAAGGATCGCATCTGTGCAATCTACCAAGAAAATCACTGGTGCCATGAAAATGGTTGCCGCTTCCAGGCTTAGACAGGCACAGAATCAGATCTCTCACCTTCGTTTCTATGAGAAAAAGCTGGCCAGAATCCTGCATGACATCATGGAAGTCTTGCCTGTCGAATCTTATCAGCACCTGATGATCCCCCCTGACAGTAATGATATGCTTATCATTTGCATTGGATCCAACCGGGGAATGTGTGGTGTGTATAATGCCATGGTTATCAAGCATACACTAAAGGAAATTCAACGATTTGAAGACGAAGGCTATCGGATAAAGCTTATGACTGTCGGGAAAAAACCATTTGATTTTTTCAGGAAATTACAGTATCCCATCCTGATGGCTGATGAAAAGAGTCTAGAAAAATTGAATGCAGAGAAGGCCGCGGTCTTTGCAGATCATGTGAGGGAGGGCTATCTGAAACATCATGTGGCGGGTGTGGTAATGATTTATCATCAATTCCGGAATGCCGCTGTGCAAGACTTACGTGTCGAAAAGCTTTTACCGCTTAATATAGAAGAAATGCCTGCCACACCTTTGGTGAGGCAATGGGATGCAGACGAGCCCGAGCCATTAATTTTAGAACCTTCACCAGAGGAGGTGTGGCATTATATGACATCCAAGTATCTCCATAACCATTGTTTCAGAATTTTGCTTGACGCTGCTGCATCTGAGCACGGCAGCAGGCTGACAGCCATGCACCAGGCTACGGACAATGCAGACAAGCTGCTCAGAAATTTGTCATTGTCTTATAACAAAGCCAGGCAGGCTGACATCACCCGGGAGCTTATGGATATCATGGGTGGCGTGCAGTCGGGGATGGGCTGATTGATTATTTCTCCTTGTTTTTTCTCCTGATTACCTCGGCCATTATGCTGACAGCAATTTCAGCGGGCGTCTCACTCTCTATGGCAACCCCCATGGGCGCATCTACCTTTGCCAGTGCCGTCTCTTCGAAGCCTTTGATACGCAGGTTTCCAAAAATGGCATCTACTTTTTTTCGGCTGCCGATCATACCAAGGTACTTTAATGACAGCGGCAGCAACTGCTCCAGGATGAGCTGGTCAGACGCATGGGAAACCGTCATGATACAGACAAAGGCATTGTCAGGCACCTTCACTTGTGCTGCAGCATCGCGGTAGGAGATGATTTGTTTATGGTCAGCATCATTGTTATTTTCCAGGGTGGGAAGACCTTGACGGTCGTCGTATACCTCCACGCGAAACCCCAGCACCTTTGCAACCTTGGTGACGGGGATGCTTACATGACCCCCACCAAAAACAAATAATACAGGCTGCGGATGCAGAACCTCCTCGTAAATCCATTCACTGGCAGGGGCGTTCTCCCGATCAGCCTCTTGCTTGCCTTTAAGTGCAGGCGCAAACTGTAACCCCGTCGCATGAATAGTCAGATAACCTGATTGCCCGCCAGAGAGCGTGGATACGATTTCTGCAATGACCGGTGCATCAGCCTGACCCAGCTTGATGAAAGCATGATGCTGTTCGCCGGCGCAGATTAGCCCTGAAGCCTGCTCACCGGCATCGGCCGAGTGAATAAGGCGTTTGGTAAAGGCCTTCGGGGCATCGGTTAAAAGGCTTTTCAAGGCCAGCTTCTCTAATGAAAACTCCATTGGCCCCCCACCAATGGTACCATATTTCTCACCATGGCTTCCCACGGCCATCTTAAACCCCTTCTTGCCAGGGCTGCTGCCGCGTACCCCGGTAACCACTATCAACATGACCGGTTCCTGCCGGTGCAGTTTGTCTTGGATAAATTGCCAAAATTGATTATGCATGGATCCACTAATTGATTTATGATACCATAACTTTTGCGTGTTCTGTGTGGTCTGAATTTCGATTGAAGGAAGCCATTGCACTGTATTGCGCTCCTGCCCCCTATGCAACAAGTTTTCACAAAGCTCCTGAAGCAATCAGGTCAGTCATACCCAGCCCGTTTCCAAAGATTTTTCCATGTGTAAACATGCGTAAAGTTAGGCATTCCTTCAGTTTCACAAAAAAAACTATCTTTATGGCAAATCAAAAAAAGGACTTTTTATGGAGCAATTTTCTGCAATTAATCAATTGGCTCGCCAATATAGCGATTATACGGCTGAAAATCTTTCCCGCCTGGTGCGTTGCAAATCCCTCAGTCTTGACGAAGAACAGGTGCAACAGGAACTGATACGTCAGATGCAGAAGGCAGGATTCGATGAAGTACGAATGGACCCCCTCGGTAACGTGATTGGCAGGATAGGGCAGGGCAGTCGCATCCTGGCATTTGATGCGCATATGGACACTGTGGATCTGGGCAACCCGGAGGACTGGGATTTTGATCCCCTATGTGGCGATGTTCGCGATGGCTTTGTGCTTGGTCGTGGCACCGTAGATCAGAAAGGTGGCGCTGCAGCTTTCGTGACAGCTGGTCGCATCCTCAGGGAGCTTGCTTTTGACAGGGACCTGACCATCTATTTTATTGGCAGCGTCATTGAAGAAGATTGTGACGGGCTTTGCTGGAAGTTTCTGGTGGAAGAGGAAGGGATAAGACCTGATGCTGTCGTGGTAACTGAACCTACCAACCTGAATATCTATCGTGGGCATCGCGGGCGTATGGAGATGCAGGTGAGCTTCTACGGCTTATCCTGCCATGGATCTGCACCTGAACGCGGCCAAAACGCCATCTACATGGCTTCAAAAGCTGCACTGGAGATCGAAAAACTGAACGAAAGACTGCATCATGACGACTTTCTGGGTAAAGGCACCATCACCATATCTGAATTCATGTCGAAAAGCCCTTCATTATGTGCCGTAGCGGATTTCGCAAGAATCCACCTTGATCGCAGGCTCACCTGGGGTGAAACAAAGGAGAGTGCGGTAGCTGAAATACAGGAGCTGATCAATGGAATGAAAGCAAAGATAGAGGTGTTGCATTATGAAGAAAAGTCCTTTACCGGGCTTACTTATGGAATGGAAAAATATTACCCCACCTGGCAGATCCCCGAGGACCATGAGGTCATTCAGAAAGGGGCAAAGGTGTTTTCCGGGTTGTTCGATAAACAACCAGCCGTGGATAAATGGACGTTTTCCACCAATGGGGTGGCTATCAATGGCCTTTATGATATCCCTGTCATTGGCTTTGGCCCGGGGAATGAAGTGCTGGCACATGCACCCAATGAGAAAATCCCTGTGGAACACCTGGAAAAGGCCACCGCATTCTATGCAGCACTGGCCTATGCTTTCTGACAACCATTCTTATAATAACCAACCCTGCAAATTAAAAAGGCCTGAAGAGGTTAAAAAGGCCTGGAATCATGACAACAAATTTTTAACATATGAACGCCACATTATTACGGGACATTGAACTTATTGACAGCCTGGAGAGCGGATTGCATCAAAAGGATTTTTTATTGACCTGGGAAAAACAGGAAGGCGATCTGC
Organism: Bacteroidales bacterium; assembly: GCA_003552075.1. GTDB lineage: Bacteria > Bacteroidota > Bacteroidia > Bacteroidales > UBA7960 > PUPG01. The sequence continues at coordinate 22,707 of PUOJ01000056.1, forward strand.
GTACCATCCTCCATGTTGCATCGGTGTTGAAACAGATGCGTGATCAGCATATTTCACCACGGGTGTTTGACTCCGGCCTGGCCGTGTCCAATTTTCGTGATAAATCTACACGCACGCGCTTCTCGTTTGCTTCGGCAAGCAATATGCTTGGCCTTGCCGTGCAGGATCTCGACGAGGAAAAGTCGCAGATATCGCATGGTGAAACCGTTCGTGAAACGGCGGCCATGATATCCTTCCTGACAGACTTCATTGGCATCCGGGACGACATGTACCTGGGCGAAGGCAATAAATACATGCGTGAGATAGCAGCCTCGCTCGATGAAAGTTTTGCCGAGGGCATCTTGCCGGTAAGGCCGGGTGTCATTAACTTGCAATGCGACATGGACCATCCGACCCAGTCGCTGGCTGACCTGATGCACTTGCAGAAAATCTATGGGTCACTTGAAGCCTTGCGTGGCAAGAAGTTTGTCATGAGCTGGGCATATTCGCCAAGTTACGGTAAGCCTTTGTCTGTGCCGCAGGGGATCATAGCGCTGATGACACGTTTTGGCATGGACGTGCAACTGGCTTATCCGGAGGGCTATGAGCTGATCCCGGATGTGCTGGAAAAGGCAGAGCTTTTTGCCAAACAGAGCGGCGGCTCATTCCGGGTGAGCCACGATATGCAGGAGGCCATGCAGGATGCCGAGATCGTGTATCCAAAAAGCTGGGCGCCTTATCATATCATGGAGAAAAGAACAGATCTTCTGAAAACCGGTGATAAGGCTGGTTTAGATGCCCTCGAAGAGGAATGCCTCGCAAAGAATGCACAACATGTGGACTGGGAGTATGGTGTTGCGCATAAGGCAGCTACTTTGAATGGCAATGCCCGGTACATGCACTGCTTGCCGGCAGACATCAGTGGGATTTCCTGCCCGAAAGGCGAAGTGGAGGCGGATGTGTTTGAAGCTTCCCGCCTTGAGACATACCAGGAGGCGGGCTATAAACCCTACATCATAGCCGCCATGATGATTTGCAATCGCTTTGCGAACCCTGCTGCCCTTTTTAAAAAGCTTATTGAGCGCAACAGACCAAGGGTTTCCCACGTTTAAGGATAAAACGAGCAAATATGAAGTCAAAATCATTGATATGGATGTTGCTGCTGGCTTTTTCCGCAGGCATGTTGTTTGCAGGCCTGGGTAACGGCATCAACGTGGACATGCTACGCCAGGCTGGCAAGCTGCTGGGTTTCTCATTCAGCCAGGAGCAATTGGAAATCATGATGCCATCGGTCAGGGTGCACATGCAAAGCGCTGAAGCCCTGCGTGACATGGAGCTTAACAATGATGTACCACCGGCATGGTCTTTTAGCCCGTTGTTTGGTGAATATAAAATCCCGCCAGATGAGGGAAAAACAGCATGGAGCATTCCCGGGGACGTGCCATTGCCGGAAAACAAAGATGAGCTTGCCTTTTATAGCATTCCGGAGTTGGCTTCTCTGATCCATCAGCAAAAAATCAGCTCCGAAGAGCTCACCTTGTTTTTTCTTGAGCGTTTGGCGCGTTATGATGACACCCTGCAGACGGTAGTAAGTCTGACCAGTGAGCTTGCCCTGGAACAGGCGAGGCATGCTGACGACCTGCTTGCTGCCGGAGAGTCACGCGGCATCCTTCATGGCATCCCTTATGGTGTAAAAGACCTGCTGGCAGTTGAAGGGTATCCCACCACCTGGGGAGCTGAGCCCTTCCGTGACCAGCAAATCGAACAAACCGCCAGTGTGGTAAAGCAGCTGGATGAGTCCGGTGCCGTTTTGGTAGCTAAGCTCAGCCTGGGTGCCCTGGCCATGGGGGATGTATGGTTTGACGGGCAGACCAGGAACCCCTGGAACCTGAAACAAGGGGCCAGCGGTTCATCAGCCGGCTCCGCAGCTGCGGTTTCTGCCGGATTGCTGCCCTTTGCCCTGGGCTCAGAAACACTTGGAAGCATTGTATCCCCTTCATCCCGATGCGGTGTTACCGGACTCAGACCATCATGGGGGCGTGTCTCCAGGGATGGCGCGATGGCGCTCAGCTGGACAATGGATAAGATAGGTCCCATAACAAGGAGCGCGCATGATGCCGCGATTGTATTTGAAGCAATCCACGGTCCGGATGGCATAGACAATACCTTGATACAGGCCGGTTTTAACTATGATGATGCAGTGGATGTGTCTTCACTGCGAGTAGGTTATATCTCGGAATTCTTTGATGAAGATTACGCAGGAAGGGGCCTCGACAGCCAGGTACTTGCTGACTTGCAGGCCATGGGAGTAGATCTTCAGCCTGTTGACTGGCGATTTACTTTGCCGGTGAATGCCCTGCGCATCATATTATATGCAGAGGCTGCTGCGGCCTTCGACGAACTGACCGTCTCCGGTCGCGACTCATTGCTCCTGAACCAGTCCGTAAATGCCTGGCCAAACTTTTTCAGGGCAGCCCGTTTCATCCCTGCCGTAGAATATATCAATGCCAACAGGGTGCGGCAAATGCTTGTCCGCGAGGTCAATGCACTGATGTCGCAGTATGATGTCATCGTTACGCCCTCCTTTGGGGGAAACCAACTGCTGGTCACCAACCTTACCGGTCATCCTTGCGTGGTGATGCCAAATGGGATCACCGAAGCAGGAACCCCGTCCAGCATTACATTCATGGCTCCGCTCTTTCAGGAAGCAAACCTCTTGGCGCTGGCCTCACAATGGCAGCTAACCAGCAATCATCATAAAGTCAGGCCCCCATTGTTTGACCCCGATCACACAGGAGAATAATCGAAAAAATATTATCCCATGGACGAAAGATTTCCACTGTACATAAAAATTCCCATGGTGCTGCTGACCATCGTGCTGACAGTATTCATCATGATCACTGCCAAAAGTGTGCTTGTGCCGCTGCTGATAGCCGGCCTGCTGGCCGTATTGATCAGCCCGCTTTCATCCTTTCTTGAACAAAACGGCTTCCCGAAACTGCTTGCCGTGGCCATCAGTGTGATTGCCCTGCTGGCTTTCGTATTTGGCCTGGCCTACTTTTTTTACAATCAACTCATCGGGTTCGCTGACGAAATTGGCCATCTCGAGCGAAAAGTAAATGAATGGATTGAAGCGTTTAATGCATTCAGTGAAAGGCATATCGATGGTGCCGTACCCATCTCCTTTGAAAATGTACAAAGTGCCATTTTCCGGTATATCCGGGAAAATGTGGCTACCCTGACACAAGGTGTGATCGCAACTGCAACCACAATAACCATTGTGTTTATTATTCCGATATACATTTTCCTCTTTCTCTATTTCAGACATTTTCTCATTGCATTTGTCATGCGTGCATTCCCTGAGCGTCATCAGGACAAAGTCAGCTCTGTGGTGCACAAGGTCAAACTGGTTGTGCAAAACTACATCGTCGGCATGTTTATCGTGATCCTGATCCTTGCAACACTGAATAGTATCGCGCTCTTCAGTCTGGGGATCAGACACGCCATGCTCTTTGCCGTGTTTGCAGCCATCCTGAATGTCATTCCCTTCCTCGGACCATTTATCGGCGCCACCTTGCCCATCGTGTATGCACTGCTAACCAAAGACTCCTTATGGTATCCATTTGGCGTCTTTGCCGTTTTTTACGTCATTCAGCTGGCTGAAAGCAATATCTTTACGCCAAAGATTGTGGGTGGAAAGGTCAGCATGAACCCCCTTATGACCATCATTGCCCTCTTCATAGGTAACTTTATCTGGGGACTTACTGGTATGATCCTCTTCATACCTGGCATGGCCATCATGAAGGTGATCTTTGATGAAACGGAAGGCATGGAACCCTATGGCTTTCTTTTGGGAGACACCAAATCTTCAAACATCTCACCGGCAAGGCAACGCTTCCGTGCAAAGAAAATGAAGGCGCTTCGGGATAAAATCAGGGCAAAGAAAAGCAGTGAATAACCTGCATTATTCAATGTTGGCTAAGGATTCTGGGCGTGGCCTTTCCGCCCCGCCGGATGATGCCCCTCAAACAATTTGCCGGGGTATTCAATGTGAGCCAGGTGCAATCCGCGGGCTGGCGCGGAATAACCTGCACGGGAACGGTCCCTGGCCGCTATGATCTTATTAAAATCATCCACGCTGATCTTTCCAAGGCCAACATCTGTCAATGTCCCTGTAATGGCACGAACCATGTTTCGAAGGAAACGATCAGCACGTATGCGGAAACGCAGTATATGGGATGCGGCTTCCCATTCTGCGGTATCTACCTGACATATGTTGGTTTTTACCTGGGTGTTAGACCTGGCAAAACTTCCGAAGTCGCTATGCTGCAACAATAGTTGGGCCGCTTCCTGCATGCGGTTGATGTCCAGCCTGCGTTCGTAAACCCAGGCCCTGTCCTGCCAAAACGGATCCTTTTTGGTGCTGATAAAATAATGATAAGTCCTTTGAGTGGCATGAAAACGGGCATGAGCCTTGGGATGTACCGGGAATATCTCATATACCGCAATGGTGGGTGGCAGGATGCGATTGCATTTAAATGCCAATGACATGGATGCCAGTTGGTCTGGTGAATGCTGGCTGTCAAAATGTGCATAAAAACACTGCGCATGCACCCCGGTGTCCGTTCGACCCGCACCCGTGAGTTGCACCGGCTCTTTCAGCAGCAGGCTTAATGCGCGCGCTGTGTCACCCTGGATGGAAGGTGCGGAGGACTGCACCTGCCAACCGTGATGGTGCGTACCCATATAGGCCATCCTGATGAAATAACGGTATGTTGGTTGATCATCCATGATTACACAGTTTTACCGGACTAATCGTTCATTTTATTGCAAAGTAATGGAATATCATGAATCAACTGAACTTTTGCTTGCGGTTTTTTATCTCAGGACATGGTTTTCTATGAGATTAAATAAATTTGTTCATATTTTTTGAAAATCATGGTGATTGAACCGGGGTATTCTTTTATTTTTGTAGTTTATGACCGGTTAAAAAAAATCTCAATGGAGCGAGTTACCATCCTGGACAAAGAATTTGCGCGAAACATCTCTTATGAGCAGATCCTGAAAGTGGTTAAAGAAATGGCTGTTCAAATATCCACAGATTATCGTGACACCAAACCGCTGTTTCTTTGCGTGCTGAATGGGGCATTCATTTTCGCGGCTGATTTGTTGAAACATTACCAGGGAGATTGTGAGATCAGCTTCATCAGGCTCTCATCTTATACCGGCACAAAAACGACCGGAGAGGTAAAAACATTGATCGGCCTGAATGATGATATTAAAGGAAGAGATGTGGTTATTCTTGAAGACATTGTGGATAGTGGCATCACCATTTCGCATTTGGTGAATGACCTTTCCACTTATTTGCCGAAAAGCGTGCGGGTAGCTACCCTGTTGTTAAAACCGGATGCTGTGCAAAAAGATGTAAAACCCGATTATGTGGGTATGGAGATCCCGAATGATTTCATTGTAGGTTATGGCCTGGATTATAACGGCTATGGCCGCAATTACAAAGATATTTACAAGATCGTTGACTAGTCATTGCAATTTACCAACACCTATTGATCGTACCCGGATAACATTTTACATTATGCTAAATATCATCATTTTTGGCCCTCCAGGGTCGGGAAAAGGCACACAGTCGGCCAGAATTGTGGAAAAGTATGACCTGATACACCTTTCTACAGGTGATCTCTTCCGTGAAGAGATGGAAAAAAACACGCCATTGGGTCAGGAGGCTCGCAAATACATTGACAAAGGCCTCTTGGTTCCTGACGATATCGTATTAAGGGAGCTGTATAGCCGGGCATCCGCACATATGGATTCGCCCGGTTTTATTTTTGATGGCTTCCCCAGAACGATTGTGCAGGCTGAAGCGCTGGATCAGATGCTTGACAAGAACGGCATACCTATTTGCCTGGTGATCGCCGTGGAGGTGGAAAGGAATGAATTGTTCAAACGCATCCTGGGTCGTGGTGAAGATTCAGGCAGGAGTGATGACTCTGAAAAAATTGTTCACAGGCGCTTACAGGTCTATGAGGATCAAACCATGCCGTTAATATCCTATTACAGGGAACAGGGTAAATTTGTGTCCATAAATGGTATGGCGCATGTGGATGAAGTATTCAATAAGATATGCCTTGCCATCGACACTTACCTGGAAAGCGAGAAGGTCATTCATCAGATAGACTAATAGCTTTACTGACCTCCTGTATATGAATGCCAACTTCATCGATTACATCAAAATTCAGTGCCGATCTGGTAAAGGCGGAGCCGGTTCAGCTCATCTGCGCCGCGAAAAGTTTGTGCCCAAAGGCGGTCCTGATGGTGGTGATGGCGGAAGGGGCGGTCATATCATCCTCAAGGGCAACAGTCATCTCTGGACTTTGCTGCATTTAAAGTACACCCGCCACCTGAGTGCGGGCGCTGGTGAGCCAGGGGGCAGGCAGCGCAGCACCGGAGCCTCAGGAAAAGATGTAGTCATCGAAGTTCCCCTGGGTACGGTTGCAAAAGATGCAGGCACCAATGAGACCCTGAAAGAGATTACGGAGCATGGAGAAACCTTTGTGTTGCTCCGCGGTGGTAAAGGCGGTCGCGGCAATGTGCATTTTAAGTCCAGTACGCGGCAAACTCCACGCTATGCTCAACCCGGTGAGGCCGGTCAGGAAAAATGGTTCGTCCTGGAACTGAAAGTGCTCGCCGATGTGGGCCTTGTCGGATTTCCAAATGCCGGAAAGTCCACCCTGCTGTCGGTGGTGAGCGCCGCCAAACCTGCCATCGCCGATTACCCTTTCACCACGCTCGTACCCAACCTCGGAATGGTTGCATACCGCGACGACAGGTCTTTTGTGATGGCAGATATCCCCGGAATTATCGAAGGCGCCCACAAAGGGAAAGGGCTTGGTCATCGTTTCCTTAAACACATCGAAAGGAATGCGCTGCTGCTGTTTATGATTCCGGCCGACAACCAGGATATTGCGGCCGAGTACGAAATCCTGCTTCGCGAGCTCAAAGCCTTTAACCCTGAGCTGCTCGATAAGGAACGCCTGCTGGCAGTGACCAAAATGGACCTCATGCCCCCTGACTTGCGCGATGAGTTTCAGTCGAGCCTGGAAGCTGATCTCCCGGAGGTGCCCAAAGTGTGCATATCATCCCACACCCAGGAAGGGATCCTGCAGTTGAAAGATACCCTTTGGCAAATGATGAATCGCGACGTTGAAGATTGAATTCGCCGGAAGCAAAATAGGGTAGATGTCATGCTATCTTGCAGCAGGTCGCATGATGCCCTTTATCAGGCCATTCCCGGAGGCTAAAAGTAGCCCGAAAGCTTACCTTCAATTTTAGATACCTCTATGGTATATATTGTGACATTATTGATGGCGGGGGCGTTGTACGAGAAGTCCTTGCCGGTATATTTTTGCATGGTCACGTTCATGATGCGCACTTTTTCATCGTAATCCGCTATCTTCACAGCCTTGCCATATGCCAGCACACTCCGGTACTTCATGCCGTAACTGCAAGCCACCGTTTCATGCCGGTGAAAAAGTTCGTGGTCAGTGGAAAAAGCTACACAAACTTCCGGATGCTTTGGCAGTATATCGTTCTTTTTCCCTGAAGGCGCCATGTGCAGGTATATCCTGCCATCTTCATATCCAAAATTGAAAGGCAGCACATAAGGTTTGCCCGCCTCATCAACCATGCCTACATAACAAGTGTCGCACTTGTCAATGATCTATCTGATCTTGTCCGGATTGTTGATCATGTTTGTTGCCATATGCAATGTGTTTAACCGTGATATTTTTAACAAATTTATGGAAAATGTAACCCGGTTTTTGATCTTTTCACTTTTTGACATGCATGGTAACCTGTTGCACAGTTTATGCGTTTCCTGTTATGCGTTTCCTGGATGCATTGTCACGCGTTGCCAGACTTTGCAATGCCTGGCGTTGCATAGGGTGTCAGCAACCGCGCTATATTACACTGAGGATTTGTGAAAAGATGATCATCAGCACGATCGCCAGCGGGTACACGGTAGCATAGCCCACGGAGGCTGCATCGCTCTCGGTTTTGGCGTCGGCCGCGGCCAGGGCCGGTGTGCTGGTCATACTGCCCGAAATGACACCAAGCAACGTGGCAAAGTTGATCTTCAGGATTTTGTGTCCAATCAGTGCAGTAGTGGTCATGGGGATGATTGTGATGATCATGCCGGTGTACAGGATGGTCCAACCATAATCTGTCAGGGCCTCCACGATATGAGCACCGGCATGTGTGCCTACCGTGGCAAGAAACATTAGCAGCCCCAGTTTGCGCAACAGGTTGTTGGCCCCGCCAGACATGTTCCAGATGATGGGACCGGTTTTCCCGATTTTACTTAATACAATTGCCGAGATCAGCACACCTCCGGTGATGCCCAGCGAAAACTCAAAAAGACCAAAAAAAGGAAAGTTGATGGCACCCAGTAATACCCCGATGACGATGCCTAAACTGATTGGCAGGAAATTGGTTTCACTGAGGCGTTTTTCATTGTTGCCAAGCAGCTGCATGACCTTTGGCATGTTTTCATCATCTGCCGCCAGTAAGACCTTATCCCCAAAACGCAACGCGGTATTGCCTCTTGGAGAGATATCTATGCCGCTGCGCCGGATGCGGGTCACTGTGGCGTTGTATAGTGCAGTCAATCTCAGTGCGTTCAGGCTTTTGTTGACCACGTCCTTGTTGGTTACAAGGAGCCAGTTGATCTTGTAGCCAGAGGCCTGAGGGATCTTTTCATCGGTCGGTGGTCCGATCATGAGCGCAATCTTCTCCAGGGATTCTTCCGTGCCAACAACCTTAACCACATCCCCGAGGTAAAGCCGCGCATTTTTGGCAGGAGCATATACCATGTCACCATGTTTTACCCTGCTGATCACCGCATGGGTCATTGTTCCCACCTCCAGTTCACGGATCGTTTTGCCGTCAATGTTCTTGTTGGCCACCACAAAATTTTTGTCGGTCACGTCCGGATGGTCTTCATGCAACTGTTCATGATAATTTTCTTCTTCTTTTTTCATGTTCACCCGCATGATGACTGGCAAGAGGTGTATGGTGAGGATGGCAAGAATGGCTCCGGCCGGATAAACCACACCATAGCCCACTGATGGTATTGTGGATTCGGATATGTCAATGGCGGCCGCGAGGCCAGAGGTACTCGTGAGTGCACCGTTAAAAATGCCTACCGCAAGCAGGGGGTTGATGTCTAACATCCTCCCCAGGGTAAAACTGATCATCGCTGCCAGTCCGACGAGCAACAGGCACACACTTAGAAACTGCCTGCCTGTCTTCTTAAAGGAATCAAAAAATCCCGGACCAGCCTGGATGCCTACAGTAAAAATGAAAAACATCAAACCGATGGTCTGGAAAGCCTCCGGCACCATGATTCCATAGTGCCCCATAATCAGTGCCACAAACACCACAGCTGAAAGGTCCAGCGAAAAGCCTCTGAACCTGACATTGCCAAGCATAATGCCCAATGTGATGATCAGGAAAAGCGCAAAATACCCTTCGTATATCAATTCAGTCATGCCATTTGATGTTGAAGATTCTTGCCTCTCGCGCAGGCAAAGTGCCTGCTTTATTGTATCTTTATGTCAAACATCAGCCGCAATTCCATCGTACCGGCTGTTGCAAAGGTAAAGGTTCTTTGGTTCCGTTAAAAACATAATCACAAATTATTTAATGATGCCAGCACACCCTGCCATTTATGCTCTGCTTGCTCTTGCTGCCTGTAGCCTCTACGGATACAGTGGCTTGAAGAGATTGTTTGCCAAAAGGTCACTTCGCCCTTACAAAAGGTTGGCAATATTGGTTTTCTGGTTGCTGGATGTGTTTTTTATAATTTTCTCATTGAGTTGGTTATTCTATATCCGCGGAAAAGATATCCCGGATTTCACCCTTTATCGTCTTCATTTTTATTTGGTTGGCGCATACATGCTGGTTTTTTTGCCTAAGCTGCTTTTTGCCCTCTTTGTGTTGATACATGATCTGAAAAACCTTTTAGCTGATTTTTATATCCGTCTGCACCGTTCTGTAACCGCGCCGTCAAAAGCAATCCATGCTTTATTACATTCAAAGATAGTATTGGTTGCCGGGGTGTTTGCTGCTGTGATTATCTTTTCCTGGACGCTGTATGGTTTAACTATCGGTCGTCACCAGTTTCAGGTCGAGACAGCCGACTTGTATTTTGAAGATCTTCCCAGCTCTTTTGATGGATACAGAATTGTTCATTTTTCTGATACCCATCTGGGTAGCTTTCCTCGTAAGCGTCCTGTGATTCAGGGCCTTGAAATGATCAGCCGGCTTGAAGGGGATGTTGTTTTATTTACTGGTGATCTGATGAATAACCACCCTGATGAAGCAGCACCTTATGTGCGGTATTTTCGTGCCATTCAGCCTCCTGATGGCAAATTTGCCGTGTTGGGAAATCATGATCTGGGCGATTATCGCACCTGGTCAACGATTGAAGACCCTGAAGCAGAAGTGCACAAGGTCGAAGAGCTTTATCAGAAGATGGGATTTCAGCTTTTAAGGAATGACCACTTTTTCCTGCAAAGAGCCAATGACTCCATCATGCTGGCCGGTGTGGATAACTGGGGACTTGATCCATTTACTCAGCATGGTGACCTGAAAAAAGCACTGGGAGACTATGAAGGCTATCCGTTTCAAATTATGTTGTCACATGATCCTTCTCACTGGCGTGAAGAAATTATTCCCAAAACGCAGGTTGAGCTTACCCTCAGCGGCCATACACACGCCATGCAAATGGGTATCCAAACACCCCTTTTAAGCTGGAGTCCTTCTGCGTGGATGTATTCTGAATGGGCTGGTATTTACCGGGAACAGGATCAAAAGATTTACGTGAACAGAGGTTTTGGTTTTCTGTCACTGCCCGGAAGGATTGGGATGCCCCCTGAAATAACCAAAATCATCCTGCACAGAAAGCATGACGACTTATAAACCCTTGATTAATCGGTTTTCTATAGCCCGATATTTCTCATAAAAACGGAATTTTTGACATATGTATGCATTGACAATATTCTGGTTCCGCCGTGACCTAAGGATTGAAGACAACAAAGGCCTGTATTTTGCACTGAAAGAAAGTGAAAGGGTCATTCCGTTATTTGTTTTTGATGATGACATCATTGATGTCCTGCCTGCAGACGACCATCGGGTGTCCTTCATCTACGATGCACTTGCGGGGATGAATCGACGGCTTACGCAGATGGGCAGCGGGCTGCATGTGGAAAGGGGCAAGCCCCTGGAGGTGCTGCGGTCAATCTGTGAGAAACTTCCGGTGCATGCTGTCTACTGCAACAGAGACCATGAGCCGTATGGCATAAAGCGTGACGAGGAAGCAGCCCGGTTTCTGAAAAGCAAAGGCATTGTCTTCAGGCAATTCACAGACCACCTCATCATGCATGCTGATGAAGTGCTGAAGAAGGATGAAACCCCTTACCATGTATTTACCCCCTACAGCAAGCGCTGGCTGGAGAAGCTTACGGATGAACACCTGGAAACATATGACACACGCGATATGGAAGCGCATTTTGCTGATGGGAAATATGCCCGTTTCCCCAGCCGGGAGGAAGTCGGATTGAAAGAGGCTAAGTTGAAAGCACCCGAGTTGAAACTCGACAAGCAGTTGATCAGCTCGTATGACCTGCATCGCGACTACCCGGCAAGTGAGGGTACCAGCAGGTTGGGCGTGCACCTGCGATTTGGTACCATCAGCACGCGCGAGGTGGTCAGACAAGGGATCAAGTGGAATCAGACTTTTGTGAATGAGTTGATATGGCGGGAGTTTTATGCCATGATCATGCATCACTATCCGGAGGTGGTGACCCGGTCATTTAAGCCAGCCTACGATCGCATCCAATGGCGGAATGATGAAAACGACTTTGCCCGGTGGAAAAAGGGCATGACTGGTTTTCCCATGGTAGATGCCGGGATGCGGCAGCTGAGCCAGACAGGGTATATGCACAACAGGCTCCGCATGCTCACGGCAAGCTTTCTTAGCAAACATTTGCTGATCGACTGGCGATGGGGCGAGGCCTGGTTTGGGGAAAAGCTTTTCGATTATGAGCTTTCCTCCAACAATGGTGGCTGGCAGTGGAGCGCTGGTACCGGTTGCGATGCGGCACCATATTTTCGTATCTTTAACCCGGAAACGCAACAGAAAAAATTTGACCCGAAAGGAGCGTTTGTGAAGGCATGGATCCCGGAACTGGATACGCTTGATTACCCGGGCCCCATTGTAGATCACCGGGAAGCCAGGGAAAGATGCCTGAGGGCTTATCGTGAAGCCCTGGATCAACCGATTTGATGCGATCAGGCGATCGAAAGCAATGCATTTACAAATAAAAATGGCTGTTGACAAGTGAAGTTTCATCCTTTTATCCGGCATCTGAGCAATTATGGTTTTGATGATCTTCCGGGCCAGGAGGCGCAATTGGTGATGGCTCCCAGTATCAGGCAGGAGGAGATCCGAAGCATGGGTACCGGCAACGATCCTGTAAAAAGCGGTGTGATTATTTTGGTTTATCCGGGCAGTGGGAGTGAGGCGCATACCGTTTTCATCCGACGCCCGCAATATGATGGGGTACATAGCGGACAGATTGCTTTGCCGGGCGGCAGATACGAAGAGGATGACAACGATATGATGGAAACGGCTCTGCGGGAAGCAGAGGAGGAAATAGGCATTGCAAGGCAGGATGTGCAAGTAGCCGGGAAACTCACCGACCTGTACATTCCGCCTAGCAATTACCTGGTGAGTCCGTTCATAGGAATCATTCCCGACAAGCCGGTGTTTTACCCGGACAACAATGAGGTTGCGCAAATCATTGAAGTACCTCTGCGCATATTCGTTGAGGATACCTACCGCACCCGGGTTCCCATCACCATGGCTACCGGCGAATGCATGGATACACCCTGCTACCTGGTAGATCATCATACCATCTGGGGAGCTACAGCCATGATCATGGCCGAGTTTGTGGCAGTGATCCGAAAAATGGTTTAATGATATGATGGCTTTTAATAAACACATGGCATGCACATGGCTTCTGCTGCTGCTTTGGTCAGGAGTTTCAGCTAACTCGTCTGCCCTGGACTCTTTGCTGGCCACAGGCAACGTTTCCCCTGACTATACTGAGATCAAGCTCCATCAATACGACGATAAGGGCCGTAAAGAAGCTGTCTGGGTTTTTGGACCTGACAGAAGCCTGGAGAAGCGCACCGCATATGATTACGATGCGCGCGGAGAAGAATCGCAACAAATCATATACGCTGCGGATGATGAAGTAATCAGCCGCAAAGTCATGCGCTATGATGACCGTGGTCAGTTGATAGATCAGATAGTGTATGATGCCATCGGGCGGGTTTTGAAGCGCGACGTCTATCGCCACAGAGATAGGAAGCTCGTGGAATGGCAACACTATACTGAACACAACAGGCTTAAATGGATCCGGATTTATGCTTATGACCAGCAGGGCAATCGCCTGGAAGAGCGGTGGCTGGACTCCTGGGGCGCACTAAGCAGACTTTATGTGTGGGATTATCATGAAACGGGGTTGATGAAAGGCTACAATGTTTATGGGCACCGCGGACAGCTTAAGTGGCGGTATGCCTATGGCTATGATGAGCTGGGCAGGCGCATTGCCACACGATGGTACAATGAAGATAATGAGCTGCAGTGGGTTCGCACAAACAGTTATGATGAGAATGGTTACATGACCGGGCAAAGCAGATACACTACCTACCGGCGATTATTTTCCCGTCGCAAGGACTTTCAGTTGAGGCACCGCAAGGAATTCGGCTATGATAACAGAGGCAACCGCACACGGAAGCGTGTGTTTGATCACAGGGGAAGGGTATTCTGGGATATTGAGATGGATTATGATGCACAAAGCAACCTGGTCAGCTATGTGAATTATGACCACCGTGGCCGTGTGGAGTACCGTTATGAGATGGCTTATGATGAGCGTGGTTTACAAACACATTGGCGATGGTATGAAGGTGATGAAAAACTCATTTGGCAAAGACAGTTTATCTATGACAAACATGGCCGGCTAACTTGGGAAATATACCATTAAAACAAAAAAGGGAGGATCGTTTTATATCCTCCCTTCCTGATGTTCATTATGCTTATTGACTATTTGACAGAATCAACAATGGCTTTAAATGCATCCGGGTGATTCATGGCCAGATCGGCAAGAACTTTACGGTTGATCCGGATGTCCTTGGCATTTAATTTGCCTATAAATTGAGAATAATTCATATCGTACTGTCTGACAGCCGCATTGATACGCTGAATCCAAAGTTTTCTGAATTCCCTTTTCTTGTTGCGTCTGTCGCGGTAGGCATAAAGCAAGCCTTTTTCCCAGGTATTCTTCGCTACCGTGTACACGTTTTTCCTTGCACCAAAATACCCTTTGGTGAGCTTCAGGATCTTTTTTCTTCTCCGCCTTGCGGCGACTTTGTTAACGGCTCTTGGCATAGTTCTGTGTGGTTGTTTGCTAAGCGCTTTCCACCATCACGGGGAAAGACTTTTTTTGCTTAAACAAAGGTTTGAAATAATTTAAGTAATGATTTGTGATCGTGTGATAATTACATGGCCAGCATGGACTTGATGTTCTTTTCATCAGCCTTGTGGACATAAGCTGTTTTGGTCAGGTTTCTTTTCCTTTTCTTATGCTTTTTGGTCAAAATATGACTTTTGTAAGCATGTTTCCGCTTTATGCGGCCGGAAGCGGTAACAGCAAACCGCTTTTTTGCTCCGGATTTGGTCTTCATTTTAGGCATTCTTCTCGCAATTTACAGGTTTATATCATAATGAACATTAGTTTTTCTTTCCGGGTGCTTTCTTGGGCGAGACAAACATGATCATCCGTTTGCCTTCCATTTTGGGCATTTGTTCTACCTTGCCGTATTCCTCAATTTCCTGGGCAAAGCGCAGCAGAATGAGTTCACCCTTCTCTTTGTAAATGATGGTACGCCCTTTAAAAAACACGTATACCTTAAGCTTGGCGCCTTCCTGGAGGAATTTGATGGCATGTTTCAACTTAAAGTTAAAGTCGTGTTCATCCGTGTTGGGTCCAAGCCGGATCTCTTTTACCACAACCTTTGCCGCATTGGCCTTGATCTCTTTTTGTTTCTTTTTCTGCTCATAAAGAAACTTTTTGTAATCCATGATCTTGCATACCGGTGGATTTGCCGTAGGAGCAATCTCTACCAGGTCAAGGTTCCGGTCATCGGCCATTTTGATGGCATCTCTGATGGGATAAATGTCTGACTCCACATGTTCACCTACCACACGTACAACAGGTGCCGTGATGCGCTGGTTGATGCGGTGCGGGTCTTCTTTCTTTACAAATCGTTTTCTTCCTCGGGGTCTGAATGGTGTTGCTATGTTACCTTCCTCCTCTCTTTTGGTTTGTATCTTGATTTATTTAAGCTTCTGGTATGAGCCGTTGGATTTCCTGCTCAACCAGGTTAACAAACGCTTCAATGTCATAGGTTCCGAGATCGCCTTCTCCGTGTTTACGGACTGAGACGGTTCCTTCGGATTCTTCTTTTTCTCCGACTATCAGCATGAATGGGATTTTGCGCGTTTCAGCATCGCGAATTTTCTTTCCCGTTTTTTCACTGCGCTCATCGATTAGCGTGCGAATTTCGTAATTATTCAGCAAAGTTAAAACTTTTTTTGCATATTCTTCATATTTCTCGCTGATAGGCAATATAATAGCCTGATCGGGAGTGAGCCACAAGGGGAAGTTTCCGGCGCAATGTTCGATCATTACCGCCACGAAACGTTCCATGGAGCCAAACGGTGCCCTGTGTATCATCACCGGGCGATGCTTCTGGTTGTCGCTGCCAATGTATTCCAGCTCAAAACGATCAGGCAGGTTGTAGTCCACCTGGATGGTGCCCAGCTGCCAGCTGCGTCCCAGGGCATCCTTCACCATGAAGTCAAGCTTGGGACCATAAAACGCAGCCTCCCCGGTGACAATCTCTGCCTCCAACCCTTTTTCCCTGGTGGCTTCTATGATGGCCTGCTCCGCTTTGTCCCAGTTTTCATTGCTGCCAATGTATCTGTCCATGTTGTCCGGGTCACGCAAAGAGATCTGTACGCTGTAATCCTGAAAGTCCAGGGCTTTGAAGATAAGCAAGACGATGTCGATCACGGCAATGAACTCTTCTTTTACCTGGTCGGGACGGCAGAAGATGTGTGCATCATCCTGGGTGAATCCGCGAACACGGGTGAGTCCGTGCAGTTCGCCACTTTGTTCGTAGCGGTAAACAGTGCCGAATTCAGCGAAGCGGATGGGCAGATCCCTGTAAGAGTATTGCTTGTTTTTGAAAATCTCGCAGTGGTGCGGGCAATTCATTGGCTTCAGGAAAAACTCTTCTCCTTCTGATGGTGTGGCAATGGGCTGGAACGAGTCTTCGCCATATTTGTCGTAGTGGCCACTGGTTACATACAGGTTCTTGTTACCAATATGCGGCGAGATCACCGGCTGATATCCGGCTTTTCGCTGTACCCGCTTGAGAAACTTTTCAAGGTTTTCGCGCAACTCAGCACCTTTGGGAAGCCAAAGCGGTAAGCCCTGACCCACCTTATTGGAAAAGGTGAACAGCTCCAGCTCTCGCCCGATCTTTCTGTGGTCACGTTTTTTTGCTTCTTCCAGCATCTCCAGGTATTCCTTCAGCATCTTCTGTTTTGGAAAGCTGATGCCATACACCCTGGTGAGCTGTTTCCGGCTTTCATCGCCCCGCCAGTAAGCTCCGGCAGTGTTCAGGAGCTTTACTGCCTTAATCGGGCTGGTGTCCACCAGGTGCGGGCCACGACACAGATCCGTAAAATTGCCCGACTCATAAAAGCTGATGGTGCCGTCTTCCAGGTCGTTGATCAGGTCTACCTTATACTCGTCACCCTTATCCTGGTAATAATGAAGTGCTTCACTCTTTGGGATCTCTTTGCGGACAAAAGCTTCCTTGCGGCGCGCAATCTCAAGCATCTTTTGTTCGATCTTGTCAAAGTCATTGCTGGAAATGCTTTTGTCACCCAGGTCGATGTCATAATAAAAGCCATTCTCCACATCAGGCCCGATGCCAAACTTGGTGCCGGGATACAACTCTTCAATTGCTGCTGCCATGATGTGCGCAGATGAGTGCCACATCGTAGCGCGGCCTTCCTTGTCATCCCATGTGTTTAACTTAATCCTGGCATCTTCATAGATCGGCCTGTCCAGATCCCACACTTCGCCGTTGACCGTGACAGACAATACCTGGCGAGCGAGGCCCTCTGAAATGCTTTTGGCAATATCAAGTCCGGTCGCCCCTTCCGGAAATTCCTTAACAGACTGATCTGGCAGTGTAATGCGTATCATCAAAATCAAAATTGCTGGCTGCCTGCGCGCGATGTGTGGCTGCGCACTTGCAGACAATCATTTAACAAAGGTGCAAAGGTACAAAAAAATCTCACCCCCGTGTAACAGCAGATGAAGGTGTTAAGTTCAGCAGGCAAGCTTGGTTTTTCGATGTGTTAATGGTGCATCCGCCTAATCAGTCGCAATGGATGGGAGTATTTTCCGGAAAGGGGATTGAAGATCCCCTGGTGGTCGATCATGTCTATGCGCACACTGCCGTGTGCATGGATCACACGGGCATCAGGCAACAATATGCCCACGTGGTTGATGTTTTCCTCTGCATCATCAAAAAAAACAAGATCGCCAGGCCGGGCTTCGTGGATGAGGTGGACAGGCTCGCCCTGGTTCGCCTGGACGGAGGCATCCCGTGGAAGCGGGATGCCAGCCATCTTAAAAACGACCTGTACAAAACCAGAGCAGTCGAATCCAAAGGCTGAGCGGCCACCCCAGAGATAAGGAGTCTGTAGAAATTCCCGGGAAAAATCGGTGACCTGCCCGGGTTTTACATCTTTTGGGCGGATACTGCTGTCATCAAAAGTAAAGGTTTTTGATCCCACTGCCATCTGATTGCCTTGCAGATACAGCGTACTTCCACCGCTGATCAGGAAGGACTCCCCGGTAGCTGCATCCGTGATCTGGCTGAATCTGGATTTACAGCAATGCTTGTCTACGCTTTCCAGCTGCTCAAATTGCGTTTCATCCAGAAGTGTTACCTGGTTGTTGGCGATCCAGCCCTGGTAGTGGTCATGGCTTAGCTCGACATGATACCAGTTGGTGCTGTGCTCAAGGATATAAAAACGCTCTCCAAAAAGAAGCTGGGACACCATCTCGCTTTTATGATCAGGGTGCATGCGCAGCGCTGCAGCTGCAATAAGACATATGCCGTGTTTCATGTGTTTATAATTTTTATATTTCGGGCACATGGAACTCGCCATTACATAATCATTCTCGTGTGTGTCAATAGATTGGCATGGCTCGTTTCATATGTTTATATTTTTTCAACTAGTTGGCTATCTGGCGTTTGTGTTTTCATACGAAATGCAGTTTGCTATTGGCTCTTGGCTTTTAGCTTTCATCAAACCTCAATCCCTCAAACCTTAAAACCCTCCATTTAGCTATGCATGGAATCATAAAATTAGGGAAATTTTCCCTGCCTAAAAACAATTCTGGTCTTTTATTTGTAAATTCGTTACCCGTTGCCGGAGAAAAACAATTTATGGTCTTCACTGTCCCGCATTAATCGTGAAACAGAAATGATGACAAGACTCTTTCATTGGTTGCAAAAGCAATATGCCAATATTTACAAGGGCTTTTTGGTTATTCTCAGCATCGTGTTGCTGGTGCAGTTGTTCCCGCGTCAGCCTGGCTTTGAATATGAATATCAGCAAGCCAGGCCCTGGATGCATGAGGATTTGATTGCGCCTTTTACTTTTGCGGTGTTGAAAACGGATCAAGAGCTGGAAAGGGAGCGCGAACAGCTTAAAGAGGAGTTTGTGCCATTTTTTGAACGTTTGCCTGAGGTAGAATCATCCATGCTGGAGGGCTTCCATCAACGATTTGATGAGGCTTGGGAGGAGGCTTATCCTGAAGACACGCAACCGGATAAGCGGGAAAGGAGCAGGGCGTTGGGTGAAGAGACCCTCCGCCACCTGTATGATGCCGGTATTATTTTTCTTGATGAAGATTTTCGTGATAAGCCCGGCAACTTTGAATTGCGTGTTGTAGAGGACAATGTGGCCCGCACACGCGTGCTGGGCGGCTTATACACCATTCAGGAGGCATATATTTATGTGGTTTCTGTACTTGAAGATCATGCCGATCGTGTGGATATGGAGTTGTTGCAGCCGATTCTTGAAGAATCCCTCACCCACAATGTAGTGTATGATCCGGATCTGTCGGAGCGTAACATGCAGGCCATGCTTGACGACATTTCTGTGACCCGCGGCATGGTTCAGGAAGGCGAAAAAATCGTTTCAAAGGGGGAGCTGATCAGCCAGGAAACCTACCAGATACTTGAATCGTTCCGGGCTGAATACCAGCGGCAGATTGGCGATACGGCACTTGAGACCCTCATGTATGGTGGTCAGTTTGTGCTTGTCAGTATCAGCATGATCGTGTTGCTGCTGTTTTTGTACTTTTTGCGTAAGGATGTGTTTTTTGATAATAGGAAAGTATTGCTCATTCTTTTGTCCATTCTCCTCATGGTATTCATGACCAGTTTGGTCATCAGGCACAACATCGACTATCTCTACCTGGTTCCGGTATGCCTGGTGCCGGTAATCATCCGCGCATTTTTCGATAACAGGCTGGCATTGTATATCCACATCATTACCATTATCCTGATTGGCTTTTTGATTCCGCGAAGCTTTGAGTTTGTCTTCCTGCAGTTTGTAGCAGGCATCATTGCCATCCTTAGCATGGTAAGCCTCAGGCGCCGCTCCCAGCTATTTATTACGGTCGTGCTGATCTTTGCCACCTATTCAGCGGTTTACTTTGGCCTGAGCCTGGCCCACACTGGTTCGTTTGAAAACCTTTACTGGGCTGATTTTGGGTATTTTGCTGGTGGTGCTTTCCTTACACTGTTTGCTTATCCGCTGATCTTCCTTTTCGAACGCATGTTTGGGATGCCCACCGACTTTTCTCTTCTCGAACTGGCAGACACGAATAATACCCTTCTACGTAATCTTGGAATGACGGCACCCGGCACCTTCCAGCACTCACTCCAGGTGGCAAACCTTTCTGAGGAAGCGATCATTGCCATCGGTGGCAATAGTTTGCTTACACGCACCGGTGCACTATATCACGATATCGGAAAGATGAAGAATCCCCAATTCTTCACGGAAAACCAAACCTCCGGGGTAAACCCCCATGATGAGATCTCTTTTAAGGATAGTGCGCGCATCATTATATCCCACGTGATTGATGGCATTGAAATGGCAAGAAAACACAACCTGCCTGAGTATATCATAGATTTTATACGCACACACCATGGGACGACCACTGCCCGCTATTTTTACAATATGCAGGTGCAAGAAAATGAGGATGGCGATGTGGAAAAGGCGAATTTCATTTATCCCGGCCCGCGACCGTTCAGCAAGGAAACCGCCGTGGTAATGATGGCCGACTCCGTGGAGGCTGCATCGAGAAGCCTTGGAAAGCCTGATGAGAAGAAAATCAATGCACTGGTCGACGGCATCATCGACACGCAGGTGCAGGAAAAGCAGTTCGACAATGCCGATATCACCTTTAAGGATATCACTACGGTGAAAAGCATCTTCAAAAGGATGCTGCTGAATATCTATCACGTGCGCATTGCTTATCCGAGTCTGAGCTGATGCTGATTCAGTTCTGCCGCCTTTTCCAGGTATGATTTTGTGTCGGGTCCCACGTGAAACAGCAGGTCGATGATGCTTAAATTCGGTTTAAAGCCGTGCACATCTGAAAAAACCTGGTAGTATGCAGGCCATTGGTCTGCTGCAGGGTGGCTACGCCGGTGAAGCTTAGGAGTCAGCTCTTCACGAAGGTCCGGGCAAGCGATCTCTTTCTTGAAAGCTGTAGTTTCTGTGTGTTTTGTTTCAATGGCGATTTCATCAAGCAATGTTTGCATCAGCTTTTTATTAAACTTCCAGATTTTACCTGATGGTGGAGCGATATAGAAAGGCGCAAGCAGGTCGCTATAATACATAAAAAATGGGGCGTTTTGGTATGCTGCACAGATGGCACGCCAGTGCCTTTTATGCCATGACTCATGGTCGCTGATGTCAACATCTCTTGTGATGGTACTGTTGCCGCTGGGCTTTGAGACAGGAACCACCAGGTCAAGCAAGCCATTCGCTGTCATGATGCTGCACCGGTTGCGCCAGGTCTGTTTTGGCCATGTCTCATGCAGTTCAATCCGAACGGTGCGGGCACGGACAAGGTACAGCATGTACTCCAGTGGTGGCAGATATGCTGTAGGCAGATACAATTCATGACAATTCCCTGTGTGCGTTGATGCTGACATAAGACTCCAGATTATTAAGGTAAGCGTTGTGATTCCGGCAAAAAGGCAGTATCTTTGAATACAAGACGCTTAGCGGCAGTTTTCTGACCATATGCTCTTGCGCCATTTGTTGTACATGCAATACCTGGCTGCCGTTAATCCCTGCATGCAAAGCTACGCATCACGACAACAATTACAAAAACCCGATGTCATGAAGATCCTTCAGGCTGCACAAATCCGTGAAATTGACCGTTATACCATTGAAAATGAACCCGTGGCCTCTATTGAGCTGATGGAGCGTGCAGCGAAAAAGTGTTATGAGTGGATTCGGCGACATATGAAACACAAAAGGCAGGTCCGGGTGTTTTGTGGCATGGGCAACAATGGTGGAGATGGCCTGGTGATCGCCCGGATGCTTGCGGGCACCGGACATCAGGTCACGGTATATAAAGTACAACATACCACCACGGCTTCAGAAGATTTCACGATGAACGAAAAACGGCTTGCCGGCGTAAAAAACCTACATTATCAGACCATTCATGAGGGAGAGCCATTTCCGGAAATAGCAGATGACGACCTGGTGATTGATGCCCTTTTGGGAAGCGGCCTTGCCAGGCCCCTTGAAGGCCTTTTGGCAGCTGTGGTGCAACACATCAATTCAGCTCGTGCCGTGGTCATTGCCATAGACTTTCCTTCAGGTCTCTTTTGTGAAGATAACAGGGAAAACAATGAAAAGCATATTATCAGGGCGGACTATACACTGACTTTCCAACTGCCTAAACTGGCATTTATGTTCGCTTCCAACGAACAGTACATTGGTTTCTGGTACCTTATCGACATTGGACTGCATCCTGATGCTATTCGCAGGGCAGAAACCAAATACCATTATTTGCAGGCTTCCGATATCCGCAGTCTGTATCGCGGGCGAAAGCGGTTTGCGCACAAGGGGCATTTCGGACATGCATACCTGATGGCGGGCAGTTACGGAAAGACTGGTGCTGCTGTGCTGGCAGCGCGTGGAGCCATTCGCTCAGGACTTGGTCTGCTTACGGTGCAATTGCCATCCTGCGGCTACGACGTAATTCAGACGGCCGTGCCTGAGGCCATGTGTGTACCTGATGAACAAGCGCATTTTGTATCGGAGGTGGCTGACCTGGAAGGCTTCCATGTGGTGGGCACTGGTCCGGGCATAGGAACCAATGAGCAGACCGCACGTGCACTTAAACTGCTCATTCAAAACACAGCCGTCCCCATGGTGCTGGATGCAGATGCCCTGAATATTCTGTCGGAAAACCTCACCTGGTGCGGGTTTTTACCCAAGGGATCGGTCTTTACACCCCATCCGGGGGAGCTTGACAGGCTGGCAGGAAAATCCGGTAATGACCATGACCGGCTGGATAAGGCTGTGGAACTCGCCCACCGCTTCCAGGTGCACATCGTGTTAAAAGGAGCGCATACTGTCGTGATCGCTCCTGATGGCCGCTGCTACTTTAATTCTACTGGCAATCCGGGCATGGCTACCGGAGGTAGTGGCGATGTGCTTACGGGGATGATCATTGCCTGGCTTGCGCAAAATTATTCCACATTGCACAGCTGCCTGATGGCTGTATATCTCCACGGCAGAGCCGGAGATCTTGCTGCCAACAGGAAGGGCTACGAGGGCCTGATTGCTGGCGACATCATCGAACAGATTCCCAAGGCAACCAAGACCACCCTCCGGAAATAACTTGCCGGATTAGACGCAGAACCCCCGCACACCGAAAGGAACCTTGTCGTGGTTCGCAACTACCAGGGTTTGATCGGTTTCCCAGTTGGCATCCAGTCCGGCATTGACCCGGACACGACAAACCTTATCCAGTTCGGCTTTGGCCATCAACTTGTTTTTTTGGTAGAATGAAAATTCTGCCTCGCGTGCATAAAATGTTTCCGTTACCACAAAACGGTTGTTGATTTGCCTCCACCTGCCCCGCCGATCAACCCGCCGCAAGGCATTAAGCTTGGGGTGCAAAACGATTTGTGACATGTTAAGCGAAGCGCCCCGGATGTCCGTGATGGACATGTGTGCCATTAAGTCCGCCCCATAACCGCCGGAAACATTTACAATACCCAGTAAACTCACCCTCCCGTGAATTTTCCTGTCATAGCTGATTGTTCCGTAAAGCATGCTGGCCTTTGACTTGGTGTAACTCCATGCACCCTGGGGCTCTTCCGTCAGGATGTCACGGCAATGACCCAAATAACGCAACTTGTCAGGGTGTAAGATGGCTCCCGGCACATAATTTTCCAGCGATATGGCCAGAAGCCGCAATCCGGGAATGTGTCTGCTTATAAAGTGATGCAAATTCATTTATGTAGCACTTTTAATGTTTTCCGTACAAAAATAAAATAAAAATTATAATATAAAACTTTATTTTGTGGTCAATAGGCTTTAAAAAATAGATTAGTGGGTTTCAGCTCTTGTCTTGCACCTTGCATGCTTTTTTGCTGCCAGGTTTTTTTTAATTTTGCATGCTGGCTTCAACCCGAATAATTCAGGCCACCTGAATCGTTGTGAAAGCCTTGCAAAAGCTTACTTTGTCGGTGTTTTTCATTGCCTGGCGTCCGACCTGAATCATGCGCATGAAACCTCCATGCAAAAGAATTGACACACAGGAGGATGATTATTGTCATGGGGGCATATAGACTAAGTAAGCAATTAGCTGTTGGCTATTGGCAAGAAAGCCAAAAGCTAAATGCTAAAAGCCAATAACCAATAGCAGTCTTGTTCATACCATAAACACCAGACAGCCAATTAGTTGAAAAATTACATTCACATGAATATTGGATAAATACGTTTCAGAAACCAGTGAAATAGATATGGAAATTAGTGGCAACATTATCAGGATATTACCTGAAAAAAGCGGTGAAGGGCGAAACGGACCCTGGAGAAAGCAGGAGTTTATTGTGGAAACGGAAGGGCAGTATCCCAGGAAAGTCTGCATAGCAGTATGGGGGGATAAAATAGACCAGTTTGCCCTGAAGGAAGGGGAGCGGGTTACAGCCTCCGTCAATATTGAAAGCCGTGAATTTAATGAGCGTTGGTACACCGATGTAAAGGCCTGGAAGATCGAAAGGGAGGCGCAGGGCGGTGCGCTTTCTGGTGACCCGCAGAGTACCCCGCCACCCTTTGATGCGCCTCCGCCCACAGAAGAACCCCCAGGGGTGCGGGAAGAGGACGATCTGCCTTTCTGATTCATTTCCTGTGCGGTCAGACCTGAATATGAAAACCTCTCATGTGTTTTGATCGTGCGCAATTTAACCTTCGGATTGATCCCACCGGATTATCCGGGTATATCCTTGCAGCAATGTGATTCCCAGTGTTGACATGCTACCAGGTTGATGCTTTTGATGACACGCAAAGCATCAAGGGAGGTTGCGCAAATCTTTTCATTGCGATGTGAGCTGGCTGTTTGACTCCCTCAGCGAATCCAGGTTCTCCGGGAGATGATCAAAGCCTGTTGCGTCGGTGATGTAGGCATATAAAAATTCCAGCTGGGGAATAAAGAAACTTTTCTCACGCATTTCAGCTGTGATCAGGCGGCTGCCATGGTCGAAAAACTCCACGACCATCAGGAAGACTGCAAGGATCAGCCCCCATTTTAGCAGGCCTGTCATAAAACCGGCAAGGCGGTTGATAAACCCCAACATCAAGGCTTTGAAAAGTTGTGTCATCAGGGTGCCAAGTACCCTGATCAGCCAGGCTATAAAGATAAAGACAATGATGAAGGTCACGATTTTTACCGCCCGGACATCCCAGTCGACCAGCTGTTCAGCCATGGCCCCTACAAGATTAGTGGCCAGGATAGCGATCAGTACGCCGAGGATCAAGCCTGCGAGCGTGGCTACCTCATGAAAGAAACCCTTCTGGTAACCCCTGATGGCTCCCAGAAACAAAATAACCCCAATGACGAGATCTACCATATGCATGATTATTTATGTATACGTTGGATCCGCGTCATTGGTTACCCATTTCCACTATGGCATCAAATTCTTCCCTTTTTAAAGGCATCACGGATAGGCGGGCTTGCCTAACCAGGGCAATGTTTTCCAGGCGCGGGTCCTTTTTTATCCGGTCAAGGCTTACCGGCTTGGCCAGCTCTTCCTCCGGCACCATGTCGGTCACTACCCAGCGGTCATCATCCGTTGTAGGATCAGGGTAATACGCGCGCACTACGCGGGCGATACCGATCACTTCCTTGGCCTTCACACTGTGATAAAAGAGTACCAGGTCACCCACTTTCATTTCTTTTAAGTTGTTGCGCGCCTGGTAATTGCGTACGCCATCCCAATGGGTGCGTCCATCCTTCACAAATTGCTGCCAGGAATATTCCGACGGCTCGCTTTTAACTAACCAGTAGTTCATGATATTTTTGTCTAAATGTCTAAAAGTCAAAAGGTCAGCCCCTCTGCGCACTTGCTGTTCATTCCACTTGCAGTTCAGTTAAGGATGTGGTAGGTAAGCTCCTTGAGGAGCTCTCCATGATCTGTTGTTTCATTGTCCCAACCCTTCGATTTCATGTCGTATTGGCGCAGCAAAGAAAATATCCTTATGATCCTGGCCGGGGCATAATTTTTTGCAGCCTGTGCATAATCTTTGGTGAAAAATGGTGGTATGCCCAGCTCTGCGGCCACATTTTTCTGGCTTCTGTCACGCAGGCTGTGATACAACAATATCTTAGAAAAGTATTGGTATAAAACCGCCGTGGTCATGATGAACGGATGATTTTTGGGATTGTCGGCAAAATACTTTGCGATCTGGTAAGCCTTCTGGCTGTTTCGTGTGCCAAGCGCGTGCTGAAGTTCAAAAATGTTAAAGTCCTTGCTGATCCCAATGTGTTGTTCAATCACCTCCGTGGTGATCTCAGATCCCTTTTTCAGGTTGATAAATAGCTTTTTAACTTCATTCACGATTTTGCCCAGGTCGGTGCCCAGGTGGTCCGCAAGTGTCTGCAATGCTTTGGGTCCGATCTTGTACCCGTGCCTGGTCACATAATCCGATATCCAGCCGGGCACCTGGTTGTCATACAGCTTCTTGCCTGTGAACACAACCCCCTTTTTGGCAAGGGTTTTAAAAAATTTGGTGCGTTGGTCGAGTGTTTTGTATTTGTAACAAATCACCAGGATGGTTGATTCAAGAGGGTTTTCGACGTAAGGCAACAGTCCGTCGATCTGTTGCAGATGCTGTGCCTCCCTGACGATTACCACGTTATGGCTGGCCATCATCGGATAACGCTTTGCTGTGCTGATAACAGAAGGAATATCGGTTTCGCGACCATATAATACGCTCATGTTGAATTCTTTCTCTGTGTCAGTGAGCACAGCGTCTTCAATAAAATCCGAGATTACATCAATATAAAAGCCCTCTTCTCCCATCAGGAAATATAACGGGTGAAGCACTTTATTGCGTATGTCCCGGAGGATATTGTAGAAATTCTTCTCAGTCATGGCAGCTCATCTTTGATCAAACAAAAATAATGAAAGCTTTTTAAGCCAATGCTTTTTTGGGTTATATTTGTGTAGTAAGGAATGGTGAAATAAGGCTGGTGTTTCATGCAGGCATTGAATCTTCCGGAATATCCCTTAAAAATTGAATACAGGGGCTCAAAGGCCTTTGTATTTGATATATTCAGGAAGCGTACTGTGGCCTTAACCCCCGAGGAGTGGGTCAGACAGCATTTTCTTTGGTGGTTACACAAAGCCAGGGGATATCCGGCATCGCTTATCGTAGTGGAGGCCTCATTGATCTATAACCGGATGAAGCGAAGGGCTGATGCCATCATATACGACAATACGGGTAAGCCGGTGATGATCATAGAATGCAAGTCTGCCACGCAGCCCATCAACAAGGATGTGTTTGACCAGGTGGCCCGGTATAATTTTCCTTTTGGTGTCGATTATCTTGTAGTCACCAACGGCATTACACACTTTTGCTGTTTGCGGGATGAGGCTGCTGGCAAGTGGATGTTTCTTGAGGATGTTCCGGAATATCCGGCCTTGCTGGCAAAAAAACACTGATTTCCTTGCCTGCCTGAATTTTCTGCCTATAATGACATATGTATGTTAAAAAAACATCTTGCTCTTCTGCTCTTCTGGTGCTTTGCTGTTTCCTGGCCTTCTTTAGCCACAGATGTAACCAGGGTGCGGGAAGCCATGGATGCCGGTGCCATTTTATCAGGGCATGTGATTTTTAAAATCAGCGAAGCGGCAGCTGCCAGGTCTGAAGACCCCCATTTGATACCCCCGGGACTAAAAAAAATTATCGCCACCACAAAAGCAGGAGAACCCCATCGCGTCTTTCCGGATCACAGGCCGCCATCCGAAAGATACCATCATTCAGGCCGGCCCATGGCTGATCTCAGCCGAATATTTGAAATCGTGGTAGATGATGAAGAACAGATGTGGCAAATCATGGCCGCACTCCATGCCAGTGGACTCACGGAGTATGTGCAGCCCCGCTATGTGCCCGGGCTCTTGAAATATGGGGGAGACCAGCAGGGCCATCATCCAAATGATTCACTTCTCAATGAGCAATACTATCTTAAAAACATTGCTGCTTTCGAGGGCTGGAACATCACCAGGGGAGACACTTCTGTGGTGGTAGGCATTGTGGATACAGGCGTGGAGCTGGACCACCCAGACCTGGTCGATGCCATCGCATACAACTGGGATGATCCCATCAACGGAGAGGATAGTGACGGAGACGGGTATGTCGACAATTTCTATGGTTGGGATCTCGGGGAAGGCGACAATGACCCCACAGTGAACAATTCGGCGCATGGCATCCATGTCTCAGGCATAGCTGCAGCCACGCCCGACAATTATGAGGGGATTGCCGGTGTGGGCTATTATAGCCGCTTCCTTCCGGTGAAAGTTG
This sequence comes from Bacteroidales bacterium, assembly GCA_003552075.1. Taxonomy (GTDB): domain Bacteria; phylum Bacteroidota; class Bacteroidia; order Bacteroidales; family UBA7960; genus PUPG01. Next base: position 51,040 of record PUOJ01000056.1, read on the forward strand.
ATGATGAGCTGGGGCGGCTGACCAAAGCTTATGAAGGTATTGTGTATGCAGCGGATCAGGGCGTCGATGTGATCAATTGCTCATGGGGCAGCCATTTCAACGCGGGGCCTTTTGGCCAGGATATCATCGACTATGCGGTGTTGAACCACGATGTACTGGTGGTGGCTGCTGCCGGCAATGCAGATGATGATGTGCCGTTTTATCCTGCTTCTTTTGACCTCGTGCTGAGCGTGGCAGCCACCGACAGCCTGGATAACAAGGCCGGGTTTTCCAGTTATGGCCCTTTTGTCGATATTGCCGCCCCCGGACACCAGGTCAAGTCGACCTGGGTCAATGCTTCCTATATGCGGGGAAATGGAACTTCCATGGCTTCGCCCGTGGTTGCCGGTGCTGCAGCCCTCTTGCGGTCACGATTCCCGGAACTGAGTGCCCTGCAGATCAAGGCGATGCTCAAAGTGACCGCAGACCCCATTGATCAGTTGGAGGAAAACCTGCCGTATGCCAGCCAGCTTGGGAATGGCCGCCTGAATATATTCCGGGCACTCACCGAAACCCACCACAGCTATATTCGAATCGCAGAACACCTGACCTCTGCGGAAGCCTTGGGCAATGTAGGGCCGGAAATGACATTCAGCCTGGAGATGTTTTTGCAAAACATGCTGGCACCACTCCAGACCCTGCGCGCCGTGCTGACCACCGATTCCGACAAGCTGAATGTGCTTACGGATACCTTGTTTTTCGACAGCATTGACAGCCTGCAGGTCTTCGATAACCGGGATGATCCATTGCTGGTTGAAACAAGCGCCGCTTTGCCGGATAGCCACCACGTGTTATTTACCCTGCATTTTTATGATGAACACGGGCAGCAAATTGGCCGCAGGTCCTTCCGGCGTGTGCTTAACCGCGACTACCTGAACGTCGAAGCTGGTCCCATCAAAACAACCTTTAGTGGTTACGGCGCTTTGGGCTTCAATTACCCGGATTATTCCCAGGGTTGGGGCTTGACTTATGAAGATGGCTACACCGTACTGCGTAACGGTGGCTTCCTGTTTGCCAACAGTGCTTCCAGGGTGGTGGACAATGTATACGGCAGTGAAGCTGGTACATTCAGTGACAAACTAATTATTGCAGACCCACCGGTATTGCATACTGATCATATGCTTGCACCTCTTGTGGTCAGTGGACGATTGCAGGACCATGATGCCAATGGAGGCCCTCCACTGGGTTTGGATATCCTTTGGCACGCTTACCTGTGGGATTACCAGGAGCCTAAGGATTACTTCATCCTGCATTACCAGGTAATCAATCAGTCTGAACAAACCTATGAGGATTTTTATGCAGGCTTTTTTGCCGACTGGGTTTTGCGAAACAACAAGATGCATCGTGCCACCATCGACGTGTCTTCACGCATGGCCTACGCCTATTCTGATGAAGGCGGGCATTACACCGGCATTCAGCTTTTGTCAGCAGGGGGCATGCGCCACTATGCCTTCGACAATCAGGGAGCCAAAGGAAGCATGCGCATTGATGATGGTTTCAGTGACGTGGAGAAATATGCGGCACTCACGAATAACAGACTATATGCAGGCTTTTATGATGCAGACAATGACATTTCCTCACTGATAAGCCACGGCCCAAACAGAATGCAACCGGGAGATACCCTTTCGGTCGGGTTTGCAATGCATTTTGGAGATCAGCTGCAGGATATGCGAAACCAGGCCATGGAGGCAGCTTTGTTTTACCAGGCACTGGACGACATCGAGACACAAATGCCAGATGTGTCGCATAAGCCCTGCGCTGAGCCTTTTTTGGTCTATCCCAACCCATTTCAGTCAGCCTTAACCCTTCGTTTTTGTCCGGAACTGAAAGGCCGCTATATGGCCACCATCTATGGGCAGGATGGGAGCATCCAGGCGGCAGAACAGGTAAGGCTGACTCCAGGGCAAAAAGGTGTCATGGCCTTAGATGTGGGCCTCCTGTCGCCCGGGATGTACTTGCTTCGCCTTCACGGAAAAGGCGTGGACTACAGCCGGATCGTAATGAAGGAGCGGTAATTCCTGCACAGAAACATATGCGCCTTGAGCTAACCTGATTGCTCTTCATCTTGCAGTCCCCAAAATAGCACAGTTTTTTTGTCAGGATAGGTTAAACAAAGTGAAGGGCAAACCCATGCTGCAGCAAAGCATCAGGCTTTCTCTCTGTAAAAATCATTACTTTTGTTAGAAACAATATTTCTGTTGCATGGACATTCATTATGTTGGCGAACATCTCTTCTGGGGTTATCTTGGGCGCGCCGCGATCTACCTTGCTTTTCTCACGGCCATTTTTGCTGCATTTGCTTATTTCCGTGCATCATATGACGGCCACATAAACTATCGCCTATGGCGTTGTTATGGCCGCAGAGCTTTCAGGCTGCATGCCGGGATGGTTGCTGTGGCTTCCTTTGCCCTGATGTTCATCCTGCTAAACCAATACTATGAGTACCGGTATGTTTGGGTGCACGTCGAAAACGATCTTTCCCTTGGATATCAAATAGCCAGTTTCTGGGCAGGGCAGGAGGGCAGCCTCCTTTTTTGGGTGTTGTCACAGGTCGTGTTCGGCCTTATCATCATCCGTGTTTCACGCCGCTGGGAAATGCCCGTGATGACTGTTTTCGCTGTTTCCCAGGTATTTTTGGTCAGCATGCTGCTCGGGATCAAAACGGGTGGCATCAGCATTGGTTTCGATCCCTTCCAATTGCTTAGGCAAGCTCCTGAAAATGCCGATAACATTTTCTTTCAGAACCCGGAATACCTCCTGCAAATTACCGATGGGAACGGGTTGAACCCGCTGTTGCGTAACTTCTGGATGCTCTCCCATCCGCCGGTGACATTCATAGGTTATGCCGCCGTGCTGGTACCATTTTGCTATGCCATTGCCGGACTTTGGAAAGGTAAATATCACGAGTGGATAAAGCCTGCACTGCCCTGGACCATCCTTGGCATATTCTTCCTTGGTGCCGGCATCCTTCTTGGCGGAATCTGGGCTTATGAGTCGCTTACATTTGGTGGTTTCTGGGCCTGGGACCCCATTGAAAACGCCTCGCTGGTGCCCTGGCTCATCCTTGTGGCTGGTCTGCATCTGATGCTGGTATCACTGAAAAAAAGACACAGCTATGCCCCGGCATTGCTTTTCGTGATCCTGGCCTACATTTTTGTCATATACGCCACCTACCTGACGCGAAGTGGCGTGCTTTCCGACACCTCCGTACATTCATTTGGCCGGGATGGCATGGGTACGCACATCCTGATCTATCTTTTTGCAGCCCTGGTCACAAGCCTGATCCTGTTTTTCCGGATATACCAAAGGTTGCCGTCCAAAAAAACTGAAAAAGTGTTTGCCAGGGACTTCTGGTTGTTTGTCGGGGCACTGGTCATGGTGCTTTCCGCTTTTCAGATCATTTTCAGCACATCCATCCCGGTAATTAACCATTTTTTTGGCACCAAGCTGGCGCCGCCTGCCAACGTGGTTGCGCACTACAATACCTGGCAGCTCCCATTTGCGATAGCCATCGCACTTATGATGGGATTCACCCACTTTGTCCGCTGGGGCAACAATTCCTTCAACCTATTCATCCGGCGCATGGGACTTCCAATGACCCTGGCGATTGTATTTTCCATCCTGGCCGCAGTCACCTACGGCATCCAACGCCCGGATTTCCTGCTGATGATTTTGGCATCTCTCTTTGCCTTGTTTTCATCCCTTGACATGCTGTTGCGATTCCCAAAAGAATACATCAGCAAAGGCGGCGCCGTCACGCATCTGGGCATGGGAATGTTCCTGCTGGCAATAGTAATCACATTTTCACAGCAGGAAACCATCTCAAAAAACACCTCTGGCTATCACCTGGGAGAAAGCTTTCCGGAAACAGAAAACCTGTTGCTGATCAAAGATGAGATCCTGCCGATGGGCGACTACCACGTGACATATGTGGGGTATGCATTCGATGGCGAACGTGTCCATTACCAGGTTGATTTCCTCAAAGAAAACAGGGAAGGTGAGTTTTATAAGGTGTTCAGCTCTTATCCGGCCGTGCTGCTTAACGAGAGGATGGGCAACGTGTATGAGCCTTATGCCAAAGTGTTTCCCCTCAAGGACATCTTCACCCATGTCACCTATGCAGACCTTGACCAGGGTGAGATTCCGGAACCTCATCAAAAACTGGAAAGCCTGCGCATCACCGTAGGCGATAGCATCACCCTGGATAACCATCTGCTGGTATTCCAGGACATTCTCACCGAACCGCTGCATGACCTGCACGGGGAGGACCAATTGCGGGTGATTGCCGATATGGTGGTACATACACAGTTCGGAGAGCACTATCACATCCGTCCTGCATTTGTGTATGCCGAAGGGGAGATCATACATGAAGATGATACAGTGGAAGACATTGAGCTGCGCTTCAGGTTGAAAAGGGCTGCTGATGAACCGTATACTGTAGATCTGGAGCTGTTTGAAGAGCGCCTGGATTTCATCATCATCAAAACAACCATCTTCCCATTGATCAACCTGCTCTGGCTAAGTATCATCGTGATGCTTGCCGGGCTCTGGATGGCATACCGGAGCAGAAAAAAGCAGGCCCGGGGCTAGCCAGGCTGAACCATCAATGCACTTATTTCTGTTTAATGAATTTGTCTATGGCAGCGATTCAGAAAATAGTGATTTTAGGCTCCGGAAACGTAGCCAGCCATCTTGGCCATGCTTACAAGCAGGCCGGGCGTGAGGTGCTCCAGGTTTACAGCAGGCACATTGCACATGCGCAGAAGCTGGCCGATCAGTTGGCTTGCGGCTGCACGGACAGTCCGGAAGCCCTGCACCCGGAGGCAGATGCCTATGTGATGGCCATCACGGATGATGCGATCGAAGAAACAGCCGCCTCCTTTCCCTTTAAGGACAAATTGCTGGTGCATACCTCAGGTACAACGCCAATGGATGCCCTACGTGATGGCAGTTCCCGCCATGGGGTGTTTTACCCCTTGCAAACATTTTCCAGGGGCGTTGCATTGGATTACAGGAAAATTCCCATTTTCCTGGAAGTAGCCGATGACAGGGATAAGGCCACATTGGAAGAGTTGGCCCGAAGCATCAGCGAAACGGTACAATGGACAGACAGTGCGCAACGCAGCATGATGCATGTGGCAGCTGTTTTCGCCTGCAACTTCGTGAACCACATGTACGTGGTTGCATCAGACATCCTGGCGGAGAACCAGTTGCCATTCGATCTTATAAGACCGCTCATTGAAGAAACAGCCCGAAAGGCATTGCAGCATCATCCTGCAGGCATCCAAACCGGACCAGCCCGACGCAATAACATGAAAGTGATCAGCAAGCACCTGGATATGCTGAAGGCTCACCCGGATTTTCAAAAATTGTATAATTTTATCAGTGAAAGCATCCGGAAAAAACACCTGGAGTAGGGGATGAAGAATGAAGAATGAAAAATGAAAAATGAAGAATGAAAAATGAAAAATGAAGGATGAAGAATGACGCTGGGCTGGAATTGGCTGGATCCTTTTTTTTAAAAATTGCCCTCAGGGACAGCGCCTGGGCTGTCTGGTCGGGTCAGGAAGGAGCGGTAAAAAGTAAAGAAGGTGACCCATTGATTGTTTCATTAAAAAAGCAAATACTTGATGACGAATTATAAGCAGTTATTAGCTGATGTAGATACATTTATTTTTGATGTGGATGGGGTGATGACCACTGGGGTAGTATTGCTGACCCAGGAAGGGCAAATGTTACGCAGCATGAATGTAAAGGACGGTTATGCTTTGCAGCTAGCCGTAAAGAAAGGATACCGCATCATCATCATCACCGGTGGCAGCTGCGATGCCGTCAAACGACGTTTTCTGCTTCTTGGCATTGAGGATGTATACCTTGGTGTCAGTAAAAAGCTGGAGCTTTTTGAAAAGATCGTAGCGGAAAAAGGCCTGGATAAAAAGCGCATACTCTATATGGGGGACGACCTCCCGGATTACCAGGTTATGCGGGAAGTCGGCGTACCTGCTTGTCCGGCGGATGCCGTACAGGAGGTGCAACACATATCCCGCTATATTTCCGGACGTGAAGGTGGAAAAGGATGTGTCAGGGATGTACTTGAGCAGGTGATGCGTGTGCAGGACAAGTGGTTTCACAACGATGGTTTTCATTGGTAGATAAAGCAGTATCCGGATTTACAGAATCCCCGGCTGCTGTCAAGGCTAACCTTAAAGATGTCGAATTATGCAAGCATTCGTGGTCTCACTTCGCTTGATCAGGTGGGAAAACCTCCTGATTATTATATTGTTGCAATACCTGCTGCGATACATGGTGATTCTTCCCCTGCTGGGTGGCAGCGGGGTCACCAACCTGCATTTTTTCTTGCTCGTCATGGCAGTTGTGCTCGTCGCCGCTTCACGGTATGCCATTCATGCTTATCATGACGAATACGATGACACTTTAAGAAAGCGGGGGCAGCCCTTGCTTTTTAAAAGGCTGAAAAAGATCCGGGCCCTCCAGGCCTTTTGGTTGTTTAATGGCGTTGCGGTGCTGCTGGCGGCTTATCTGGCGTATCAGTACCAATACCTGCCTTTGATGGCAATCCTGGTGGCCGTTCCTGTGTTGATCTGGCTGCAGGCTGTTCGGTTGAGGAAATTCATCCTGGCCAGCCATATCTTGTTGACCTTTCTGGCTGCAGCGGTTCCCTTGCTTGTCTGGCTGCTCGAGGTCCGTGCTTTTCACCTGATGGAACTGCCACCGGCCAGGTGTTTTTTCATTGCTGGCCCCGTCGTATATGCCTATGCCTTCTTTACCGCCATGGCTACATTGCTCCGGGAAGTATTGAAGGACCTGGAAGATTATCGCATGGATCTGCGCGCACGCAATCAAAGCCTGCCAGTGCTTATCGGTGTGGGCAATGCCAGGAAGATCAGCGTGTTTCTCGTGGCCCTGATTCTTGTGGGCATCGCATTTGCCAAGTTGATCATTTTTGGCGAGGACATGTTGTGGCTGAGTGCATACCTGCTGGTTGCGGTGATATTGCCCTTCCTGCTGGTCCTGTTCATGCTTCTGCGGGTCCCGGCCGACCCGAAATACTGCCAGATCCAGCAAATCGTGAAACTGGCCATGATTACCGGGGTGCTGTCCATGTTGGTGCTGCATGTGTACCTTGTGAATGGGGTCATCTGCTGAACCATGGACAATCGCATCCCCGGATCTTTTGATTTTTAGACATTTCGACCTTTTGACTTTCTTAGCAATAATGAACCCATTACGAATTTTTGACCCCTTTGATATCATCCTGGCCTCCCAGTCGCCGCGAAGAAAGGCATTGCTGGAGGCTGTGGGCATTCCATTCCGTGTGATGGTAAGGCCCACACCGGAAACCTTTCACAATGACATGCCGCCAAAAGAAGTGGTGGCGCATTTGTGCCGTGAAAAGGCCAACTGTTTTTACGACGAACTGGAAAAACCCAATGCGGTGATCATCACTGCGGATACCATCGTGGTGCACCGGGGCCGCATTATCAATAAACCCGGGGATGCGGCGGATGCCTCGCGGATGATCAGTGAACTTTCCGGGAGCACCCACGAGGTCTATACAGGCGTTTGCATTCGCCACCAGGACAAGGAATGGGTCTTTCACGACCACTCGCTGGTCACCTTCCGGGGGCTATCCCAAGAAGAGATCAACTATTATGTGGCTGAATTTAAGCCGTTTGACAAGGCTGGCGCCTATGGCATACAGGAGTGGATTGGCTATATCGGCATCACAGGTATCCAGGGGTCCTATCACAATGTGATGGGTTTGCCGGTGCATTTGGTGTATCAGCACCTGAAGGAGTTGGCTGCAGGCAGGGGAAGGGGGAGTGAGGAGTAGGAAGTAAGGAGTAGGAAGTAAGGAGTAGGAAGTAGGAAGTAAGAAGTAGGAAGACACAGGGTTGTGGAAGATTGTTTCGTCCTGAAATAGGGTTTCACTTTTTGTTAACAAAAATCAGGACGGGTCAAAGATTTTTGCAGAAAATATAAGCTAGAGGGGGTTTGTTAAATCGTTTGTTAGGTTTTAAAAGTCATGAAGAGATTGCGTGCGTATGTCCTGGTGTTGCTTTTTGCGGTGTACCCGGTGTTGGCACTGTATGCCCATAATATTGCAGAACTTGCGCTTGCACAACTGCTGATGCCATTGTTGGCTTCGCTGGTTTTGGCCATCCTGGTTTTTGCAGGCTGGCGGATGTATACGCGCAGCAATACGCCAGCCGCCATACTTACTGCCACCTTTCTGACAGTCTTTTGGTTTTATGGGATATTGCACGAGGTGTTTCCGTTTTTTTCAACCGGCACGGCGCATTGGTTGCTGATTCCATTGGTGTTGGTGCTATACGGATTGGTTGCCCGCCTAATTTTGCGGACAAGCCATGCCGCCACCCTAAACAAGACATCCACGATTCTTTTGATACCCGTGGCCTTTCTGGTGCTATACAACCTGTTGATCATGTTGCCTGCGGAAGCGGATAAATATCGCACACGGCAGGCTGCCCAACAACCTTCACCCCCGGAAACACCTCAAGAGGTCGCGGATGCCGGGGATTATCCCGACATTTTCATCCTGGTCTTTGATGAACTTGCCAGCTTACCCAGCATGCAGGAGGTCTGGCAGCATGATCACAGCGCATTTGCAGAAAGCCTTCGTGATCACGGTTTTTTTGTGGCCGAACAGAGCAAAAGCCGCTTTACCAATACGATCCGGTCACTGCCTTCCCTGATGAACCTGGATTACCTGGATGAGGATTTGCCGGCAGCAAGTCTCTATCAGAAATATGACAACAACTTTCTGATGAACTTCCTGAACCGGGCTGGATACGAGATCTTTTTTATTGATGGATGGGGTAGCTTTGAATATTCTTTCGGCATCGAAGACATTAATTTTTACTGCATGTATAATACCGACCCGGAAAACCAGGTGGTGATGGACCCCTTTCACTACCTGGTGCTGCGCCGTTCATTGCTGAGTCCCCTGGCCCCGCTTTTCATCGACGACATCTCCAACCTGTATTACCGGGTCAACAAATATTTTCTCGACTTCATCACGCACTTCCCGGATACCTTGCAAACCCGTGAGCATCCCGTGATGTTGTATGCCCACCTGATGACCCCGCATCTTCCCTTTGTCTTCGACCGCGATGGGAACTTCATGGAGAATCCAACCAATCATTGGGAATATGAAACCATCAACAATGAAACGAAACGGGCGCTTTACTTTGAACAGTACCTCTACATCAGCGACAGGATTATCGATATGGTAAACAACATACTGAAGGAGGCTCCCAGGGAACCGGTGATCATGCTGTTTTCGGATCATGGCGTACGGGAGCCAAGCAGTGGCGTGACCGACCCGGAGCACG